>NZ_JAMYNS010000007.1:0-340540 GCF_040319125.1 Mesorhizobium sp. M0938 | reverse complement strand
CTAACTGCGCTCGAAAGGACGCCTTAAGAGCGCAGCTTCGCTACCGGGCCATGCTCCCGCAAGGCGGCCCTCGCCGGAGAGGTACGACCAGTCGCCAAACCGAGCAAGGTATCTCAAAATACCCGCAGTCGCATCAATCTCAACAGCCCCAAGTACCCCACGTACCAACTCCAGATCGTGCGCATCTCCCGCCGCACAGAGTGCCGCTAGTGCATCGTTGCACATGATTTTCTGCAGGAACTTCCAAAGTTTTCTTAACTCACCTTCAGTATCGGTACCAATCTCGCCTTCTCTCTTTCCTTTTTCAATATTGCTTTCCAAGTACCCATTAAATTTTTCTTTCAGGTTATCCCTAATAAAGCTCTTCATCTTTTTGGGATATCCAACATAAAGCGCAGATAGTTCTCGGTAGCCCAATACGCCTCGGCTATCTGCTTTAGACTGAAGAGCCAAGAAATCCATCTCAAGAAGCCGATTTACGCGATAACGGTCATAATACGTCTCGTCGGTTTCCCGCGTCGAAAATAAGCCCAATCTGTTGTTCGGCTTAACAATACTAAGCGCCTGTTTTGCTACATCGTCGCTAAGTTCAAACCCAAGCTTCTTCAGCGTTTCAGCAGCCAACAAGCGAATTTCATGGTTGCTGTCCGTCAAAAGTGTTTGTGCGGCCTCCAGTGCAATCTCATTGCGCTCGAACAGCAATTTAACAGCTCTCAATCGAACTAGCTCTGATTTGGCACTCAAGCAAGAAACCACCGTCCCGTTATCTAAAGAGCGTGGTTTACCGAAAAGCGTTTCCAAAAGACTTAGGTCTACTACATCAACTTCTTTCTCAACAACGCGCTTGAGCGCACCGTTAAGATTGGTCCTTGCCAAGATACTTACAATTGCCTGTTCGATTTTCGCGCGACGATGTGGAGCAATTAGCGCGACTGTCTCTTCTATAAGGGTGAGTTCAGCGCTGCTCGCATTGGAACTCAGAAAGGACACTGCGGCGTCGAAGACTTGATCGGAAGTCTTATCGTGCAGCCATAACTTGAGAACGCGCTTGTCAGTGAAGAATTCGTCAAGCGAGGGGATTGGTTGTGACCCAAGGCCTAAAATCTCTATGGCGAACCTCTTATCGGCGTCCTCACCGTATGCTGCGAGTTCGTTCACGCGGCTCCACATGTCCTCATCTTCGTACTTTGCAAGCCAACGCCACAACGGCACATTTTGGTGCTGAAAGCCGACAACCCCGCAGTCTATTAGAGCCCGAATCTCCTGTTTAGACAGTGCCGCGTCCCTAAAGTATCGAAAGATCAGGTTTGAATCGTGATTGCCAAGATAGTCCTCATCGTTTCCCGATCTGGTAACAGCTGTACCGATCAGTCGTAGACGCGCAACTTCTTGCGACGAGGTGCCGTCCCAATCGGGAGATCGCTGTGTTAGATCGTTTAGAAAATCTCTTGCTTCCTTATCAAGCAACCACGAATTGGGGGTGGGCGGTTCTGTTGATTTGTCGTGGATAGATGGTGCAGTTTTTGGTTGGGTTAGCTGCTCGTCGTCGGCAAGTAAAATATCCGTTTCATGCCAAGCGATGTCTTCCAGCTTTTCCCGGACAACGTCCTTGAATGTTTGCGGGTCAGCAAAATCTTTGAAGAAGACCGTCTTTTCGTCAATGAATTTCTGCCGAAAGTCCAGCACCTGCCGAAGCCCTTCGCCCGGCTCCATGTTTGGTGGCACATCAACGTTTCTAAAATAGATGGCCATGTCCTTCATGAGGCCATTTTCAATCCGCTCTTTTGCTCTGAAATATTCTTCCTCGAACCCAGATGTATATTTTGGACCTGGTCGTGAACCCCAATTGTCCCAAAGTACGCCGATAAAATAATCGCACTTGTCCAAGTCTTCATTAATTTTGCTTTGAGGACGTATGAAACCCGGAACGGCATCCTCCCATCCCAACAATTTGAGCTGAAGTCCCCAGCGGTCGGAATGGCTTCGGTTTATGCTATTGACAACTTCATGTGCACCCCGACGCTCGTCTTTTAACCCGCCAGGCGAGCCAATAAAAATTCGAACTATTTTCTGTGTATTTGACACAACTCGCCACTCGCAAAGATCTTTGTTCTGAGTCTTGCAGCGAGCGTAACGTGACGGCTGAGTGTCGTCCAGGCATCCATGTCGATGCCTCCATGCCCCTGTCGAGACGGGGGCAATCTATGACCCCAGCCATGACCGATGTCCTCGAACCTATGCTGATAGCCGCCACCAAGGCGAGCGGTCGCACAAAAGTGACAGCAATTTAATGCGACATGCGGGCCGAGGCGTGATAACCGCCCGTCATGCCGGCTCGCCCCCAAGCTGGGCAGAGAATCGCGAAGACAATCAGGGCGCTCCATGAACCGCACCATTCCGCTTATCCTGGCGGTCGCCCTTTTTATGGAGAACATGGATTCGACCGTCATCGCGACCTCGCTGCCGGCGATCGCCATCGACCTGCAGACCAGCCCGGTCGCACTCAAGCTGGCGCTGACCGCATATCTGGTGTCGCTGGCGGTGTTCATTCCGATCAGCGGCTGGATGGCCGACCGCTTTGGCGCCAAGAACGTGTTTCGCGCGGCGATCGCCGTGTTCATCGTCGGCTCGGTTGCTTGCGCCGTGTCCAATTCGCTGACGGATTTCGTGATGTCGCGCTTCCTGCAAGGCATTGGCGGCGCCATGATGACGCCCGTGGGACGCCTTGTGCTTGTGCGCGCCACGCCGAAAAGCGAGCTTGTCGCGGCGATGTCCTGGCTGAGCATTCCGGCGCTGGTCGGGCCGCTCGTCGGTCCACCGGTCGGCGGTTTCATCACCACCTATTTCACCTGGCACTGGATTTTTCTGATCAATGTGCCGATCGGGCTGATCGGCATCTGGCTGGCCACGCGTTTCCTGCCGGAAACCGAAGCGGCGCAAACGCCGCCGCTCGACTTCATCGGCTTCGTGCTGAGCGGGCTGGCGGCATCGGGCATCGTGTTCGGCCTGTCGGTGGTCAGCCTGCCCGCCTTGCCGCCGATTGCCGGCTTCCTCACCGTGGCGGTCGGGCTGGTGTCGGCCGTGCTTTACCTTCTGCATGCGCGCCGCGCCAGGAACCCGCTGCTGGCGCTCGAGCTGTTTCGCAACCAGGTGTTCCGCGCCTCGGTCCTCGGCGGCGGGCTGTTTCGCATCGGCATCGGCGCCGTGCCGTTCCTTTTGCCGCTGATGTTCCAGATCGGCTTCGGGCTGACGCCGTTCCAATCGGGAATGATCACCTTCGTGGCGGCGATCGGCGCCATCGGCATGAAATTTGTCACGGCGCTGATCTTCAGGGTCGCCGGGTTCCGCCGTGTGCTGATCTTCGGCTCGCTGATCGCGGCGGCGACGATCGCCATCAACGGGCTGTTCACGCCGGAGACACCCTATCTGCTGATCCTCACCGCCCTGCTCGTCGGCGGCTTCATCCGCTCGATGTTCTTCACCGGCATCAACGCGCTCGCCTATGCCGAGATCTCGACCGCCGACACCAGCAGGGCAACGCCGATCGCCGCGGTCTTCCAGCAATTGTCGATCGCGCTCGGCGTGGCGCTGGCCGGCGGCATCCTGGAAGTGTCGACGACAATCCATGGCGGGCCGCTGACGCTGAGCGACTTCCACATCGCGTTCTTCATCGTCGCGGCCGTATCGGCGGCCGCATCGCTGTCGTTCATGCGGCTGGCGCCCGACGCCGGCAACGCCGTATCGGGCTATGGCGGGCTGACGGTGCCTAAGACGCTGGAGGTGGGCCCACCGGGGAATTGAGGAGGTGGCGGGACAGAACCTTTTGGTGCAGGCGGGACAGCGCCCCCCTCTGTCCTGCCGGACATCTCCCCCACATGGGGGGAGATCGGCCGTCACCCCGGCTTTCGCCAATCGCCAAAGTTGAAGAAGAAGGTGCGACCGATGAGCCTGCCAATCTCCCCCCTCGTGGGGGAGATGTCCGGCAGGACAGAGGGGGGCGCGAAGGATCGCTACGGGGCGGTTTTACGCTGCGCCGCTTCCGCCCTTAAAATCCTTCGCCAACAAATAAAGCTCCACCGACTCATCCCGCGAGGCTGGCGGCTTGACGTGGTGGACCGAGCGGAAATTCTGCTTGAGCCTCGAGAGCAGCTCGTTTTCGGCGCCGCCCTGAAACGTCTTGGCGAGGAAATGGCCGCCCGGCTTGAGCACCGCAAGCGCGAAATCGGCCGCCACCTCGCACAGATACATGGTGCGGATGTGGTCGGTCCGCTTGTGACCGGTGGTCGGCGCCGCCATGTCGGATAAAACGATATCCGGCTGGCCGCCCAGCGTTTCGGCGAGCTTTTCCGGCGCCTGCGGATCGAGAAAATCCATCAACAGCACCGGCGCGCCCGGCACCGCGTCCATTTCGAGATAGTCGATGCCGACGACATGCGGGTGTTCGGCTGTCGACTTCGTGCGCGCGGCGGCGACCTGGCACCAGCCGCCGGGCGCCGCGCCAAGGTCGATGACCTTCATGCCGGGCTTGAGCAGATGGTGCTTATCGTCGATCTCGATCAGCTTGTAGGCCGCGCGCGAGCGGTAGCCGTCGGCCTTCGAGCGTTGAACATAGGGGTCGTTGATGTGACGCTGCAGCCAGCGGCGCGACGATTCCTTCAGGCCGCTTTTCTTCTTGATCCGCGTCTTCAGCACGCGAATGCCGGCGGTACTGGGCTTCTGCGGTTTCTTGGTCATTGCTTGATTTCTTGTTCGAGCATGATCTTTTCCGAAAACCGGCTGCCACTTTTCGCTAACGCGGTCCTTCGGTTCGGGATCATGCTCTGCCACGTCCACTGTTACGCCAGACACCGTCATCGGCCATCAATTCGCTCAATATGCCCTCGCGCAGGCCGCGGTCGGCGACGCGTAGCCGCTCCGACGGCCACACCGCGCGGATCGCTTCCAGGATGGCGCAGCCGGCCAGCACCAGATCGGCACGATCGGCGCCTATGCAAGGGTTGGCGACGCGCTGCTGAAAGTCCCAGCCGACCAGCTTTTCGACCATGCGGTCGACGCTGTCGCGGTCCATCCACAGCCCGTCGACCCGGCGGCGGTCGTAGCGTTCCAGGTCAAGGTGAACGCCGGCCAGCGTCGTCACCGTGCCCGAGGTGCCGAGCAGGTGGAATTTCGGGCTGGCGAGCACATGGCTCAGCCGGTCACGCCCGTCAAAGGCGTGCAGGCGCACGGCCACATCCTCGACCATGGCGGCAAAGATCTCGCGGGTGACGGTGCGGCCGCCGAAGCGCTCGGCCAGCGAGACCACGCCGACCGGCAGCGACGTCCAGGAGACGATATGGTTGGCCAGCCTTGGCGAGCGGTGGCCGGTAAGATCGATCAGCGCGATTTCCGAGGAGCCGCCGCCGATGTCGAACAGCACGACGCCTTGCGTGTCGCGGTCGACCAGTGAGCCGCAGCCCGAAACCGCCAGCCGCGCCTCGGTCTGGCGGTCGATGATCTCGAGCTTCAGGCCCGCCTCGCGCTCGACGCGGTCGAGGAACTCGGCGCCGTTCGCGGCCGTGCGGCAGGCTTCGGTGGCGATCAGCCGGGCCTTCCTGATCTTGCGGCTGCGCAACTTGTCGCCGCAGATCTTCAGCGCCTCGACCGCACGGTCCATCGCCGGCTGCCCGAGCCGGCCATTGGCGGTGAGGCCCTCGCCCAGCCTGACGATGCGCGAAAACGCGTCGATGACGCGGAACTGGCCGTGGCGCGTCGGCACTGCCACCAGCAGCCGGCAATTGTTGGTGCCGAGGTCAAGTGCGGCAAACACCGGCAGTTCCTGCGCCGGCGGGCGGCGAATGCCCTGCTCCGGCCTTGCCTGCGGAGGCAAAGGCACGACGATCGCCTCGCGTGGATGACTGGCTGGAGCGCCGGTAGCGACGGGCGCCGACAGTCCGGCCGCTGCGAGCTGAGCGTCATCGCGCACAAAAACCTTGCGGCCGCGCCGGCGTTTGCGCCGCTTCCTGGTTTTGGCCTTCTGGCCATTCTGGTGCTGGGGCGTGTCGCCGGCTTGGCCGGACCAAGCCTGCACCGGGCGGCCATTCTGCCGGCCGGCGGATGGGCTTGCCTGACCGGACTGCGGCGGCGAAGCCCTGGACACGCCCACTTCCGGCGCGCCGGCGCCGGTATCGTGGTCTTCCACTTCAGTTCCTTCCGGCGCCGCGCGAACCGGAGACCGGACGCAGCAGGCGCTGTCAAATGTTCTAAGTTGCCGCCAGACTAGCAGCGCCGGGCCGGATCACCAAGAGCGCAGGAGCCGAATTTTCCCGTCGGCATGAGGTGGCGGCAGAAGAGCCGCGCCTTCGCGGTTGAATAGCCGGCTTCAATAAGGCATTTCTGAAATGGCGGGGATGGAACATCCGGAATTGCGGACAGTTTTCCTGACGCGAACCGGAAAGGGCAACGGGCTGCAACGCATGATCGTCACACGATGAATTGGAGGCGCTATTTCTGGCCAGTCGTCGGCATTGCGGCGGTCGTCTTCTCGCTATGGCTGCTGCTGCATGAACTGCGCGGCATTTCGCTCGACGACGTCTGGGACGGCATCGTCGCCATCCCGGCCCGTGGCTGGGTGTTTGCTGCGCTAAGCTCTGTCATCGCCTATGCCTCGCTGGCCGGCTACGACCACATCGCGCTCCTGCATATTGGCAAACGAGTTTCTTGGCTATTCGTCACGCTGTGCTCCTTCACCACCTACGCGCTGTCGCACAATATCGGCGGCTCGGTATTTTCAGGCGCCGTGATCCGCTACCGCGCCTATGGCACAAGGGGGCTGACTGGACAGGATGTCGGTGTCCTGGTGGCGATCTGCTGGATCACCTTCGTGCTGTCGACGATCCTCGTCTCCGGCCTCGTGCTGGTTTTCGAGCCTGAAATCATCGACCGGTTTTCCGGCGCACCGCACCATGGCCTGACGATTGCCGCGGGCGTTGCCATGCTGCTGCTGGTGGCGGCCTACATCTTCGGCAGCTGGCTGCATCTCAGGCCACTGAAGATCGGCAGCTTCCAGGTCCATTATCCGGCCCTGCCGATCGTCGCGCGGCAATTGCTGATCGGCCCGATCGAGCTCCTGGCGGCGGCGGCGATCATCTTCTTCGCCCTGCCCGCGGCTGGCAATCCCGGCTATTTCGTCGTGCTCGGCGTCTTTCTGGTGTCGTTCTCGATCGCCCAGATCTCGCATGCGCCGGGCGGGCTCGGCGTGTTCGAGGTCGTGTTCCTCGCCGGCCTGTCGCATATGGACCCGGTCGGCGTGCTGGCAGCGCTGCTGGTGTTCCGGCTGTTTTACCTGATCATCCCGCTGGTGATAGCGCTCGGTGTGGTGCTGTATTTCGAGCACTCGCAGCTCGGGCGGGGTGGGGATTGAGGCGCTAGGCACGTCTCCCCAGGGAGGTTCCGGCCTGAACGCCGGTACCTGAACGTGGCGTGCGAGTCCGTCTGACGAAACGTGATTGAAACGCCAGGCAGGCTTGACTATTTTCCGGCGGCGGCTACAAGGCACGCGCGGCGACATCGTCGCCCTGCCCGCGCGGTTTCTTCAACCGCGCCTGCTGGGGAATAGGTTAACGGTAGACCCACGGACTCTGACTCCGTTAGTCCTGGTTCGAATCCAGGTTCCCCAGCCAAACTGGATGTCCTGTAGACAATTTCGTCCCACTGGCATCGCTCGACGCCGCAGCAGCCGCTGATTCTGCAAGTAAGTCAAAGGGTTGCCTGAAGTTTGCGCGAACTTCGCCGCGATCCCATTCGCAGTTCGACAGCACCAGATTCAGAAGCCGTTTCTTCTCGTTTGGAGCCTGTTTCGCAAACAGTCGGCTGGCTTCTCGGGCCAGCTCCAGGAGCCGCAGGCCGTCCTCCATGTGCAGCGCAGTGGGGACTGTCTCTGACCCCGGCATGTGTTCTCCCGAGGCGGCGTCGGCACACATGCGCGAACCCATTAGCACGGTCGCGGCAGCGCTGCCGGTGGGCATAATCTATGATCGCACGCGGATAGCTGAAGACGTGGCGGCGTTCCGCCGCCGCGAACTCTGGCAAGACTGGATGAGGCCGCGCGACATGCATCATGGGCTCGCTTCCAATCTTCTGGCGTCCAACGGCTCTTATTGGTTTTTCGATATCCATCGCGGCACGAAGCAAGACGCGTTCGGTGCCGACGACATCGACCTGTTGCAGAAGATCGTACCGCATATGCTGCGCGCTGGGGAGATCGGCCGGCGGTTGGAGAACACGTCGGCGCTGGCATCGGCCTTCTCGCATCTGCCCTTCGGCGTGTTTCTTGTGGACGGCTTTCAGCATATCGCCCAAATGAACGAGGCCGCCGCGGCAATGCTGGCGCGGCCCGACAGTCCTCTGGCGCTGAATGGCGGCACGATCGTCGCCTCCAATCCCAGGGATGCACAGGAGCTTCAGCGGTTGGTCGCGGATGCCTGCTCGTTGCGGGACGGCGCCATGCCTGGAACCGGAGGGACGCTGATGGTGCCGTCGGATCACAAGCGCTCCGACCTGACACGGCTGGTGCTGTCGATTGCGCCATTCGTCGACGCCCGCGCCTACGGCCTGGCGTCGGAACGGTGCGCGGTGATCATGGTCACCGAGGTCGCCCGGCGCATCCCCGATGGTTTCGAACAGCATGTCCGCAGCCTCTTCGATTTGACGTCGGCCGAAGCCCGCCTTGCCGCTGCATTGGCGTCCGGGCGGACGCTGAAGGAAGCGGCGGCCAGTTCGAATATAACGGTGAAAACCTGCCGCACTTATCTGGAACGGATTTTCTCCAAGACCGGCACCCGGCAGCAGAGCGAACTGGTTGCGCTGCTCAAAAGCACGGAGCCGCTCAGCGGACGCTAGCCCGGCAACAGAACGCCCTAGGCGCAGTCTATAGTCTCCATCGTGCTCAGACCGGCGAATGGCAAGGGCGACACGAGAACGGCGGCACATCAAGCTTCATCTTATGTGGGTCTGGCTAAAGCTGGGACTCGATCGGAAGGTGGCGGACCAAGGCCGCCAGAAGCCGGCGAAATATTCCGGCCTCTGGTTCGTGTGTGTATTCTTGGAGTTTGCCCTCGTCGCATCCATGCCAGTGAAGCACATTGTCTTTCAGTTCCAGCCGATAGCTGGTTTCTGGTGATATCTCAGTTTGAAAAAAGTGCCGAAGTTCACCGACTAATTCGGCATCCTCAAAGAGCACGCCCATCTCCGAGTTCAAAGACACTGACCGGGGATCAAAATTGAAGGAACCGACGAACCCAGCCCTGTCGTCAACCGTGAACGATTTGGTGTGCAGACTGGCGCCCTTGGAGCCAAACACAGAGATTGCCTGTCGGCGAGTGAAGGGCTGGAGCTCGAACAGTTTCACGCCATTCCTCAGCAATCGTTTGCGATAGTTCGCATAAGCTCCATGGACTGCGGCGACGTCTGTAGCGGCCAAGGAATTGGTCAAAACCGAAACGTCAACTCCGTTGCTGACGAGGTCAAACAGGATCGCGGAGCCCCTTTTGCCGGGGATGAAATAGGGAGATACGATTTCCAGACAGGTGCGGGCCGATTGAATGAGGGGAAGCAATTCCTTCGTAAGCCAGCTGCGACGTCTCCACCCCCTCACCTTCTCCGGAGGATCGGAAATCACCCGAACTCGATCCACCCAATGCACGTCGTTGCTAGTTGCGATAAACTCTGCGATGGATTTTCGGTCACCGACCCCGTTCAACAGCATTGATTGGGTTTCGAGATCGCTTCCTGAAAACAAATCGCAATGCTCGTTTTCGGCGGCTGATCCTAGGACACTAATTGATTTTGCGTCCTCGCAAGCCCAGAATGCCTCAAATATTTCGCCGGTTTGCTGCACGGCAGGACCGAGGAGCAGCACGTCCAGGTCGCGGAAATTGGTTTCTGCTGCGTCGAAATAGGCATCGCCAACGTTCCGCCCTCCTACGATTGCGACGTGGTCGTCAGCGATCCATGCCTTGTTGTGCATTCTCCGGGTCAACGCGAAAAGTCGCAATACAATTTCCACAGCGCGCATGACGCTGCGTTGCCTCACGCCGCTTGGATTAAACAACTTCAACTCGATGTTTGGATGATTGCTCAACGCCAGATATGCAGAATCGTTCTTTCGCGGACTGGCGTCGTCAAGGAGCATGCGCACACGCACGCCGCGCTCAGCGGCCCGGAAAACTTCCTGCAAAAGCAAGCGGCCAGTGTGGTCATCGTGCCAAAGGTAGTACATGAGGTCGAGACTGCGAACGGAACTCCTTGCAGCCAGGACCCGCACGGCGAAGGCGTCATAATTGTCCGGAACCAGCAGTAAGCCGCTCTTGCCTGCTTTGATCTTGTCGTGCGCAATTCGCGAAATGGATGTTTCCATAAAAACTGATTACCTTCAGCGATCGAACGCCGGCCTTTGCTCAAAATCATAGCAAGAACCGTTCAGAGGTAATCTGGTTGCAAATGTAGCTGGCGAATGCCCTGGAGGTTTAATCGCGCCTTGATCGGTAGATGATCGGAGGCGATCCGAGATAGCGATGTATGGTGCACTTCGAGGCTGGAGATCAGACTTGGTGGTTTGGCCAGAATCCGATCGAGCGCAAGCATAGGGAATCGCGAAGGGAAACTCGGCAGCACGGTGTGGATTGGACCAAAATGCGGCAGTAGCGCCAGCAACGAGGATCTGCTATGCACTCGCCATTCATTGAGATCACCAAGCAAAATGGTTGGCCTTAGGACCGAACGCGTCGCCTCAAGCAGTGCGTTGGCCTGCTTGGTGCGCGACCGCCGGAGTAATCCAAAATGTGCAGCGATCACCCGCAGCACCACGCCTTCGATTTCCAAATCGACGATCAAAGCACCGCGTGGCTCCAGGCCAGGTAACCTTACTAGATTGACAGCCTGGACCACTCCCTTGCGAGCTAGTATCAAATTGCCGTGCCACCCATGGGGTCCAAGGTTCTCAGGCGTGTGTGCACTAACCAGATCGGTTTCTCGTCGAAGCGTGTTGAGATCCAATAGGCCCTGCCGCCTTCCGGTACGTTCATCAACTTCCTGCAAAGCAATAATGTCGGCGCTTAGTTCGCGGATGACATTACCAACCCGCTGCGGATCGAACCGGCCATCGGTTCCGACACATTTATGGACGTTATACGAGGCAATTATCACGCTGCCGGGAACCCGGTTTGGTGATTCTTGGCGACAAGCGGCTGCAAACGAAGTTGAACAGGATGGAGTCTGGTCGAGCATGCAGATTGAGTTGCTATTCGAGAAGACTGCCGGAAACGGATGAACATCGATGGCAGCGAGAACGATCTGGTTTACCAACGATGTGGAGAAGCAACAGTTCCATCGAAGGCTGGGTTCGATACGATCAACGCCGGACAGCACGGCAACCAATGCCGCCAGCTACATCTGCTGCGGACACGATTCTAGATCAGCGAGGACGCGCTTGAGCAACTGGTTATCACGCGAAGCCTGAGCATCGACCGCTCCGGCTTGTGAAATGCAGCTCACTACCGCCCCAGTGGCAATTTAGACGCCGAAACAAGCTCGTCCTCATCGGTAATACCAGCCGTGTAGTTTGCCAGGATCCGCGACGCGAGCGTCTCACGTCGCTGTTCGGATTTGCTCCTTGATC
The DNA here is from genome assembly GCF_040319125.1 of Mesorhizobium sp. M0938. Taxonomy (NCBI): domain Bacteria; kingdom Pseudomonadati; phylum Pseudomonadota; class Alphaproteobacteria; order Hyphomicrobiales; family Phyllobacteriaceae; genus Mesorhizobium; species Mesorhizobium sp. M0938. Next base: position 328,887 of record NZ_JAMYNS010000007.1, on the reverse strand, counting down.
TTGAGCCGGTCGAATACTCGACCAAGCAAAGCGACTTCAGATGAATCGAAGACGCCAGCCTCCTGAGCTTTTCATAAATCGGCATTCGACCTCCACGCCCGATGGCTAACCGTAGCTAATCCAACCAGAGGACGCAGCAAAAGAAAACCCGCCGCTCCTTTCGGCGCGGCGGGCCGTCCTCCCCAGTCGCTTAGGTTATTCGATGACTTTGATGATCTTGCGTGTACCCGGATCAACGACCACGGTCCGGTTGTCGACCACCACATATCGATATTGGGTGTCGGGGACTTCATGCAACTCGACCGTCTCGGGCAAGGTTGAGCCGATATTGAGCTCGACCCCTAGAAGTTCCACAGATGCGAGTGGCTGCTTTTTGACGTATTCCCTGATGACCGTCTCCTGCTCAGGCGCGATGATCACGTCCTGAGCGGCAGCGGCGCCGATACCGGCCAGCAGCAGAAATCCCGCGGCGAAAGTTGAATGATGCATTCTCATAATTGGCTCCTTGCCTGAGTTCTGTTGCGCTGAACGGCATCGACTTCGCGCCAGCCTCATCCAACCTCAGGCGGCCGCAAACGTTCCTTGAACGGGCTTCGGTCTACTCAAGGTAGGACCTAAGTCTGACCTTTGCTGCCGCAAAGGACGACGACGGGGTGCAGCCCGGAACCGCGACTGCCGGCACTCGTTCTCGCCGGGTGTCACAGGCCAGGTGTCACAGGCCAGGTGTCACAGGAGAGATACCATGGATAGTGTCCACCAAGCTCGATGGTCACTCGCTCCGGTATTCGTCGTATCGATCACGTTCCTAACGATAGGCATCCTTGTTAGCTAAAGGCAGCCGATTTGAGATCCGCGCAGCTAAGTCCCTTCCTGCGCTGATAAGCGACCACCCGCCATTCCTCGATTTGGCGGGTGGTCCGCAATCACCGACGATGATGTCCGCCCACCGATGTAGGGTTTCAGCTAACGAGCGCCGCATCACCTCAGATCAGGTCTTCAGCAACCCCGTCGAATTTCTTGAGGCCTTCGCTTGGAGGTCTCTGCTTGTGAAGGCCCTGCTCCGCCGCAGCGGCCTCGAAGGCGGCGAACGCGGCTTGTTGACTGCAATGTCCGGCCAGGCATTCCTCGACCATTCGGATTGCTTCAAGTCGGGACGGTTTGTTCATGGATGGCCATGGGTGCTGAAGCGCCTTCGCGGCGGCTGCTATCGACGCGACCACCACCGGCTTGTGATTCAGGTAGATTGTAATCGGAATGAACGCCGTCATTTTTGTCGCTCGCCAAGGATTGAAGGCGGTTAACGACGGACATGGCGGCGGTTGCATTGTCATGAATTCGAAGCGCCCGCGCCCCACGGAGGGGAAGGACGCGGGCTGGATCGGCAATCCGATCGCACAGCATTGTCTGCGGAAATGCTGCAGGATCCGAACTTCCTGACTTCGCCAGTGTTCCGTTCGGAAAGCAAAAAAAGCCCGCCGCACCTTCGGCACGGCGGGCGAGACTCAGTCGTACCGGGCACAAGGGATGGGCGGGGGTGATGTGCCTGGTGCGCAAAATCCTATGCGCGCCGGCGGCTGTGTCTACCAACCGGCAGTTGGAATGTTTCAGCTATCTGCTGTCAATCAGGATCGTTGCCGGCCGCAACCTGACGGTACCAGAAGTGATTTCGGATGTGCTCGTTGAAGTAGCGGCCCTTGGCAAAGGCGGCTTTGAACGCGGCAAAGGTCTCCGGCGGCACGCCCTCAAACTCGTACCGTTTGCCGCTGGCCACGAACCACACCGAAAGAACTTTGCGCTCCGGATCGTATTCCGTTTTCCGTATCGAGGTGGATGGCATGGGACGGTCGCTCGATTAAAAGCCGTCAACGATCGGAAGCCCGTCACGTTCCTTTCTGTTGGGGCGCCCAAAATGGGGGGACGATCGGGCGTCATTCCTGCGCGACGGGCGCGTGCTCGCCAGAAGCCGACCAGCCCGACAGCAATTCCGTGGAACCTTTCAAAGCCGCATGCCTTGTCCGTTCTTCATGGAAGGAGATACGAAATGAGCCTTGACATAGGAAAAGTCGCCATAGCCTTGCTTGGCCTGCTTGCCTACAAGAACAGGGACAAGATCGGCGAGCTAATCGCCGGTAGGGGCTCGACAGATCCCAAAAGCGCTGGCTCCCACGGCGGGCTCGGCGATATCCTGGACCGCCTCCGGAATACAGGGGCGGGTGATCAAGTTGATTCTTGGGTCGGTACAGGATCAAATCGCCCCGTCCAGCGCGACCAGGTCGAGAACGCGATCGACCCGCAAACGTTGAGCGATCTCGCTGAGCAAACGGGATTATCCCGCGACGAACTTCTCGACCGGCTCACAAGAGAACTGCCCGACGCGGTGGACAAGCTTACTCCCGACGGCCAGATGCCTGTGAGCAAAGGTCCAAATCTCCTCGACGAGGTGCCAGGGCCTAGTAGCAGTCGCACTTAGCGCCAGGCCGAAAATGAAAGCCCGCGCCCTCCGGCACGGCGCGGGCTGACCGGGCAATCCGATCGCACAGTATTGTCTGCGAGGACATGCGCCACCGACTTGCCGACTAGACCGTCTGAGGGCGCCCGCTCAAGGCTCGGCTTCCTCCTGAGGAGGCACGGCTGGGTCTGGACAATCGGGATGTGGCCATTTTTCACACGGAGATGGCCTGTCGCCGGAGTCGCCGTAACGTTCCACGAGTTTTGCGAATCCGTAAGCGAAGGCGGCAAGAAGCGCTAGGATAACCACTATTCGAGCGGCCATCCGGGATTGTAGCAAAATCCCGCTTAGAAATCTCAGGGATGCGCAGCAGCTTCAGCGGCTGGTCGCGGATGCCTGCTCGTTACATGGCGGCGCTCTTGTCGGGAACCGAAGGAACGCTGATCGTGCCGTCAGCTGGCAAGCGCTCCGACCTGACACGGCTGTTGCTGTCGATTGCGCCATTCGTTGATGCCCGCGCCTATGGCCTGGCATCGGAGCGTTGCGCGGTGATCATGGTCACGTTGACAGAAGCCCGCCTTTCCGCGCCTTCGGCGGGCGAACAGTGAAGGAAGCCGCGGCAACGTCGAACATCACGGTGAAGACCTGCCGCACTTATCCTGGAACGGATTTTCTCCAAAACCCGCACCCCGCAGCAGAGCGAGTTGGTCGCGTTACTCAAGAGCACGGAGCCGCCCCGCGGACGCCAGGTCGCCTCCAGTCGGACCCATTCAGGACGGGCGCACTCTCCAACGCGAGAGCGAGGTCGATACCGGACTGCAGCACAACTCAGGTTGCAGCGCAGATCAGCTTGGCACCTTCCGAAACTGGTTGGCGATGCGAGCCGTACCCTCTATATTGGGGCCGCCGACGCAGTGCCGCCGGATGTGGCTATTCAGAGAACTTCATTCTATAAGAAGAACTCATTCAGCCGAATAGAACTGGTTACCGTGAGCCCTTCCCGCGACGACATTCCCAAACGCTCTTCCAGAGCGGAACTTCACCATGACGGCACTCACTGGCTGCTTGCACCGCAGGCAAGCGAACGCGTCGTAAAACAGCCGCCCGGCTTGGTGCCCGCGTTGGAGAATGCAGTTGCGATCCTGCAGTTTCTCAACGACACGCCGCCGCATGAGGCGGCGCTTGTCGACCTTACAGCAGCGCTGGATATTTCAAAGACCCACTGTCACTCGATTTTGAAGACGCTGGTGCATTTCGAGTGGCTGAAGTTCGATCCCAGATCCAAGACCTACCGTCTTCACTCCGGGCTTCTATCCACCGCCTCCAGCCTTCTCAATTCCCCGGTTCTGGATGCAGTGCGGCGCAGCCTCAGCACGCTCGTGCAGCGCATCGATATCCCATGCCTACTGACCCAGCCCATGGACGACGATACTTTCATCGTCATCGACAAGTTCAACGGTCCGAAATCGATGGAAATATCCTTTCCGATCGGACACCGGTTTCCGCGTGACGCCTGCGCCCAGATGAGGGCCTATCTGGGCTGGCAGACGCCGCAGCGGCTCGATCTCTGGATGCAACATTGGACGCCTGCCCGCTACACCTCGAAGACGCCGCTTGACGCGGCGTCAATCCGGGCGTCCGTCGCTGCCACGCGCGAGCGTGGCTATGCGCTCAGCCAAGGCGAATTCACGGAAGGCATCATGGCCATCGCCCTGCCCATCTTCGACCGTGACGGACAGGTTTCCTTCATTTTCAACTGCTCGTTCATGATCGACAGCTTCCTGCCCGAGGAGGAGAAGGTGGCGGCCGAGATGATCCGGGCCGCCACCGAAATCCATCGCGCCACGCTGGCACGGCCGCCGGAAAGCTTTCCCGCCCTTTGACGACCGGCCGCAGGACGCGTCAGTAGGCCAGCTTATGGATGCCGGCAGCCAGCAGCCTTATGCCAGCCACGATGTCAGCAATCGAGGAGAACTCCTCGGGCGTATGGCTGCGGCCTTCCTTGCTGCGCACGAAGATCATGGCGACCTTTGCGATGGTGGCCATCTGCTGTGTGTCGTGGCCCGCCCCGCTGGCCATGGTCAGGATCGGTATCTCCTGTTCGGCTGCGCTTTTCTGCAGCATGGAAACGACCGCCGGGTCGCTGCGGCATGGCCGGTGATCGATCTGCACCGTCCAGTCCAGATCGAGATTCCGGCGAGCGGCCACTTCGCGCATCATTCCCTCATGGGTGGCATAGAGCCGTTCGCAGCGCTCCGGATCGGGATGGCGCGCATCGATGGTGAACTGCACTCTGGAGGGAATGACCGCTGTGGCGTTCGGCTCGGCGACCACGCGACCGATTGTCGTTACCGCCGGACGGCCCCATCGATGCGCCGTATCGACGGCGCGCGACCCTATTTCCATGAAGCCGGCCATCGGATCGCGGCGGATATCCATCGGGAAGGCGCCGGCGTGGTTCTGCGTGCCGCGCAATTCCACGCTGTAATGCCTGATCCCCGTCACCGCGTTGACCACAGCGACGGGGATTCCTGCCTCCTCGAGGATGGGACCCTGTTCGATGTGAAGCTCGATGAACGTATCGATATCGTTGCGCCGGGCCTCCGGAATCCGCTTCGGGTCCAGGCCGACCGCCCGCATCGCCTCCGCCGCCGTCTCTCCGTCGAACCCGATCGTATTGTCGGGATCGTCGGCCTTGATCCGGCCGGTTATGGCGCGCGAGCCCCAGAAATTCGCCGAGGGAAAGCGGCTGGATTCCTCCTCGCAGAATGCCACCGCCTCGATTGACCGGCGTGGTTGCCCAAACTGCTCCTTAAGCGCCTTGACCGCGAGCAGCCCGGCAAGAGCGCCGAGCGCGCCGTCGTAGCGGCCTCCGGGCTTCTGCGAATCGATATGCGAGCCCGAAACGATGCTGGAGGATGCCGCGTCAGTTCCCTGCAGCCTGCCCCAGACATTGCCGACAGCGTCGCGGCTGACGGCGAGCCCCGCATCCCTACACCACGAGGCGTACTGGTCGGTGGCCGCAATCCATTCCGGCGAATAGACCGTTCGCCACACCCCTGTGTCGCCGTAGGAACCGTACGAGGCCAGCGTCAGGATGTAATCCTCGACGAGTTTGGGATCGATGATGATTTGTGCGGTCATGACGGTTGCGCCTCCAGCTTTGCCTGGCGGCTCCGCGACGACGCCGTGCCGCGATGGATGTACCTGCCGCGCCCTGCCGCGCCGGTGAATGCGCCACCCCGAATAATGATGTCGCCCCTCGATATCACCGTCTCGGGCGCGCCCAGAACCTCCATTCCTTCGAACATCGTGTAGTCGACGGCCGAGTGCAGGTCGGCTTGCGTCAGCCGCCGCTTGATGTCTGGATTCCAGATGACCAGGTCGGCGTCGGCCCCGACGGCGATTGTCCCCTTGGCCGGGTAGAGCCCGAAGATCCTGGCGGGCGTCGTCGCCACCAGATCAACGAAACGATTTGGAGAAAGATCTCCGTTGGCGACGCCCTGCCAGACCAGCGTCATGCGTTCCTCGATGCCGGGAGCGCCGTTGGGAATCTGCCTGAAATCGTCGCGTCCGATATCCTTGCCGCCGTGGAAATTGTACGGCGCGTGATCCGACGACACGACTTCGAGATCGCCGCGCGCGAGGGCCTCCCAGATGAGCTTCGGCTGATGCCTGGCCCGCGGCGGTGGCGTGAAGACATATTTGCCGCCCTCGAATCCCGGCGCCTCGAACACGGCATCGGTAATATGCAGGTAGTGCGCGCAGGTTTCGGCATGCACGTCCACACCGCGCAGCCGCCCTCGGACCACCTCCTCCAGCGCCTCGCCGCAACTGACATGGACAATGTAGATCGACGCGCCGACCAACTCGGCAAGGGTGATGGCGCGCGCCGTGGCCTCGGCCTCGACGCGCGGTGGCCGGCTGAGCGCATGATAGCGCGGCGACAATTTGCCTTCGCCGGCAAACCTGTCGCGCAGATATTCGACGGCTTCGCCGTTCTCCGCATGGACCATGACCAGCGCGCCGTTCGCCTTCGCCTCGTGCAGCACCCGGATCAAGGTACCGTCATCCACCATGGTGTCGCCCTTGTAAGCCATGAAGAGCTTGAAGCTGGTGACCCCTTCGGCTGGCAGGGCCGACAATTCCGCCAAGGTCCGTTCCGACGGATCGGAAATGATGGCGTGCAGCGCGAAATCGATGACGGCCTTGGGGTCAGCGCGCCGGCGATGCTCTGCAAGGGATTCCAGCAGGCCGCGGCCTTTGATCTGCGGACAGAAATTGATGATGGTCGTCGTTCCACCATGCGCGCCCGCGATCGTCCCGCTGAGAAAATCGTCCTCGGTGTCGGCAAGCATGCCCGGCGTATCGAGATGCGTGTGGACATCGACGCCGCCGGGCATCACCAGGCGCCCGGCCGCGTCGATGATCCGCGTCGCGCCGCCGCCGTCGATTGTGTCGGCGATCGCGCTGATGCGGCCGTTCGTGACGCCGACGTCGGCCGCGAATGTGTCGCACGCAGTGACGACGGTTCCGTTCTTGATTATCAGATCCACTTTTCCGTTCCTGTCTGCTCGGTGCGCATCGGGGGCTGAGGATGCGCACGAATTGCTGGCTTGGTCAGCGGGCGGTGTAGCCGCCGTCGGCGACCCATACGGCTCCGGTCACGAACGAGGCTTCCGGTGACAGCAGGAATGCTATGACTGGTGCAATCTCGTCCGGCCGTGCGAGCCGCCCCAGCGGGATGTGCCTGGCCGCATCCTCGATAGTGAAACCAAGGCGCTGCTGCTCGCGTTCCATCATGGGCGTATGCACACCGCCTGGAGCCACCGCGTTGAAGCGCACGCCGCGCTGGGCATATTCCAGCGCCAGCACGCGCATCAGATTGATGACGCCCGCCTTTGCCGACGCATAGGCGCTGAGCCCTACCTGCCCGACCGTGCCGAGTTCGGAAGCCGTCGCGACAAAGGCGCCGCGATCGGATTTCATCAGCCAGGGCGCGGTGGCGCGGGCCAGAAGATAGACGCCGCGCAGATTGACTTGCATGACATTGTCCCAATTGTCGGCGGCGGTCTCCTCGAGCGGCGCCGTGAATGAGATGCCGGCATTGGCGACGGCGGCGTCCAGCCGGCCCTCGGCGGCGACGATGCGGCCGACCGCCTCGCCAAGCGCGGTCTCGTCGGCAATGTCCACCGTGACGCGCTGCAGCCCGGCCAGTTCGGGCAGCGCGGCAAGTGCTGCCTCATCCCGGTCCAGCGCATGGACGCGATAGCCCTTGCCGGCCAGCAGGATGGCAGTGGCGGCTCCAATTCCGGAGCCGGCCCCGGTTACCAGGGCAACAGTATGTGCGGTCACCTTTTTTGTCCTTCCAGTTTGTGGCATTTCGACTTCAGGCGGCGGCTTCACCTTGCCCGGCAAGCATCAGCACCGCGTTGCGCTTTGACGCGCCCGACCATGCGAGAAAGAGCCCTGCCGCCGCGAAGACCAGTATCGTGAGGCCGAACATCAGGGCCGAAATCGCGGCGATATCTCCCTTTAGCCCTTGCCGCACCGACGCCAGAATGTAGACAGGCAAGGGCGTGGTCTTCGCCGTGCTGACGAACAGCGAGACGATGACGTCGTCAAAGGAGATGGTGAAGGCGAGCAGCCCTCCGACCACCAAGGCCGGCGTCAAGAGCGGAAGCGTAACCGTCATGAACGCCAGGCCGGGACTTGCGCCGAGATCGGCAGCCGCTTCCTCGAGCCTCGGGTCGAGCGCGCCAAGGCGCGCACGCACGATGAACGCCACCAGCGCACCGCCGAACAGCGTATGCGCGATGATCATGCGCGCCAGCCCGGCATCGAGGTCGATCCTCACGAACCAGATGAGATAGGCGACGGCCTTGACGATCTCCGGAAAGGAAAGGACGACCAGCAGCAGCAGGCTGAGCGGGACGGCGACGGCCGCCGGCCGGCGCGCAAGAACGGTCCCGCACACGCACCCCAGAACAATGCTGGCTATCGCTGTGCTGAGCGCCACGGTGACGCTGGTGCGCAGCGTCGAAAGGATGTTCTGGTCGGAAAGCACGCGTCCGTACCAGCGAAGACCCGCTCCCTTCCAGATGATCAGATAGTCGCCGACATTGAACGAATAGGCCAGCACCGCCACGATCGGGGCAAACAGGAAGACGGCCACGAGAAGCGACCACAGGCCGAGCATGATGGATCTTGGTCCAGGCATGGTGCGGCTCATCGGGTCAACCTTCTCGCCCAGGCCGGCAGACGCTGGATCGCCGATGCCGCTCCGGCCATGACGAGCACGCTGGCGACGACGACCACCACCAGGGAGAGGGCCATTGCCGAGGCCAGCGGCCAGTTCTCGCCCTGCAGGAATTGCGAATAGATCAAGGTGCCTATCATCATGCCCTTGGCGCCGCCCATCAGTTCGGGGGTGACGTAGTCGCTGGTCATGGTGATGAAGACGATCATCGCCCCGGCGGTGATGCCGGGCGCCGTCTGAGGCAGCGTGATGCCGAGAAAGGTCTGCCAAGGCCGGGCATAGAGGTCGCGGCTGGCCTCGCGCTGATCCTTTGAAAGCCTGTCGATCGAGACGTAGATCGGCAGGATCATCATCGGCAGGAAATTGTACACCAGTCCGAGTTGCACGGCGGTTTGCGTGAACAGCAGGCTTTCGCCCGTCCGCAGCAGCCCGACCGCTTGAAGCGCCTGCGAGACGATGCCGTTACCGCCGAGCAGAATGCGCCAGCCGAGCATCCGCAACAGGTAGCTCGTCCAGAATGGCACCACGACCAGCACAAGCAGCCACGGCTTCAGCCGATCGGGACAGCGCGTGCTGATGAAATAGGCGACGGGGTAACCGACAGCGATGCAGAGCGCCGTTCCGAGCAGCGCATTCTGCACGCTGGCGGCGAACACCAGGCGGAAGGTCGGCGTGAAGACGTTGAGATAGTTGTCGAAGGTCGGAGCGCCGGCGACTGCGTCGGCGCCGTGGCCTTCGCCGTTGTAGGTGGCGAAGCTTTGCAGCGCGATGAGCAGGACCGGGACGATGAAGAATGCTGCATAGAACGCGAACGGCAGGACTACCAGCCACCAGTCGCGCACCATCTGACCGAGGCGGGTCGAGACCCCGGGACTGCTTATGCCTTGATGCTGTTCGATCGCTGCGTGCACGGCTTATCATTCCTTCAGACGGCCTGACGGCCACCGCGTCGCCGATCGGGCAGACGCAGTGGCGATTGGCGCGGACGGCTCCTTTGCCGGGCCGTCCGCTGTGCGGTCAGCCTCGCGAGGCCGCCGCCTTGATCTCGTTGAACAACTCGATCCGCTTGGAAGGGTTGGAGCCTTCGACCCGCTGAAAGACGAGCCGTTGCGCGACGCCGTCGGGGAACACGATCATGTCCTTGCGAACGAGGGTGGCGGGGAGCTTTTCGACCACGCCCTTCACGCCGGTGTCGTAACCGATAAAGGCCACCTCCTCGGCAGCAACGTCCGGGTCGAGCATGTAATTGATGAAGGCGTGGGCCGCCGCGAGGTTCTTGGACCCGGTGGGCACCGCGTAGTGATCGCTCCAGATCACGCATTGGGGTGTCGGATAGACCCAGGTGTAGCTGTCTGGATCCTGCTCGAAGATATGCCGGCAGCTGCCGAGATAGCCCTGCCCCAGAACAAAGTCGCCGTTCAGCATTCCCTGCACCGGGTTGGCGTCGAAGGCCTTCAGATGCGGCACCAGTTCCGTGAGCAATACGTCCCTGGCATGTTCCAGGCGCGCCACGTCACCGGTGTTGTAGTCCTTGCCCTCCCGCCAGAAGACCAGCCCGAAAACGCTCGGCTGGTCGTTGAGCACCGACACGCGGCCGCTGACATCAGGCAATGCCGCCGCGCGGAAGAAATCGTCCCAGCTCTTGATCTCATCCTTGATGACGGTGTGATTGTAGAGAATGCCGATCGTGCCGAAATTCTTCATCACCGTGTAGCGGTTGCCGGGATCGAAGGGAGGATTGCGGAAATCGGTGCGAAGATTGTCGAGGTTCGGGATCTGCGCATGGTCGAGCGGCTGGATAAGCTTACGCTCGACCGTCTGCTTGACGTAGGCGTCGCCAAGCACGACGATGTCGTAGTCGGCGGAACCGGAGATTTCCAGCTTGGCGATGGCCGCTTCGACGGAATCGAAGGTGGCGACCTGGACCCTGGGGCCGGCGCCGGCGCTGAAACCTTCCAACACTGCCGGGTTGGCGTAACCGGCCCAGGAATAGATGAACAGGCTGTCGCCGAGTTTGGCGTCGCCTGCCGCGGCCTTGGCATGCGCCGGCAGATCGGTTGCGGCGAAGGCGGCCGAGACGCCGTTGACGCTCAGCGCCGCTGCGCCACCGGCCATCGCCGCCAGTCGCAAAAAGTTTCTTCGCGTCCACTCCTGCGAAGCAAGTATCCGAATAGTCCCATTGCTGTCGTTCATAGTCGGTTCTCCATCTTGAGGCTTCTTGGAACTCCCGGTTGATCCGGGATTATGGTGCTGTGATCGGGGTGCCAGGTGACCCAGACTTCGGCTCCGGGCGCTATGGCTGGATCCGCAGCCCGGCTCATGCAGGTGACGGTCTCCCCAAGTCTGGTTCTGGCCATGACGCAGTGGTGCGAACCGAGGAATTGGCGCTCCACCACTGTCGCGTTGACCCGGCAAAGATCGGCGCGCGGCTCGGCACCGCGCGGCACCAGCTCGATGCATTCGGGACGAACAAGGACGGTGTTCGCGCCCTGCCCGCCAGGCGCTGGAAACCAGATGAACCCGTCTTCGGCGATCTCGATGAGTCGGCGATCGCCGCGTGTCGATACGGTCCCGGTAAAGAAGTTGGACTGGCCGACGAAATCAGCAACGAAGCGGCTCGCCGGACGGTGGTAGAGATCGGCCGGGCTGCCGACCTGCTCCAGGTGTCCCGCATTCAGGATGGCGATGCGGTCCGACATCGCGAAGGCTTCGTGCTGGTCGTGCGTGACGAACACAAATGTGATCCCGACCTCCTGCTGGATTCGTCGCAACTCCGTCTGCATCGTCGCGCGCAGCTTTGCATCGAGGGCCGCAAGCGGCTCGTCGAGAAGAAGAACACGAGGGCGGTTCACCAGGGCGCGCGCCAGCGCCACTCTCTGCTGCTGGCCTCCCGACAAGGCGGCAGGCCGTCGTTTGGAGAGATCGCGCAGCTGCACGAGGTGGAGGACCTCCTCGACACGCCGGCGCCGCTCGAGGCGCGCGACGCCCTTGCGCCTCAGCCCGTATTCGATGTTGTCGTAGACATCCATATGCGGAAACAGCGCGTAGGATTGAAACACGATGTTCACGTCCCGCTTGTGCGGCGGGATGCCGGCTACCGGACTCCTGCCGAGCAGAAGTTCTCCGCCGCTCGGATGCTCGAAACCGGCGATCATCCGCAGTGCCGTCGTCTTGCCGCATCCGCTCGGCCCGAGCAGCGAGAAGAACTCCCCTTCGCCGATCTCGAGATTGAGCCTGTCGATGACTGGCGTAGCACCTGCCCTCGAGGTGAAGACCTTCGAGATGTCCTTGAAGGTGATGGCCGCTTCTGCTTGCAATGCGTTCACCTCACCTATCCTTTTTGAGAACGGATCGACGTACATTCAAAGCCCCCGAAAATGTCCGCCGCTGATGTTGAGCACGCTGCCGCTCATCCAATCGCCGCCCTTGCCGAGGAGATGCAGAACGCCTTCGGCGATTGGCCGGGCGCCGCCAAAGCCAAGCGGATGGGCGCCGAGATAGGCCTGCCTGCCTTCGTCGGAATAGGGTCGGCCGGTATCGCCTGTCGCCCCGGGAGTGATCGCGTTGACCAGTATCCCGTGCGGCTCCAACTGGGAGGAGAGCGATACCGTCAGTCCGATCAGGCCGGCCTTGGCCGTCGCATAGGCGGGAGAAAGCGTCGGCGAGCCGACGCGCGCGGCAAGAGAGCTTATGAATATGATCCGCCCGGCGCGGCTTTCCATCATCGCCGGAATGACCGCTCGCGAACACCACCACGCGCCGTTGAGATCGACCTCGATCACATGGCGCCAATGGGCCTCATCGATCGTCCCCGCCTGCCCGTGCGGCGCATCGAGGCCGGCATTGTTGACCAATGCGTCGATCCGGCCATGCGCGGTAAGCACCTCCTCAGCCAGCCGCGTGGCGCTTGCCGGATCCGTGATGTCGACATGGCTATGGCTGGCCTGTCCTCCGCCCGACCGGATCGCCTCGGCGACGGCAGCCGCTTCGTCGAGCAGGATGTCGGCGACGACGACATGGCCTCCTTGCGCGGCCGCTCGTTCAGCGATGCAGCGGCCGATGCCGCGCGCCGCGCCGGTGACGATGACGGTCTTGCCTTCGAGCCCGCTCATCAGGCCGCCTCGTCCCGCAAGTCGCGCTCGAGGTGGGCCAGGACTTCGGCCAGGGGCAGAACGTCGGCGTAGCGGGCGTTGATGTCGAACAGATTGGCGACATGCGCCGAGGCGCAGCGGTCGCCGACGGCTTCTTCCGGCACAATCGCATGAAAACCGTAATCCAGCGCGCTTTCGCAGGTCGAGCGTATGCAGCCGCTCGTGCTGCAGCCGGTGACGACGACCGTGTCGATCTTCTTCGAAACCAGGATGCTCAGCAGATTGGTGTTGAAGAAGGCGCTGGCGCGTGGCTTTTCGATGAGCGCTTCGTCATCGCGGCGCTCAAGGTCCGCAATCAGCCGGACGCGATCGGAGCCACGTATCATGTTCCGGCTGTGCGGGGTCTTCAGGCGGGTCACCGCCGGCAGGTCGGACTGGCTGGCATCGTAGGCCATCGTGGTGAAGATGACCGGGACATCCTCACGTCGGCGCGCCACGGCGAGCAGGCTGTTGATGGACTGGGTCACGCAGCCAAGGTCGGAGCCGAGCTCTTCATCGGGCCGCGTCCACGCGCCCGCCATGTCGATGACAAGCAGTGCCGTCCGCTCGCCCCAGCCGACGCGACCGGCAAAGCCCGCCTTGCGGTATTGTTCGAGCAACTCGGCGTTGCCCAGACGATGGACCATTTGCGTAGCTTGCATATCGTTTTCTCCAGAGATGCCGTCTTGGCCAGGCGAAGGTCAGGTCCAGCGCAGCGTCGGCGGGGATAGTTCATCAGCTGAGCGGCCAGCCCAGTCGTTTCGCGGGATCGTCGCCATGGCGCGCAGCTGCGCTTCGGCGAGGCTGGCGGCAGCGGCGGCGTGGTCGATGGTGAGCACCCTGCCCTCGCGCACCACCGGCCGGCCATCGACATAGACGTGGCGCACGGCGCGGTCGGACGCGGAAAAGACCAGCGAACGCAACGGATCCCGGCACGGCTGCATGGCAGGAGCGGTGCAATCGACAAGGACGATGTCGGCCTTGCACCCCGGCGACAGGCGGCCAATGTCGTCGCGGCCGAGCGCTTTGGCGCCGCCGACCGTGGAGGCCGCAAAGACGTCGGCAAGGCGCGCTTCCCGCGGATTGCCGGCCGTTAGCCGCGCCGCATAGATGGCAAGCCGCATCTCGTCGAGCATGTTGTGCGGATAGACGTCGGTGCCGATGCCGATATTGACGCCGGCCTCGCGATAGCGCCCGAGATGATTGAGCGAGATGCCGCGGCGCGCGAACACTGTTGGACAATGGGCTACTGTCGCGCCGGCTTCCGCAAGCCGCTCCAGATCGCCGGTCCGCTCCCAATGCGTCCAGGGATGATGGTCGAGGAAGATGCCGTGGCCGATGATGGTGCGGGGACCCAAAACGCCGAGTTCCGACATCCAGCCGATCGGCGTGAGACCGTGGCGCCGCGTGATCTCCTGGAATTCAACGATTGACTGGGCGGCATGCGTCTGGAACGGCAGCGAGCGCCGCTCGGCCTCGGCATAGGCGTCGCGCAACAGGCCTTCGCTACAGGTATCGATCTGCGCTGGAGCGACCATGCCCGTCAGCCGGCCGCTCGGATGCCGTTCAGCCAGGTCGATCTCCTTCAGCGCGCGCTCGAAGGCCAGGCGGCCTGCCGCTTCGTCCCATTCGTACTCGACACGATGGCCATCGCGGGTCAGCCAGCGCCCGGAGCGAAACATCGGCGCCACGCAAACGCGAAGGCCGGATTCCGCGTGAATGTCGAGCCATCCTTCGCTGGGAACCGCCAGATCGCAAAGCGTGGTAACGCCGGAGAGCAGCAGCTCGGAAAGCGCAACGCCGTAACACGCGCGCACGCTGTCGGCGTCGCGGTCGAGCACGGTGAGATATTCGTAGAGCGAGGAGTTGTAAAGTCGCGGACTGCCGACCTCGTCCCACAACCCCTTGTTCAGCGGCTCCTCGCCCGGATGCGAATGGATGTCCACCAGGCCTGGCATGACGAGATAGCGGCTGCCGTCGATGGTCTCGGCAGCGGGTCCATCGTAGTTCGGCCCGACATGCAGGATGCCGTCCCGCGAGAACGCAATGTCGACGTCGCGCATATAGACGTGGCACCCGGCCTCCTGGTCCCAGCCGACCACGGCGCGCGCCTGTTTGACATGCGTGACGCTTGCTCCTTCGGACGGCGATCGGTCGGTGGTCATCGAAGCTCCCATTGTTCTTTATGTAGAACGATATTCTTATTACGGGACACTGTGTTGCGTCGAACCTTTCCTGTCAAGATGATTCTTGGCTGGCTTAAGTCTTTTCGGCAGCGGGCGCGGCGACCGCGCGGGGTAAGGCGAGGACGCCGCTGAGAGCTATCGCGCCTGTCCCAGCAAGCATCAGGGCGTCGGGAAATTCACCGAGCAGAACTGCTCCGGCGATCAGGGCAAAAGGGATGGCGCTGTAGCGATAGGGTGCGATCGCCGACAGCGGCGCCGAGCGCACCGCCACGATCATCAGCAGGTTTCCCGCGGCGACCAGCGCCCCCAGCATGCCGATCAGCACCGCGCTCTCCAGATCGACCGCATGCCAGGTTTCGCCCGATAGCTGCGGGATGGAGATGACGGGAATGGCAAGGGTGGCGCAGGTGGCGACGACGAGCGACGGAACGCGCTGTGCGCTGCCACGCGTTATCACGTCGCGTGAAGTCAGGAGCACGATAGCGGCGATGCCGAAGAGAAGGTGCATGCCGAAGCCCTCCGCCGAGGGGCGGGTGATCATGACGACGCCTAGCAGCCCGATGGCCAATGCCAGGCTCTGGCGGCGCGTCATCACGTCCCCGAACATCAGAACTCCGGCGACACTGGTCAGAATAGGCACGAGCTGAATCAGGGCGGTGATCGTTGCGACCGGCATGCCGACCAAAGCCATTACAAACATCACGCCTGCCATCGCATCGCATAAGGCGCGCAGCAGCACGGCTGGGCGAAGCGCCATCCAAAGCTGCCGGCCAATACCCAGTGCCAAGCCGAGGGCGAGCAATATTGCGCCGCCGACGCAGCCGCGCAGCAGCATGACCTGGGCGGGGCCCAGCCGCTCCGCCAGGATCTTGATCGTCGCATCGTTGGCGGCGAACAGAGCCATGGCAAGACAGACCGTCACGATGCCGCGGGTCTGCGCCCCAGCGCGGATCATGACGGTGACCTGATCGCCATCCAGTCGGTGAAGCGGCCGCAGGCCGCATGCAAGTCGTTGGGATCGCGCGCGAAGCAAAGACGGAAAAAGCCCTCGCCGCCCAAACCGAAAGCGGAGCCGGGGGCCAGACCGACGTCGGCCTCGCGGATTAGCGCGCTGGCGAAACCGGTGGAATCGCTCACGCCGTCGACGCGGAAGAACAGATAGAAAGCTCCGGGCGGCGCAAAGTCTATGCCCGGCACTCGCGCCAACGCACCGGTGACGATGTCACGGCCAGCACGCGCCCTTTCCATCAGCGCGGCGAGCGAGGCCTCGCCCTGGTTCAGCGCCAGTGCTGCGGCGCGCTGCATGAAGACGGCCACGCCGGAGGTGGCGTATTGGATCAGGTTTTCGACGGCAGGCCCGAGCGCTTCGGGCGCTTCGATCCAGCCGATCCGCCAGCCGGTCATCGCCCAGTTCTTGGAAAAGGTGTTGACGAACAGCACGCGATCGTCGGCAGCGACAACGCTGTGCAGCGACGGCGTCGACCGCCGCGCCGTGTCATAGGTGAAGCGCGAATAGACCTCGTCCGCTATAATCCACAGGCCGTGGCGCCGGCAGAGATCGAGGATCGCGCTCAGTTCGGCCTCGCTCGCCGTCCAGCCGGTCGGATTGGAAGGCGAGTTGAGGAACAGTGCCCGCGTGCGCGGCCCGATCGACCGTTCAATGTCGTCGAGGTCCATGTGCCAACCGGTCGAGGCGAAATGCAGCGGCACCTGGCGCGCCACCACGCCCGCCACGCCGACGGCGGCGGCGAAATTCGGCCAGGCCGGGGTCGGCACGATCACCTCGTCGCCTGCTCCCCCCGTGAGACGGATTGCGATCTGAATGGCCTGCATGCCGGATCCGGTCGCGAAGAACCGTTCGGCGCGGAATGGCGCGCCGAAGAGCCCGCCATAGAGCCTGTCGTGATAGGCGGCGAGCGCGCCGCGAAGCTCGGCCAGCCCCGCCTGCGGCATATAGAAAGTCTCGCCACGGGCGAGCGCGGCGGCGGCGGCTTCGCACAGGAAGGCCGGCGTCGGCTGGTCGCCTTCGCCGACCCAGAGCGGAATGATGCCGCTGCGACCGAAGCCATGGCGCATCACTTCGGCGATGCCGCTTGCCGGTGCCGCTGCCGCTTCAGCGCTCAGCCGCGCGCGCCAGTCGGCGGAGGAAAGTCCTGGGATGGACGCCATTTGCCTGCTATCCGAAGTAAGTGGGGTGGACCGCGCTCACCCGCCCGTCCGGACCAACGCCCCAGACGAGACGCCAGCGGTCGATGCAGGTGCAGGGGTGAGAAATTCCGAGCGAGACGATGTCGCCGACAGCAAGTTCGGTCCCTTGCGGCAGTGACATGAAACCGTGCTGGTCGTTGAGCCTGTCGATCGTGCAGCCGGCGAGCGCCGCCGCGGCGAGCCTGCCATCGCGGTGAAGTTGCAACGGCACCGGCATGCCCTGGTCAATGGGAGCGTCCCTCATGCCGAAACCGAGGATCGCCAGGCCGGGTTCGGGTCGCGAAAGCACTTCCGCCCAGAGCTTCAAGGCGGGACGGAAAGAGCCCGAGGGGCCGTCAGGGTGTCGGCCCGTCATGGCGGCCATAGCGCGGGCGTAGATACCGTGATCGTGAAAGAACAGGGCACCGCTTCTGAGGACGAGCCGCGCCGGCGAGAGATCGGCAATCACAGGTGCGAGACGATGCATCACCAGATCGAAATAGGCCGAGCCGCCCGCCGTTACGATCAGGGAGCGGGCTCGATCCATTCGGGCCCGGGCATGGATTGCGGCATCGGCCAATCGATCGAGGAGCTCCGCAATCGAAGCCTCGACGGCCGGCGCGTCGAAACCCGGCAGTGCAGCAGCCCCTTCATAGGCAGCTACTCCTTCGAGATAGAAATCTCCCGCCTCGGAGGCCTCGACGTCCAGCACGGCGTCGATCAGGACCTGCGCGGCCGGTCGCGAACGCACGCCGCCGCGGCCAGTGCCGATCTCGACGGCGATGCCAAGACGGGGAAGATCGGTGCGGCCGCGCCAGGCATCGGCCAGCGCCGCCAGACCTTCCGCCGAATCGACGAAGACCGTCAGCTCGGCCTTGGGATAAAGGGCCAGGAGGGTTGCGAGACGCAGTGCCGCGCCACGGCCACCGATCTGATTGGCCAACATCACGCGCGTAATGCCGTGCGAGAGCAGCACCGCCGCCTGCCTCGCATCGGCGACCGTCATGCCGTCGGCCCCCGCAGCCAGCAGGCGCCGTGCAAGCGACGGCGCCATCGATGTCTTCAGGTGCGGAAAGACACCGAGGCCATGGTTTACGGCAAAGCCGAAAAAAGCCTTGGCGTTGGCGTCGAATACCGCCTCGTCGAGCGTGAGCAGCGGCAGGCTCATCTGTCCCTCTGCCGGATCGAGACGCAGCGACACCAGCTCGGCCGCGGTGCCATCTTGCATAGCCGCGGGCATGCCGCGCAGATGGCCGCCAAGCCTCACGCTGGTCATCGATCTGTCCTTCGGCCAGAGGGCGATCATTGATGGTCGTAAGGATTTCCGCGCGTCACGAAAGGAGCGATGACGACCTTGCCGGAAGCATCGACCGAATAGCCGCGCACGCCCGCATAGGCGACGCCATTGTCGTCCAGAAGCTTCTGGGCTTCCGCTTCCTTTCCGGCGGGCACATAGAGGAAGAAAATCCGCGTGCCGTAATCGGGCAGTTCGTCGCCTGCCGCCGATGCAGCCTTCCAGAACTTGACCTTGGCGGGGTCGAGAACCTCCTCGACGTCGCCGATCTCGCGTGTCTTTCCGTTGGCGTCGATGATGACGATGTCGGGAAAATACTCGCCGCCTTCAGCCGGCACCGACCGCTGGCGTGCCGGCGCATTGGTCAGCGTGATGTAGTCGGCAGGCCAGGTCTTTTGGCCTGGAAACGGGAAGCGGTTGTTCGCGACGAACTGTACGACGTCGTCATGGCTGGGCACGGGCATCTGCTACTCCTGTCGTTGAAAGATATCAGAGGATCGACCATTCGCGCCCGCGGGGCGTATCCACCCATTCGGGCCAGTTATAGCCGGTCGGCGCCTGGAAGTCGGGCGGCAGCAGCGGCGCAACCCACTTGGAGCCGCCAATTCCGCCGCCGGTGCGCTCGCGGAACTCGGTTTGCGCGCGCCGGAGGATGGATGGATCCGTCATCAGGTCGAGGATCGTCGTCGAAATCACCTGCGCCGCCTTGCTCCACATCGGATCGATGCAATCCGGATCGCCATTCATCGCGTGGCGCAGCCACTCGGGATAGCGAGTGCCGGAGACCGGCGCCTTCAGCGTCGGCCGCGCCACGTAAAGGCGCACCGTCGGCGCATGCCAGGTGTAGTCGACATAGTCGTCGGCCGCATAGTTGAGCTGCCACGCCGGAAGCTGGTTGCGGAAGGCGGCCTCGGCTTCGGCGGGCGGCGTGAGGCGCGTCATGTTGTCGATGAACGGCTCCGGCATCGCTTCATGGCCGAGATGCCGCTGGCCTTCCCGAGCGAACTCCTTGGCCTTCTCGCTCCACTGCGGCGCGCCCACGCGTTCGAAGTTGCGAAACGTCGCCTCGGCCAGCGCATGGTTGGGCAATCCAGCACGTGTCTTGGTGATCCAGGCCGAGCTTACCGAGCAATGGGTCATGGCCGCCACATGCGCCGCATTGCGATCGAGCACAGCGAAGGCGGCCGCGCACATTTCGAGTGCCGGCGCACGCATCGAATACTGGATCTGCGAATAGGCCGGAGCGAGATTGTCGGCGGCGGCTTGTCCCGCGACAGGGATGAATTCATTCAACGTCCAGGTGCCGGCGTGCGGCAGCATGGATTCCTTCATCAGCTTGGAATTGGTGTACATCAGGCAGACGGCGTCGATGGCGCCAGGGGCCCGCGCGGTGGCGTGCGCATGCGCGACGCTGCCGCCATGGCCCTCATTCTGCCAGGTCTCCGGCGCCTCGCATTCGAAGGTGTAGATCTTGCTCCAATAGGGCGCGCTGGTCGTGTCCCAGAAGACGCCGTTGGTCAGGGCGTTGAAAGAGTGCGGGTGGAACGAGATCGCGGCATCGAGCCCGTCATAATAGCCGTGCGCCGCATGGACCGGCTTGGAGCCGCACATCTTCTCCGCCGGCTCGCCAAAGAATACGAGGGTGCCGGCGACGTCATGCGCTTCCATCGCATGCTTGGCGGCAAGGAAGCCGGCAAAGGAACCCATGCCGAGGGCCGAGTGCGGATCAGTGTGTCCCGCGGCGTGCTTTGTCGTGCCTTGGCGCGGCGCGCGGTAGGGCGCCGCCACCTGGGACTGGCCCGGCACTGCATCATACTCCGCATAGCCCGCCACCACAGGCCCGCGCCCCTCGCCCGCCGTATTCGTCCACCGCGCGCAGAAGGCGGTGGGCATTCCGGCCGAGCCCTGCTCCACGTCGAAGCCTTCTGCTCGCAGCCGGTCGACATACCATTGCGACGACCGGTACTCCCGCCACGAAGGTTCGTGGAAAGACCAAATCGTCTGGTGATCGCGCGACAGCGCCGCATGGGAAGATGCAAGAAAGGCGAGCGCCGATTTCTGGGGATTGGAGAGAGCTTCGACAGACATTGTGCACCGTGTTCAGCGCCGCGCTGATGCCGCGCGGCATAGCATTCCCCGACGCCGGAAGCGGGGGCATCGGGCGCTAGGCAAAACCGTCTTTTCAAGGGCGTAGGCCGAGTGGGGCTCGAACCTGACAAATCGAAACTATGCCAAGAACCGGCGTCTCGCAATAGAAATTTTGGAGTTGGGTCTAAAAATGGAGCTCACTGCTAATTTGTTGCCTGGGTCGAGGACGTTGTGACACCCGACAGGACGAGCCGCAAATGCGGCAGACCGATTTCCCGCATGGTTTCCACCTGCATCGCCGGCGACGTGACAAGCTTGGCGAGCGCGGCATTGCCGATCCCGATCAGGATGTCGCACAGCACCGAAATATCCACATCGGCGCGAATCCGTCCCTTCCTCTGATAGTCCGCGAGGATCGCCGAATATTGCCGTCGTATGATGAGGTCGAGCCGACGCGCCGTGCGGTGCGCAACGCCATCCGTGTCCACAAATTGCGCTGACATCACAACCCGCCAGCATTCCGGCGTCAGATGACGCACGGCCTGATCCGCCAGCAGCTTCTCGAACTCTATGATGCCATCCATCGGGTCGTCAGGCATGTTGGCGATGAATTCGCGTCGCTCGGGCACCGCCGCCCGGATGTGGCGCAGCGCAATTTCCATCAGCAGGTTCGGCTTGTTCTTGAAATAATTGTAGACGGTGGCCGAGGCGACGGAAGCCAGTTCGGCTATTTCCTCGATCTTGGTTTCTTCATAGCCCTGGTCGCGGAAAAGCGCGTCGGCCGCATCGAGCACCTGCTCGGTGCGTTTGATCTTGTGCTTTTCCCAAAGACCCTTTGCCATCTGCCGCCCTCCGTGAATCAAATCGGTCCATCCTTAAACCACGTTCCATGGGCAATTATCTACCCTCAACTCAAATAATAGAGTTGACACTAAATTTACAGTGGGCAATATCAAGGACGCCTAAACAACGTTTTCCAACCCGCAAAGGCACCCATGGTCAAGCTGATCGACAACCCACCCGCATGGCCGAACGGAGCGCGCTGCGCCGTCTGCTTCGCCTTCGATTTCGATGCCGAAAGCCTGCTGCACCTCTACTATCCGGAGGATTCGCGCCGTCGCATCACCCTCTCGTCCACCTTGCGCTACGGTGCCAACGTCGCCGTGCCCCGATTGGTCCGGATATGGCAGCATTTCGGTATTCGCCAGACCGTGTATGTGCCGGGATGGTGCATCGAGACCTATCCGCGCGCCGTGGAGGCGCTGGTCGAGGCCGGACACGAGATCGGCCATCACGGTTGGCTGCATGAACGCGTCAACAGCCTGACGCCGTCCGACGAAGCCAAGGTCCTGCGGGCAGGCATCAAGGCAATCGAAGCCGTGACCGGCAAGCGGCCGGCCGGCTATCGCTGCCCCTCAGGCGCGTTTTCGCCGGATACTCTCGAATTGCTGCTGGACGAAGGCTTTGCCTACGACGCTTCGCTTTCGGGCGACGACGTGCCCTACCTGATCGAGAGCGACCGCGGCGCCATGATCGAATTGCCGTCGGACCATGCGTTGGACGACTGGCCGCAATATATGAGCAGCCGTGACTTCAACCATTTGTTGCCGATCCAGTCTCCCGAACAGGCAATGAAAGTTTTTCGCGCCGAGTTCGATGCCGCCTGGGAAAATGGCGGCCTCTGGTCGTCGGTCTGGCATCCTTTCGTGTCGGGCCGCCCGGCGCGAGCGCAGGCCATGGTGGACCTGCTGGAATACATGATTGCGAAGGGCGGCGTCTGGTTCGCCACCATGGAAGAGATAGCGGCCCATAGCCGCGGCCTCATCGACCGGGGCGACTGGTCGCCCCGCCGCGAGCGCCTGCCGTTTTGGGAAAAGCCCGTGCCGCAGATCGCGCGTCCCGTCTTGTGACGCACGAAACTGTCCGCCGGTGCGGGTGCCGGCGCAACAGAGAGACAAGCCTCCCGCATCGTTCAGAAAAAAGGGGAACCTATGCTGAAACATTTAATCGGACTCTCCGTCGCCATGCTGCTCTCGACGGCGGCAGGCTGGGCGCAGTAACTGCCGGAACGCATCACCCAGGCCGGCGTCATCAAAGTCGGCATCGAGCGGGATCATCCGCCGATGGAATTCATCGATCCGGCATCGGGCGAGCTGGTCGGTTTTGACGTCGATCTGATAAACGCCATCGCCAAGGAGCTTGGCGTGAAGCTCGAATATGTCCATTCCCGCTTTGAGGGACTGACGCCCAACCTGCAGTCGAAGCGGATCGACCTGATCATCAGCGGCATGTACGACACGCCTGCGAGACGCGAAAACTTCGATTTCGTTGACTATCTCAGCGCCGGCGCCGTGTTCTTCACACTGGACAAGAATACCGATATCCAGAAGCCCCTTGACCTGTGCGGCAAAGTGGTGACGGCAAACCGCGGAACCTCGTATCCAGGCTCGGTCGAGAAATGGAGCACCGAGAACTGCATCCCTGCCGGCCTGCCGGCAATCCAGGTGATCACCGACACGGATATGGCGTCGGAATTCCTGTATCTCAATCAGGGACGGGCCGTTGGGTCGGTCCAGGGAACCGAGGCAATCCCGACGGTTCTGGCCAGCAAGGAAGGCCCCTTTCGCACGCTCAGCGGACCCTTTACCAATGTGAAGCTGGGCATCGGTTTTCGCAAGGAAGATCCGGAATTGCGCGATGCGGTGTTGGCGGCTGCCGAAAAAGTGTTCACCGGCGGCAAATATGCCGAGCTGATCGCGAAATGGAACCTGGGTGCCAGCGCCATCGAAAAGCCCTCGCTGAACGCAGGGGCGGCGCCGTAAGGCGCCTCCATCCCCGTGGTGCCAGGAAAGGGGCTTGCCTTGGAGAGTGTTGACATATCCGCGCTTCCGCACGCGCGACCCCATCACTACGGACGCTGGTTCGGAGCGACGCTACTTGTCGTCGCTCTGGGCTACATCGTATGGGCTTTCGCGGTCGGCAACATTGATTGGGCCACCGTCGGCGGCTACATCTTCCATCCGCGCGTGCTGCATGGCGTGGCGATGACCATCGTGCTGTCGGTGATTTCCATGGTGCTCGGTGTCCTGATCGGCACGGCTACGGCAATCGGGCGCACGTCGCACAACCCGGTCATTTCCATGACCGCGGCCTTCTACACATGGCTGTTTCGAGGAGCACCGATCCTGCTGCAGCTTCTCATCTGGTATAATCTCGCGTTGATTTTCCCCGTGATCGGAATCCCCGGCCTCTGGCACGCCCCGACGGTGACGGTGATGACACCGTTCGTCGCGGCGCTGATCGCCTTCAGCCTGCATGAAGGCGCCTACACGTCGGAAGTGATCCGTTCGGGTCTGCTGTCGATAGATGCCGGCCAGCACGAAGCGGCAAAATCCATCGGCATGGGCTACGGGTTGACGTTTCGCCGCATCGTGCTCCCGCAGGCGCTGCGCGTGGTCATACCGCCGCTCGGCAACGAATTCATCGGCCTCCTGAAAATGAGCGCCCTGGCCAGCGTGGTGGGTTTCCTGGAGCTGGCCGGCACGGCGCAGGACATCTACTACGTGAATACCAAGATCATGGAGATGCTGTTCGTCGCCACGATCTGGTATCTGGTGATCGTCTCCTTCTTCTCGATGCTGCAGATGTGGATCGAACGGCGCGTGTCGCGGGGCTTCGTCAACGGAGGCAAACACTGATGGGCGTCGGCGAGCAACTTCCAATCGTGCGCGCGCGAGGCGTCGGCAAGCGATTTCAATCCTTCCATGCCCTCAGCGACGTGAACATGGACGTCATGCCCGGCGAGGTCGTCTGCATCGTCGGCCCGTCGGGCTCGGGAAAGACGACATTCCTGCGCTGCATCAACCAGCTCGAGCGCATCGACGCAGGCTGCCTCTATCTCGACAACGAGTTGGTCGGCTACCGCGTGGAGGCCGGGGTCGTCCACAGGCTGAGCGAGCGAGAGATCGCCCGCCAGCGCCGCGCCACGGGCATGGTGTTCCAGCGTTTCAATCTGTTCCCCCACATGACCGCGCTGGAAAACGTGATCGAAGGGCCGGTGCAGGTCCTGGGCCATCCCAGGGCCCAGGCCATCGCCGAGGCCGAAGCTCTCCTGTCGCGGGTCGGCCTGGCGGCAAAGGCCGGGAGCTATCCCGCGCAGCTTTCCGGAGGGCAGCAGCAGCGTGTGGCGATTGCCCGCGCGCTTGCGATGAATCCGAAGCTGATGCTCTTCGACGAGCCGACTTCGGCGCTCGATGCGGAACTGGTCGGCGAAGTGCTGGCGGTCATGCGCAACCTGGCGAGCAGCGGGATGACGATGGTGATCGTCACTCACGAGCTGAACTTCGCCCGCGAGGTCGCCGACAAGCTGATCTTCATGGTCGAAGGCAAGGTCGTCGAAACCGGTACGCCGCGGCAAGTCCTGGACAATCCGGCGGAGCCCCGCACCCGCGCCTTCCTGTCCGCCGTGCTGTCGGGCAAGGCCGAGGCCGCGTGAGCGACGAACCCGGAACGGCATCCGAAGCAGGTCCAAGAACAGGTATCCAATGAAGCTGGAGATAAATCCCCAACGTCTCCTGGCGGAACTGCGGCAACTCGCGACGTTCGGCACTTATCGCACCGGCGTCCATCGCCCGACATTCTCGCCACAGGACATGGCAGCCCGTCGCTGGATCATGGGCCGAATGACGGCTGCCGGCCTCGATCCGCGGATCGACGGCATCGGAAACATTCTGGGCATGGCGCCGGGGCAGCGCCGCAGACTGCTGGTCGGTTCGCATTCGGATTCCCAGAACCACGCCGGCTGGCTCGATGGTGCAATGGGCGTAGTCTATGCACTCGAAATCGCGCGCGCGGTTGCCGAAAGCGGCCGATCCGATATTGTGGTGGAACCGGTGGACTGGGCCGACGAAGAAGCGCATTTCGCAAGTTTCCTCGGCAGCCGGTCGGCAATTGGAGAGGTTTCGGAGGAGGAGATCGATACCGCCCGCTGCGCTACGACCGGAAAGCCGCTGCGCCAGGCACTGACGGACGCTGGCCTCGCCGGACGCGAGCGGCTCAGGATCGAACCGGGGAGATATCTCGGCTATCTGGAAGCGCATATCGAGCAAGGCGACTATCTCGACGCTCACGGTCTCGCCCTTGGCGTCGTCACCACCATCGTTGGCATATGGCAGTATCGGCTCACCTTCCGCGGCCAGCGCAACCATGCGGGGACGACGCGGATGGCGGTCCGCAAGGATGCCGGCGCGGCCCTGGTGGCGCTGATCCACCGCATAGAGGAACGCTTCCGCGCGCTGGCCGGCGAGCGCACTGTGTGGACGGTCGGCAACATCCGGCTCGAGCCCGGCCAGGTAAGCATCATTCCCGATCTCGCCGAGATGATGCTGCAATTGCGCGACGCCGATCCGGAGGTGCTTCGGCGCATGGATGTGGCGCTGCGCGACCTCGTGGACGAAACCAACGCCGCGGGCCCGTGCTCGGCCGATATGGAATTGGTGAGCCGCTCGGCTCCGCATGCCATGAGCACCGCATTCAAGGAGGCTCTGGAAAGCGCGGCCGACGAGGTTGCGCCGGGCCGCGCCATCCGGATGCCCAGCGGCGCCGGCCATGACGCCCAGATCCTCGCGCAGGTCATGCCAGCCGGCATGCTGTTCGTGCCTTCCATCGGTGGGATCAGCCATCACTGGGACGAGAACACCCGGGACGAGGATCTCGTGCTCGGATGCCGCGCGCTTGCAGGCGCCTGCGCCAGGCTTTTGACGAAAGCAGCATTATGACAAGTTTCGCGACCTGGATCGTGCAAATGCTTGCCGCCAACGGCGTGGACACCGTGTTCGGAATTCCAGGCGTGCATACGGTAGAGCTTTATCGAGGTCTCGCCGGGAGCAGCATACGACACGTGACCGCCCGACACGAGCAAGGCGCGGGCTTCATGGCCGACGGCTATGCGCGAGTAAGCGGGCGCCCCGGCGTCTGCTTCATCATCACCGGCCCCGGGCTGACCAACATCGCCACGGCCATGGGGCAGGCCTATGGCGATTCCATCCCGATGCTGGTGATCTCGACGGTAAACCCGGCTGGATCGATGGGGTCGGGCGCAGGCCATCTACATGAATTGCCGGATCAGCGGCAGCTCATGACGCAAGTTTCCGCGTTCAGCCACACCGTACTGACCATCGACGAATTCCCCACTGTGCTGGCCCGTGCCTTCGCGATATTTGCATCGGCTCGCCCGCGGCCGGTTCATATAGAGATCCCGGTCGACCTGCTGCCGGTCGACGCCTCGCGCCTCGGCCCGGCGCGCACACTGCCTGTACCGGATCGCCCGGCGGCCGCCGAGTCCGCTCTGGCGGCGGCAGCGAAGGAGTGCGCGCGGGCGTCGCGGCCATTGATCATTGCAGGCGGCGGCGCGACGGCAGCCGCCGATGCCATCTTGGCGTTGGCGGAGCGTCTCGATGCGCCCGTGCTGATGACGACCAACGCGCGCGGGATCCTGGCTCAGGATCATCCGCTGGCGCTGCCGATCTGGCCGGGAGGTGACGCCGGCGCATCGGTGATGGCCGCGGCCGATCTGATCCTCGCCATCGGGACCGAGCTCGGGCCGACCGATTTCGAGGATCGCCTCGCCGATCACCGTGAGCTGACCGGTCGTCTTGTGCGTTGCGACATCGATCCCGAACAGACAATGCGCGGACGCTTGCCCGACCTTGCGGTGGTTGCCGACGCTCGCGATTTTACCCAGCGCCTGGCGGAACGCATCGAGGGGCGGAAAGCCGGAGACGGCGCGCTTCGAACGGCAAAGGCACGGGCGGCCGTGAGCAACAGCCTGCTGCGAAAGCAGCGCGCTTGCCTCAATTTGCTGGACCTGTTGCGCGATAGCGCGACCAATGCGGTGATTGTGGGAGACTCCACCCAGCCGGCCTATGCGGGCTGCCTCGCCTTCGGTGCATCCGCTCCATCGCAATTCTTTTCCTCCGCAACCGGCTATGGCACGCTGGGCTATGCTCTTCCGGCCGCCATCGGCGCGCGGCTCGGTCGACAGACGGACGGACCGGTGTTTGCGCTGGTGGGCGATGGCGGCGTCCAGTTTTCACTCGCGGAAATGGGGACGGCCGTCGAGGCTCAAGCCGACATCGTCATGGTCCTCTGGAACAACCGGGGTTACGGAGAGATCAAATCCTACATGGAAGGCGCGGCAATCACGCCGCTCGGCGTGGATATCCACACGCCCGACTTCCGTTTGCTCGCCAAGGGTTACGGTTGGGGGCATATGACAGCCGATGATCCCGCGGCGATGGCGGCAGCTGTGACGGCCGCCCTCGCCTCACGCCGGCCGACAGTGATCGAGATCGATGAAGCAACCTACGTTGCGGCATTCGACTGCCCCAGGCGCCAGATCGACGAAACCGCACAGGCAAGCGGTTGACAGCAGAAGACCGTTTGGGCATCTTCCCTTACAAGAATACCGTTCTTTATAAAGAACTTTACTGCTTCGTTGCCCGACCCGCGCAGCGCCATCCAGATTTCGCGCAACACCGGACTTAGGGCTCCAATTTGAATGCCCCTGAAACCTGCTCCTGGAGTGAAGATGACCATCGAAAGACGCCACAGCAATCAGCGAATGAGTCAAATCGTCGAGTTTCCGCTCTCGGGGAGAATGGTGGCCCTGGCCGGACAGGTTTCGTCGAATCCCGATCTCGATCTGGCCGGCCAAACCAGCAATATCCTCGACAGGATCGATGCCTTGCTGAGCGAGGCGGGAACGGACAAATCCGCCATAACTCACGCCTATGTCTGGCTTGCCCACGTCACGGATTTCGACGCCATGAATGCAGTGTGGGATGCCTGGGTAGCGCCGGGCCACGCGCCTGCCCGGGCGTGCGTGGAGGCTCGGCTGGCCGATCCGCGGTTGCGCATCGAGATCCAAGTCTTCGCCGTAAAATCCTGATTCGACGCGCGGCACCGGCCTGGCCCCGAATTCGCTGTCTTTAGCGCCTGGGCGGGTGCGCGGCGGTCGGATAGGCACGGTCGTTCCCTGCCGTTCAAGAGAATGCCCAGAAAATGTCCGAGCGCCTCATCGCCAGATCCTCCGCTCCGCTTCTGGCGGCCGCCGGCATTTCCCTCACCGCATTTTTTCTGATGACCGTGCAGGACGCTCTGGCAAAGGACGTGGTCAGCCGCGTCCCGGGATGGACCATCCTCTTGGTGCGCAGCCTGACGGTCGTCGCGGCAATCATGATCTTCAGCCGCCGAAGCGCCACTTCCGGCGTCCTGCGAAGCCACAGCAAGGCCGAACTCACCTTGCGAAGCATGATCATCCTCGCCGCATGGCTCTGCTTCTACCTCGCTGCCGAGACGCTCGCCTTTGGGCAGCTCATCACCCTCTACTTTGTCGCGCCGGTCTTCGTGGCGCTGATGTCGGGACCGTTCCTGCGCGAGCCGCTCGCTCCGGCGCAGTGGCTGCCGGTCGGCCTCGGCCTGGCGGGCGTAATGATCGCCAGCGATGTGCCGACGCTGAACGTCACGATCCCCGTTCTGCTGGCGCTTGCGGCCGCGATGCTTTGGAGCGTTTCCCTTGTCATGCTGAGACGCATGGCCGCGAAGGACAGCCCGTTGGTACAGGTGTTCTACACCAATCTCATATTCGCCGCCGCGACCATGCCGATCCTCGCTTGGCTGCCTTACCCGGCCGATGCAAGGGATACATATCTCATGATCCTCTCGGGCGTCCTTGGCGGACTGGGCCAATATGCGCTCTATTCCGCGGCAAAACGCGCGCCCGCGCACCTCGTGGCGACCCTGGAATATACGGCGCTGGTTTTCGCCTTCCTGGTTGGCTTCGTCGCATTCTCGGAAGTCCCATCGGTCTCCGTGATCCTCGGCGCGGCCATCATCCTCGTCTCGGGCGTGCTGATGGTCACGCTCGAGCGCCGGCGAGAGGATCTGCCTGTCGTGAAACTGTGAGCGGCGCCGGCACAGCGAGGTCAGGAGCGACGTCGGCGCTGCCATGGACGAGCAATGCCAATGCTACCAGCTTACGTCGCCGCCGTTCGGCGAAAGGCTTTGGCCGATCATGAAGCTCGCCTCGTCCGAAGCGAGATAGACATAAGCGGGCGCGATCTCATCCGGTTCGGCGACGCGCCGAATGGGAAGCTGTTCCGTCTTCCACCGCCTCCAATCGGCATCGCTGGCCCGCCATGTCGCGGTATCGGTGGGGCCAGGACAGACGCAGTTGACGGTGACGCCGTGGCAGGCAACCTCCTGCGCGACGGCGACGCTCAGCCCCACCACCGCGGCTTTGGTGGCGCTGTAGACGGCAGCGCCGGCCGCCGGCTTGTGCGCAAGTTGCGAGGCCGTATTGATGATGCGGCCGTAGCGCTGCTTCAGCATCGGCGGCAATGCCTGTCGCATGCCGAAGGCGACGCCCCGCAGATTGACGTCGATCAGCCTCTGCCAATCCGTCCAGTCCAGCGTGAGGAAATCGCCCGGCGGCTGGCCGATGCCGGCATTGTTGACCAATATGTCGATGCGGCCATGGCGGTCGATGGTCTGTCTCACCGCCGCCGCCACATCGGCTTCGACGGTCACGTCGCATTGAAGCGAAAATGCTTCGGCGCCGGCCGCCACGACCGCGGCGGCAGCTTCTTCCCGGTGCTGAGCCTCGCCGCAATCGGCTATCGCGACGCGCGCCCCTTCCCTGCCGAAGGCGAGAGCGACGGCTCGCCCAATTCCGACGCCGGCACCGATGACCAGGGCGCTGCGACCGCTTAGCCGTTGCATTCACGAAACTCCGCAATGCGCTAGGTGAGAGATTCCTCACGTCCGCGCACGAGTTGCGACAGGGCCACGGCGATAACCAGGGCGCCACCGTAGAAAAGATCCTGAACGAACGTATCGATCCCGAGGATTGAAAGTCCGGTGATGCCGGTGACGAGAAGATAGACGGCGATTACCGATCCCATCGGGTTGAAGCGTCCGGGGGAAATCGAGGTCGCTCCCAGATAGGCGGCGGCGAAAGCCGGCAACATCAGCTGCGTACCGGAATTCGGATCAGCCGAGCCGGAGGTTCCGGCATAAAGCACACCAGCTATTGCGGCGAAGACACCGGAAGCGAGAAAGCAGATCAGGCGCATACGCGTGACGGGGATGCCGGACAGGCGAGCCACGTCCCTACCGCGGCCGACGAAGAGCGCCTTGCGGCCCAGGGATGTGAACTCGAACACGTAAAGCAGGAGCAGCGCGAGGGCGAGCGCGTAATAAAACGCCAGGGGAATGCCCAGAAAGCGGGTCAGGATGACGGCGTTGACAAGGCTCCAGTCGATGCCGCCAATGGTGCGCGAATTGCTGATCCACAAGGTGATCCCATGCAGGAACGTGCCGGTTCCAAGGGTCACGATCAGCGAATGGATGCGGAAGTACAGCGTGAAGAACGCATTAAGCAGGCCGGTGAGCAAACCAGCGGCCAAGGCGACCGCTATCGCCCAGCCGATCGGCCAGCCATGGCCAACATTGAGCACGGCAATCACCATCGACGAGAGCGTCAGGACCTGCGCGACGGAAAGATCGATGTCGCCCGCCGTCAACGGGATGATCAGGCCAAGGGTCAGGATCACCAGAACGGCCTGCGAGCCGAATATCGTCGAGAAGTTCGGCCAGGTCAGAAACGCATCCGGGGAAATGATGCCGAAGATGGCGATGAGGACAAGCCAGGCGATGAGCAGAGCGAATCGCTCCAGTTCCCTCAGAAAACCGCGGCGCCAATTGCGCTGGACTCCGCTCATATTCGGTTTGCTGGTGGCGGCGTGGGTTGCTTCTGTCATGGGGAATTCCCTTTGAGAAGAACAGGTTCGCCTGCGAGGACACCGCTCAGGCTGTCGAGACACCGCTCGGTGATCGCGGCCTTGGTCACTTCGCGACGCGACAGGCTCGCAGCGACGCGGCCGTGACTAAAGATGAGAACGCGGTCACAGATCATCTCCAGCTGTTCGTGGTCGGAACTGGCGCAGATGACGGCGGCGCCCCGCTCAGCCGCAGCACGAATGAAGCCATAGACCTGGTGGCGCGCGCCGACGTCGACCCCTTGTGTCGGTTCGTCGAGAAGGATCACGCGCGGCTCGGTCTGAAGCCATTTGGCGAGCACGACCTTCTGCTGGTTGCCACCTGAGAGATCGCGCATGAGCCGGCCCGGATCAGGCGGGCGAACATCGAAATTCCGCACAAGATCGGCAGCGTGCCGGACAATCTTGCGCGCCGTCACGAAATAAGCCGGCAGGGATCGGCCGAATGCCGGCACCGCCAGATTTTCAGCCACGGTCAGACCTTCGACGATGGCAGCCCTCTGCCGATCGGCCGGAACCAGCACCATGCCATGGCCTATGGCCCGAGCGGGCGTCATCGCCGCCAGCGGCAAGGCAAGATCGCCAAGCCGCAGATTGCCTGCCGTCGCAGGCATGGCACCAAAGAGGTGGTATGGGATTCTGTCGTAGCCAGAGCCTATGAGGCCGGTCAGGCCAAGCACTTCGCCTGCCCCAACCGCGAAATCCAAAGGCGGCAGGCTCTCGCTCGCCAAGCCCTTCACGACAAGCGCCTCGGCGCTGCCTCGATACACCGGAGACAGGCGCTCCATCGCGAGATCGCGGCCGACGATCGCGGCGATGAATTCGGCTTTCGAGGCTTGCGCGGTGGTGAGGCT
Organism: Mesorhizobium sp. M0938; assembly: GCF_040319125.1. Taxonomy (NCBI): domain Bacteria; kingdom Pseudomonadati; phylum Pseudomonadota; class Alphaproteobacteria; order Hyphomicrobiales; family Phyllobacteriaceae; genus Mesorhizobium; species Mesorhizobium sp. M0938. The sequence continues at coordinate 296,602 of NZ_JAMYNS010000007.1, read as the reverse complement.
TGCCGCGATGCTGCCATTGCGCAGCACCGTGGCGCGGTCGGTCAGTTCCTTGACCTCGTCGACGTCGTGCGAAACGAAGATGACGCTCGTGCCTCGCTGCGCCAACGTTCTCACCAATGAAAATAGATGATCGACATCGTCCCGCGACAGGAATGGCGTGGGTTCGTCGAGGATCAGCAATCCGCCGTTCTGGCCGGATGTTTCGGCGATTTCCTGGAACGCGCGCACGATCGCAACGAGGGCACGCTCGACGGGCGCGAGGTTGGCGACCGGCATTTCGGGGTCGATGGCGAGACCATAGTCGGCGAAAATCTTTCGAGCCTCGCGATGCGCCTGCCGCCACCGGATCAGCGGATTGGCTGTGCGTACCAGACGCCGCGCCAGCAGGTTTTCCGTGACCGAGAGCGACGGCACCAGACCGAGTGCCTGATGGACAACTGATATGCCGTACCGGTTGAACTCGCCGGGAGGCAGCGGCAGCGGCAGTTCGCGCCCGCCAAGCGTCACGCGGCCGCCGTCCGGCGCGTAGACGCCGGAAAGCATTTTGATCAGCGTGGACTTGCCCGATCCGTTATGGCCGAGCAGACCATGGATCTCTCCACGGTTCACGGTCAGTGTGACGTCATTCACGACCTTGGCGCCGCCGAAGGACTTGGTCAGCCCCTCGATGACAAGATTGGCGACACCTTTGTCGGTCGCCATCCGCGACATCACTGCAGGCCCCAGAGCTTGCGATAGCCGGCGACATAGGCGTCGCCGTAACCGGTGGAGATCTGCGGAGGCGTGCCGGCCGTGCTGGCATTCGATGCATCGAATATGTAGAGCGGCACCTTCGGATCCTTCACCACCGGCAAGCCGCAAAGCATCCTCATCTCGGCGTCGACGATCGCATGCGCCACCCAGTCGATGCTCTCGCCGATATCCATCTCGACGCTTCCTTGCTGAACAAGCTGCAGCACATAGGGGCTGCCGTTGAAGGTCGCGATTTTGACCCGGTCCGCAGACTGGGTGAGTTCGACGGCAGGAACAACGAACTGCGCCATGCCGTCATAGATCGGCAGGATGTAGTTTATCGAGGGATCGCGCAGCAGCGCCGCCTGCACCGTCGACTGCATGCGGGTCGCCCAGTCGGTGACCGGCACGTTGAGGTATTGGACCTTGCATTCCTCGCACTTGTCGATGATCTCCTTGATGCCGTTCTTGAGCGAATTGGCGGAGAAGGAATCCTCGGCGACGATGGCGAGCACATTCGCTTTGCCCTTGGTCTTGAGAACCGCCCATTGGGCCATCAGACGCCCAGCCTGAGTGTAATCGATCTGTACGTTCTGGAAGGGCGCCGGGGCGGGAGTGTCGAAACCGGACGCATGCGCGGCCACGATCTTAACCCCGGCCTGATCCGCCTGCGTTGCCTGCGGAACGAGAACCCGCGGGTCCGACATCAGCACATCGACGAGATCGTAGCGCTGCGTGATCGCCTGGTTGATGCCCTGGATCCACTGCGAGGGCTGGCCCTGCGTCTGGTAGTGATCGTACTGAAAACCGATCTCCTTTGCGATCTCCGCCATGCGGTTCGCCACGGCGCCGGTGAACTCGACCGCGCTTGAGAAGGGTACGACCATCGCCTTCTTGCCGCTCATGCAGGCCTTGGCATCGAACGCCTCGCCGGGCGCAGCGAAGACCGGCAATTTCTGATGCTCGGTAATGCTGGCCTGAATGGCGTCCAGGTCGGTTGCCGCGGCAGGGGCGATCGCTGCAAGGCCGAAAGCCGTTGTGAGGCCGGCAAGGCCGGCAATGTATTTGATCATGGTATGCATCCCTCTCTGGATGATCCGCCTTCGGCGGATTTGTTGTGATTGCGAGCCTGCTCAATACCAAAGGCCCGGATTCTGCCCGTCAGCGGTGAGCAGTTCGCAGTTTCCTGCGCAGGTCAGGATCGTGACGCCGGACATTTCACGCAACCGAATTGATTTGAAGCGGAATCTTCATGTTTTCTGATGTGAGCCACTCAGCATAGAAACGAATGCCGCTCGCCAGATCGATGGCGGGCCGCCAGCCCAGATCGCGCGCCGCCGCGTCGAGCTCGTAGGGACCTTGCGGATCCGAAAGCGGGTCCTCGGCGGCGCCAACGGCAATCGGTGGGCCGGGCACGATCTCCCGGACGAGATCGGCAAGCGCGCTCAGCACAATGCCCTGATCGGCCGCGATCGTGTAGGCAGGCGCGCCCAAGGACGGTGCATGAACGGCCGCGCTCAACGCGGCTGCGGCGTCGTCGACATGAACATAGTGGTAGCGCTGGTCGCGGCCGAAGGGCAGCGTCAACGGCTCTTTTTTCAGCCCGGCGAGGATCATATCACGGATGACGCATGCCGTTCGACGCCCAGGGCCGTAGACCGCCGCGATACGCAGGCTGACGCCAGAAATATCGTATTGCCGGCAGTAGGCCTCGAGGAGCGCTTCGGCTGCGATCTTGCTCGCCGCATAGACAGAGGACGGATGCAGGGCACGCTCCTCGCTCACGGGAAGATCGGTGGGTGTACGGCCGTAGACACTTGCCGAGGACGCGAAGACGAAACGCGGAACCGATCGTTTCCGGGCAAATTGCAGCAGATTCGCAGTGCTTAGTATATTCGCCCAGGCCACCCGGTCGGGCTCGTCGCGGTAGAGCGAAGGGCCTGAGATGGCGCCGCAGTGGACGATCGCGGCAAAGTCGTGCGGCGACGCCACGCTCCACAAGCGCTGCCGATCGCAAAGATCGCAGGCGACGACCTTCCTGTCCGGATCCGGTGACATGTCGAGGCCGACAACATCATAGCCACCCAGCCTCAAAACCTCTGCCGTTCTGGATCCGACAAACCCGGCAGCGCCGGTTACCAAAACCGCGCGAGCCATTGCCGTTACCGGAGCCGCGGCAGGTGCGTGGCCCGCCAATGTTCGGCGATGTCGATGCGCCGTGTTACCCAGACGTCGTCGGCGGCCGCGACGTGGTCGAGGAAACGCTCCAGGTCTGCGGCCCGACCGGGCCGACCGACAATACGTGTGTGGAGGCCGATGCTCATCATCCTTGGCGCGACCTGCGCCTCCCGCCGCAAGAAATCGAAAGCCTGGATCAGGTAGGCGGAAAAGCTCGGCGACTGATAACCGTAGGTGTTGACATAACGTCCGTCATTGTTGTCGAGCGTATAAGGGACGACGAGATGGTCCTGGCCGCCGACGTCGACCCAATATGGCAGGTCGTCGGAAAATGAATCGGCGTCGTAGACGAAACCGCCGGATTCGACGATCAATTTGCGCGTGTTGATGCTCATGCGGCCCGTGTACCAGCCCGTCGGCCGCGAGCCCGTGACTTCGGTATGGATGCGGATGGCTTCGGCGACCTGCGCGGCCTCCTGCTCTTCCGGCATCTCCGCGTATTGGATCCAGCGCAAGCCGTGCGAAGCGATTTCGAAATTCGCCTCTTTCATTGCAGCGACTGCTTCAGGATTTTTTTGCAGCGAAGTTGCGATGCCGAAGATGGTCACGGGCAGCTTGCGCTCGGTGAAGAGCCGGTACAGGCGCCACCAGCCGACACGGCTGCCATATTCGTACTGGGATTCGACATTGATGTTGCGGATATTGGCGAAGGCGACAGTCGGTTCCTCTGTGAGAAAAGCCTCGCTCTGGCGATCGCCGTGCAGGATCGAATGCTCGCCTCCCTCCTCGTAGTTGATGACGAATTGCACCGCGAGCTTCTTGCCGCCGGGCCACTTCGGGTCCGGCGGATTGCGGCCGTATCCGGCCAAGTCGCGCGGGTAGGTCATGGTGCTAGCTCCTCTTCAATAGGCAAGCGCGTGCAGGCCGGCGGCAAGCACGCGAATTCCGGCAACAATATCCTCCAGCGAGGAAAACTCCTCCGGCGTATGGCTGCGTCCGTCCTTGGAGCGGACGAATATCATCGCAACCTTGGCGATGGCGGCCATCTGCTGTGAATCATGACCCGCGCCGCTCGCCATCGTAAGGAACGGCACGCCCTGCTCGACGGCGGCGCGCTGCAAGGTGGCGACGATCCCGGGATCCGAGGGCGAAGGTTCATGGTCGATCATGACCCGCCAGTCGACGTTGAGACCTCTACGGCCGGCAACCTCGCGCATCAGCCCTTCATGCATTTCATACAGCCGTCTGCGTGCCGCCGCATCGGGATGGCGGGCATCGATCGTGAACGCCACCTTGGCCGGAATGATGCCGGGGAAATTCGGCTCGACCAGAACGCGGCCGATGGTCGTGACGGCCGGCCGGCCAAGGCGATGGGCCGTATTGATGAGCCCGGAAGCGATTTCGGCGAAGCCAGCCAGGGGATCATGGCGTATGTCCATCGGGAAGGCGCCGGCATGGTTCTGTACCCCGGCGAGCTCGGCGCTGTAGTGGCGGATTCCGGTGATCGCATCGACGACCGCGACAGGCAGCCCTGCCTGTTCAAGGATCGGGCCTTGCTCGATATGAAGTTCAAGGAAACTGTCGATGTCGTCGCGCCTCGCTTCAGGGATGCGCTCGGGATCGAGCCCAACCGAGCGCATTGCTTCCGCGATTGTCTCGCCCGAAAAGCCGATCACTCGCTCAGGGTCGCCCGTTGCGATCCGGCCGGTGACCGCGCGCGAGCCCCAATAGTTGGCATTCGGAAAGCGGCTCGATTCCTCCTCGCAAAAAGCCACCGCTTCTATGGTGCGCCTTGGCGTGCCGAACTGCTGCTTCAGGGCCTTCACGGCGACCAGAGCTGCCACCGCACCCAGCGCCCCGTCGTAACGGCCGCCAGGCGTTTGGGAATCGATATGTGAGCCGGAGACGACCGCCTTTTCAGTGGTCGACCCGCGAAGCCGACCCCAGACGTTTCCGACGGTATCACGGTGCACCTCAAGTCCGGCTTCCTGACAACTCCGGGCGAAGTAATCGGTCGCCCCCATCCACTCGGGAGAATAGACGGTGCGGGAAACACCGCTCTCACCGACGGCACCATAAGAAGCGAGTTCGAAAATAATCTTCTCAACAAAAGTCGGATCGAGCTCGATGACGGTGGCTGAATTGGGCACTGTTCCTCACTTTTAGACACTTGATTTGGTTAGCCGAGCTGCGCGGACGCATCTGCGGCTATGAATCCATGTCACGCGCGGCATACCAGGAAAATCGAATTATTTCGGAGGCGACGCATCAGGAAATCTGAAGTAAATATGAAACGACAGTGGAGAGCGGATTTGAACCACCGGCAGATCGAGACCTTCTACTGGGCGGCCCGTCTCGGCAGCTTTGCCCAAGCCGCACTCAGACTGAATGCGACACAGTCGGCGGTTTCAATGCGGATACAGGAGCTCGAAGCGCGTATTGGCGTTCCCCTGTTCGACCGCTCCCAGCGCACGGCCCGGCTGACATCACAGGGCGCATTGTTGATGCCTTATGCCGAAGAAATCCTGCTTGCCTCGGATCGCTTCCTCCATGTGGTGGCGGAAAAAGAGGAAATCGTCGGATATGTTAAGCTCGGGGTTGCAGAAATTGTGGCTCTCACTTGGCTGCCGACGCTCATACGCTTCGTGCGACAGACTTATCCTCGTCTGCAGCTCGAAGTTGAGGTGAGCTTGTCGCATCTCATAGAGGAAAAGCTCCACGCCGGTACGCTCGACGTCGCTTTTGCAGCCTGCGAAATGCCACAGTCACGCTTCTCTTCAAATCCGATCGAGATGATCCAATTTGCCTGGATGTGCAGTCCCGAACTGCCAGCCGTCCCCGAGGTGCTCACGCCTCAGGGGTTGAGCGAACTCCCGGTCATCGCGACGTCGCGTGAATGGCAGTTCCGAGGATCGACGCTGAGTTGGTTGACTACGAACGATATTCATTTTCGCAATTTGACGATCTGCAATACGTTCCGCACAGCGGCAAGCCTTGCGATCGCCGGCCTGGGCCTCGCTTACCTTCCCGAGCAGTTCTACCGAGGAGAGGTGGACTCTCGGCGCCTGCGGCGCCTTCGTTCCGATCCGGAGCCGCCCCCCTTGCAGATCTATGCAATACGGCCGCTGAGCGGCACGACGCCAACTCATCTATTGTTGGAGAAGGCTGCCGCAGCGGTTGTTGCGGGGTAAGCGGACGACAAGGGCGCTTTTCAAAATTCAAGCGCGTCAGCAACCGATGACTGACCCCCGTCGTGCCAGGAGGTATTGCCACGTGCGCAGTCGTGGTCGGACGAAGCCGGGCACGACCTCGTCAATCATCGGGTGCCGGCGTGCCTGTTGCGCCACGTTCGCCGAAAGAGAAGGAAGGAAGGGATAAACTTCGTGTGCACGACCTGTGCACGTATGGCCCTAACTATTTGTTTTTTATAGCCTGTCAGTCCAATCCGTCATAGGTGCGATGGCATTTTTCATATATTTTTCAGTCATTTAACCACAGTTTTTAAACAACACTAAGATTGGACAGACTGACATTGCCGGCCACTATGATATGTGACTCGTTTCATCTATTTTTCAAAGCGTAATCATCAATGTCACTCAACAATTCGGACCAGGGCAGCCAGTTCACCAGAGTTGCCTTCACCGATCTGTTGAAGAAGCACGAGATCGCCATCAGCATGGACGGCAAGGGGTCCGACGGACGGCGGGACAACGTGTTCGTCGAACGGCTCTGGCGGACGATCAAATACGAGGAGGTCTATCTTCGGGCGTACCCCAGCGTGCCGGAGGCGAGGGCTTCGATCGGCCGATACATCGACAACTTCTACAAGGCCCGACGACCCCAATCGAGCCTGGACCGGCAGACGCCACTCTGAGCCGTGGCGGCGAAGTCGTTGGCTATTCCATGTGTCGCGAGTTCGGCGCGGCTTTGTGATTGGCCCCATAGTGGCCCAAAACGACAAGGACGCGGTCCATCTTAGGGCCGTCCATTTGAAGAAGCTGGCAGGCCGATTCGCCCGCGTAGATGCGCGCGCGAGGGATGGCGTGCTTGCCGAGTTTCTACAGCAGAGCGGTCTCGGCATTGCCGAGACCGTGACGACGATGTCGAAAGGCCGCCGGTCTCGGGAAGACCGTGGGTTTATGGACTGGCCGGCCACGCGTTGAGCTGAACGCAAGTTCATGTCCGCCAATCGAGCTGCGGTCACGGCGGTAGGTCAACTAGGTCACATGCTCAAGCTGCCGTCAAAAGCGCTGATGCAGTTCCCGATAGGCGTTGCCGCAGTTCGCTTGTCGACAACTATTCCTCCTGGAATTGACAGGGCCAATCTTCAGGCCTCGTCAAGCCAGAAGGCAACTCGGTCCGGGCGTCTCCGCAAGCCATGTTGAGCTGCCACTGTGACAGACCCACCGAATTGGAAAGGTCGACGCCCTCGATACGGGTCAAAAAGAAAAAGGCGCGGTCAAAGTCTATCGGCGCGGTGAACGTCGCTCCTCGGAAGTCCGCCCGTGCGAGATTGGCAAATGAGAAGCGGCTGCCGCTGATATCGGCGTCATGGAACTGCGCACGCCCCAATTCTGCCTTTGTGAAATCAACATTGGTCAGATTGGCGTCCTGGAAATTCGAGCGCTGCATTTCCGCGCTCGCAAACACAGCGCCCTGCGCGTCCATACGGCTGAAGTCGGTCCTGTAGGCCTCGATTCTGTCGAACCGGGCGCCTTTGGCGGTCGAGTCGGCCAGGGAAGCACGCACAAGCGTAGCCTTCTCAAGATTTGCCGCAAGGAGATTGCTGTTCCTGAGGTCGGTCGAAGTGAAATCAACACCGAACAGGTTCGCCCCGCTCAGGTCCTGTCCTTCTAGGATGAGAAGCTTCTTGTCACACTCGTGCCAATTGACTCCAGGCGTCGCGGCTGCGCGGCAAGTGTGAGCAGCAGTGGCATTCTGCCAAGCAAACACAGTGCAAACCGCTAGAACCAAGCCGGATGCGCCGTAAGCTCTGGTTCGCCTCAAAGTCATTGTTGCTGGACCTCTGCTACTCGCCGACACTCACCCTTACCACATCTGCTGACACTCGAGCCACGGTGACCACCGCCGTCACAGTTAGCGCATTTCTCATATTCAAACTTTGATGTTGATCGACCGATCAACCCGCGCGTAGGGCGATTTGCGAGCCTCCCCATATCATCGGTGGTCCAGCAGAGATTCAATTGTCACCGGCCAGGCGCATCATTCTGGAGTCGGACCTATTTGCGCTGAAGAAGAAGCCCCGTCAGCAAACGAACTCGGTCACAGCACTGTATTGGCGGTATCCCTCCCTACTCAAGCCCCCGATGGGAGCGAACGTTTCCGATGATCAAGTTTGTCCCACCGTGTGCCCCGACGTCCCAATCTGTTTCATAAGCACGCGCAATTCGGCTGGAGGAGCAAGACAGAAAGTTCGAAAAGCTTCTAAGAACGCAGGCAAATTGGACGCCGCATCGGACAATAATGGTCACGGACATCGCAGCGAACGTCCGCGATGCAGGGGGTAAATATCGTCGGCAAAAGAGCGCCCGAAAAGGGCTGTCGGCGACTCCGTCGTGGGAGTGAAAATTGAAGAGAAGCAGAACTTTCGTGTGCGATTTTTGCACAAGGCCTCCCACAACTATCTGGTATTACCTATCTATCTGCCCATCCATCAGCGGCGGTTGGCCGCTTGCCATCCGCTGAAGAAGCTTGGGCTTTTGCTTTTTGGATGGGCCAACTTTGCAGCGCAGATCGCCGCACCGCGTCGCCCGTTCCGTTCGCGACCGCTTGAACGCAAGGACTGCGGACCGTCCGCTTTCGGGAGATGGCGCAGGAAAGCAGCCCTTTCACGCACATCGCTCAAAAACGGTTTGTTTACCATGCAACGAGTGCCGCGAGGCGCCAAACCACAAGAAAAATCAATCAATAGTTTAATAAAACCAGATCTTCGTTCCTCATAGCCTCGCTAGATCGTCTAGGTGCAAAATAGCTGCTTGCGGCGCCAATGGCGGACTAAAGGCATTCGTCGACGAAGCTGATGCACGACGCCGCATTAACCACTCACCAGCTGCGGCGCTTCTACGCGCCATGATCGCCGATCGGGGAAGCCTGGACTAGGCCCAGAGCATTTGTGGCGCACCCGGATCGAACATTAAAATCAACCCAATCGGTTGAAAAAACGGCACTGTAGAAGGGGGCTATTTGCCCAGCGCTTCGCTGCCGCCTTCTTGGCATCTCGGCTGTCGCTCTGGCGCTGGGTGCCAAGGCGGAAAGAAGCGCGCCAAAAACGGACGCGGCGGGGCGCTTCTGGCCTTTTAGGTCCAGTCGGCATTACGGCTTCCACCCCTTCGGCATGACTGTCTCTTTCGACTTCGTCATGGTCCACGACGGATTTCCGTCGCCGTCCCTCTCATCCTTAACGAAAATTCTAATGATATGGTCGGGGAAGTTGGCCAATTCGATCGCCAATTGCACATCATGGCCGTGGCGCTTTTCGTCATCGGTCAGAAACCGCTGGATGGTGCATTACGAGTTCGCGGCACTGGATTTCAGGAGCACAACGCCAGGAGCAGGATTATTAAGATCCCTACTGCGGCAGTGATCGAAACGGGATAGTCCGCAAACAGTGTCTCAAGGACCCGCCGCTTGGTCTCGCTCCGAGCTTTTGGAACATCACTTGGACGGCCTTCAGTCGGCCTACAGCCCTGAGAGGTTTTCATCTGCGTGAGACACCTGTCGCGCTTCACCGGCCTTCGGCCGATGGCCTAGATTCTTTGAGATTTCGTTGGCTGCATCAAAGATATGCCTGACCTGCTCTGTCGTCGGAGTTTCGCCGATGAACTGAACGGAGTCGGTTACCGCAATGGCGCCGACATAGTGGCCCAACGCATCGAAAATTGGGGCGGCCAGAGCATTGAGCCCGACCATCTCTTGATTGGGCGCAACCGCCCAACCACGCCTCCGTACCGCATCGATTTCTGCCTTGAGCTTTTCGGGATCGGAGATCGTGTAGGGTGTATGCATTTCGAGACCGGCGCTCATCACCTGCGGCAGAAGCATTGCATCTCCGAAGGCGAGCGTAAGCTTTCCCTGCGCACTGGAATGGAATTGCAAGATCGAGCCCGGCTTCACGCTGATGTCGATGTTGGAGCGGCTGGGCATGAGCAGCAGAATACGGTTGCCTTCCTTTTCGGGTTGGCTGATGGCGACTGCGTGGCCCAACCGGTCGCGCAATTCCCGCGCGGTCTGCCGCGCCGCCGAAGCCAGTTCGAAGCTTTCGGAGACGGCCTGGCCTAACGCCATGAGGCGGGCACTGATCATATAGCGCTCGCTCTCTTCGCTGCGGATCAGGTAACCGGCCGTCACCAGCGTCTGGAGATGGCGGTGTATGCGGCTCTTCGTGGTATCAAAGGCACGCGCAAGCTCGGAAACACCGACGGAGGTCTGGCATTGCGCGACATATTCAAGGATGTTGAGCGCAAATACGACGGCTTGTACCCCGCTGCCTTCACGCCTGGTGTCTTTGTCGTCCAGCATCATCGTCTCCGAAACCGGATGGCTTCAATCACACCGGCCGTTCATCACGACTGGCGCGAGATATGCAGACACTGGTGTCGATGTCCGGTGAAGCCAAGTCACGTCAGGCCTCCGGCCGCGGCATAGGATACTCGTCGGCGTTGAGCACCCACCCTGGCTGTTTGGAGAAGTCAACGCGCGGCGGCGAGAATATGTCGACGAGCTGATTGAGGCCTTCTTCCATGCCGCGTGACGTGTGGATAGCCGGTGGCGGGATGACGGCGAGCGAGGGCGACTTGCAATACGCATGCTCATCCTCGCGCCAGGCGGTCATATCGGAGGTCCAAGGCCAGCGCAGGTGGTGCGTGAAGGCTCCGTCGAGCGCCAGTGAACCCTGTTCGAAATCGTCGTGATGGTGCGGCGACAGCTTGGTGATGTCGCGCGGGCCCCGTTGAGGGTCGAGATAGTTTACCATCAGTGTGGTGCAGCGGAAGATGCGACCGAAACGGCCTGGCTCCTGCGGGATGTCGAGGCTGTAGGCGCGGACCCTATAGCCCGCCGGCGGCTCCGGCCACGGGTCGAACGGCGGAATGCGTGGATGCTCGGCACCGAATGAGGCAGCGTTTGAGCAGCGGGCTGCCAGGTCCGGTGATCGGGTTGAAAAGATACGAGCTATGCGCCCGCCGTCCGGGAGCGCAATCCGTGAATCGCCCGGGGGCAGAATGACCAGTGAAAAACCTTCGGCTACCGTTCGCCCCTCCGGCGCATCGATCACTGCGCCCTTTCCCTTGTCGGGGAGGAGCAGCACATATTCGTCGATCTGATCCTTGCGCTCGAGCACGGCGCCGCGTTCGGCCTCGGAATAGGCCACAAGGAAGTTCTGCCCGCGCGACATCCACGTCTTTTTATCGGCCGCGATCTCCCGCGGGTCTTCCTCGTAGTAGCGGCCATACTCGGCCGGCGTGTACTGGCCGGAGATGGAAGGCGCCTTTGCAGCGGCGGTCATGCGCGATCTCGGGTCGCTTGAATCATACATCTGCATTCACTCCAAGGGCAGTGTGCCAGCAGGAACTGTCGTTCCGTCCTGCAGAACATAAAAGCTGCCTATAGGAACGCACTCTCATCGGCCCTGTGTCAAGTGGCAGTTCACGTCGCAGTGCAGCCGGGTCCATTGCGGCCCCTTGACAGCAGTGGGAGACGCATGAATTATAGACGAAACAGCGTTCTGCACAACGAAACACGAGGAGACGTTATGCTGACTCGCCGCAGGGTAGTAACCCTTGCGGGCGCCGCCGCTGCGACGCTTGCAATGCCCAACATCTCTCGTGCCGCTCCCATCAACATGCGCCTGGCGCACGCCGCCAATGAAATTCATCCCGGCCACATCGCCGCCGTCGAGTTCAAGAAGGCGCTGGAAGCGCTGGCTCCGGGCGCGATCGACATCACCATCTTTCCGAACCGACAGCTCGGCGAGGACAAGCAGAACCTCGAATCCGCGATGGCTGGAACGAACGAACTGTGCGGCTGCTCGGGTGTGCTGTTTCCCTTGGTCACGGGGCGGCAGGCGCTCGACGCCTACCAGTTGCCTTTCCTCATCCGCGACTATGAGCATTTCGCCAAGATCGCGATGAGCGATATCGGTCAGAAGGTACTGGATGACCTGGCGCCTGCGGGGCTGATCGGCCTGCAGACGACAGATATCGGACAGCGGCACTTCCTGTCGGCGACGAAAGTCGTGAAGACGGTGCCCGATTTCGCCGGGCTGAAGACGCGCATCCTGCCGGTGCCGCTGCACAAGGCGATCTGGGAGGGCGTGGGCACAGCCCCTGTGGGCCTGCCCTACGGCGAGGTCTATGGAGCACTCGAGACCAAGGTGATCGACGCCGTCGAGATCAACGTCTCGTCGATGCTGGCCGAGAACCTCTGGGAGGTCGGCAAGAATTTCACACTCACGGCCCATTACCCGTGGCACAACGTCATTGCCATGAACAAGGCGGTGTTCGACGGGCTGCCGGCGGAGCTCCAGGCGGCCGTGCGCGAGGCCGGTAAGCAGTCGGTCGCACCGACGCTGGAATACACCAGGAACCAGGATCTCTCCGGCCGCGACGAACTCAAGGCCAAGGGGGTAACCTTCTACGAGCTCGAAAACCTGGCCGACATGCAGCAGAAGGTCGCGCCGATCGTCGAGACCTGGAGCGCCAAGGACCCGCTTATCGCGGAGTTCGTGACCGCCGCGCGCAGCCTGACCTGAGCGCTGATCGACGCCGGTGCGGCCGGGCCGGGATTACACCCGGCGAAAGTGGCCGCAAGGCAGCGCGTGACCCTGTGTCCGCGCCATCCTTCGCGCCTACGATCGTTCGACGAGGGGAGAAGCGGATGACACGAACAAGTATCGCAAGGCTTTTCGGCGCCTACGAACGCATCATTCAGGTGCTTGCCGGCGGGTCGATGGCCATCCTCGTCACCATCATGGTGGTGCAGGTGATCGCCCGCTACATCTTCAATTCGTCGCTGATCTGGGCCGAGGAACTTTGCCGCTACATCCTGATCTGGCAGACCTTCCTGTTCGTGGGCTATGCCTACCATCGCGGTGAGCTCGTCGTACTCGACCTGTTCAGCGCCAGCGTGTCGCCGCGCACCTATATGGCGATTCGCTTTGTTACAGCGATCCCGATCGCCGTCTTCCTCTATCTGATCATTTCCGCCGGGCTCGGTCACGCCCTGCGCTTTTCGGCGCAGATGATCCCTGCCCTCGACTTCATCTGGATGTCGCTGACCGGAAACGAACTGCACGTCCCAGTCTTCTGGATCTACGTCTCCGTGCCGCTGGGCTGCACCATCCTGCTCGCCCATTTCCTCGGCCGCCTCGCTTATGACGCGTGGCGCGTGGCGAGGGGCCTTCCGATCCAGGCTCCGCCAACCGTGGAGACGACGACGTGATCGGCTTCCTCGGCATTTTCGCCGTCTTCCTCATCCTCGGCATCCCGATCTCGCTGGCTCTCGGCGCGGGCGGGCTGGCCTATCTCTGGCTGACAGGCAACGGCGCACTGATCATGGCCCTGCCGCAGCGCATGTTGCAGGGCGTCGACCAGTTCGTGCTGCTGACCATCCCGCTCTTCCTTCTCGCCGGCAATCTGATGAATTCCGGCGGGCTCTCCGGACGCATGATTGGCTTTGCCAATGCACTGGTCGGGCACTTCCGCGGTGGCCTCTCGCTCGTGACCGTTCTTGCGAGCACGCTCTTTGCCGGCATTTCCGGCAGTGCGGTCGCCCAGGCATCGGCCATCGGCAGCTTCATGATCCCGGCAATGGCGCGGCAGGGCATTCCGGCCGCCTATGGCGCGGCGCTCGTCGCAATCAGTTCCGTCATCGACCCGCTAATCCCGCCGAGCATCACCATGATCGTGTTCGGCGTGCTGTCCGGCGCCTCGATCGGTCAGATGTTCATCGCCGGCGTCATACCCGGGCTCATTCTCGGCCTCTCGCTGCTCGGCTATGCCTGGTGGAAGGCAGCGCGCAACAATTATCCGCGCATGCCGAAAGTGCCGTGGAGCAAGCGCGGCACGGCGCTGATCTCGGCGATTCCGGCGCTGATGCTGCCGGTGATCATCGTCGGGGGCGTCAAGACCGGCATCTTCACCGTCACAGAATCCTGCCGTAGCGGTCGCCTACGCGCTGCTGGTCGGCCTGCTGCATCGCGAACTGTCGCGGGACAAGATCTGGCAGGCGCTGATCTCGACGGCGATCGCCACGTCGGGCCTGCTGTTCATCCTCGCCATGGCGAGCATCGTCGCCTTCGCACTGACCATCGAACAGGTGCCCACAAAATTCGCCGAAATGCTGCTCGGCGTGAGCGACAACAAGTTCGTGATCCTGCTGATGATCAACATCATGCTCCTGGTTCTCGGCAAGTTCCTGGAGCCGATCTCGGTGATGATTGTCACCATGCCGATCCTGCTCAAGGTGTCTCAGGTGATCGACATGGACCTGGTCCAGTTCGGCGTGATGGTCACCCTCAACGTCGTCATCGGCATGGTCACGCCGCCCGTCGGTGTATGCCTCTTCGTGGTCTGCGCGATCTCCGGACAGTCGCTGGGCGCGGTCAGCAAGGAGGTCGTGCCGATGTTTTTCATCTGCATCGCCTTGCTTGCCCTCATCGCGCTGGTGCCGGCCGTAACGCTCTGGCTCCCCAATTTCATGATGCCGGCGCCTTAGACTAGGCGCCAGAAAGGAAGGACGACACGATGGCTGCCACGACTGCCCCAACAGGTTTCCGCAAACGCTTCATCGCGGGCGAGACGCTCGTCGGCACCTTCATCAAGACCCCGGCGACGCATCCGGTCGAGATCCTCGCCAACGTCGGCTTTGAGTTCGTCGTCATCGACGAGGAGCACGCGCCCTGGGATCGCGTCGCCATAGATGGCGCACTGCTGGCCGCACGCGCGTCGGGCACCGCCGGCATCGTTCGTGTCGCCGAACCGACGGCAGCAAAAATCCTGTCGGTGCTGGACGATGGCGCCACCGGCGTCCTGGTGCCGCATGTCAGTTCACCCGCGAAGGCGAGAGACTTAGCCGCCGCCTGCCGCTACCGCGAGGGGAAGCGAGGCTTTTCGAACACGACGCGCGCCGGCGGTTTCGGCGCGGTCGGGATTTGGGATCATGTCCAGGCAAGTGACGAGAACGTCACGTTCATCGCGATGATCGAGGACCCGGAAGCGCTGGAGGATCTCGACGACATTCTGGGGACCGAGGGCCTGGATGGCGTCTTCATCGGCCGCGGCGACCTGACTGTGGCGTTCGGAGCAACCGGGATGGAGGCGCCTCAGGTGCGGGACGCCTGTGACAGGATTTTCGCCGCGGCGAAGCGAGCCGGCAAACCTGTCGCTGTCATGGTCGCGAGCGCCGAAGAGGCGGCGCGGTTCCGAGGCATGGGCGCAGGCGCTTTCATCGTCGCCTCCGATCAGGGCTTCATGCGCCAGGCCGCAATGAAGGCGTATGGCGAGATCGCTTCGGTCGCCAACGGCTGAGGCCGACAAAATCTCAAGAACGAGGAACAGGAAAAATGGCTGACACAACCACCGACTATCCGACCATCGTGCCGCTGCCGCCGATGGAACCCTCGCGCGCGGCCGAGGTCGCCGGCCTGCTCGTCGGAGCGGTCGATCTGCACTGTCATTCCGGTCCGGCCGCCATGCCGCGCATCCTGGGCCATCACGAGGCTTTCAAGATGGCCCTCGACGCTGGGTTCAAGGCGCTGCTCTACAAAGACCATTATTACGTCGGCATGCCGCACTGCGCTGTCCTGAAGGACATCTATCCCGACGCCGATATCGAGCTTTTCTCAGGCGTGGCGCTTAACAATGCCTCCGGTGGCGTCAATCCCCACGCGGTCGACCACGCGATCAAGCTCGGCGGCAAGATCGTTTGGTTTCCGACATTTGCGGCGAAAAACCACATCGCCGCCTATGCTGCGAAGAGCTTCCCCAAGACCGCCAAGCCGATGCTGCCGCCTGACCCGCTCACCGTGCTCGATGCGAACGGCAAGCTGATCGACGAGGCCAAGCAGATATGCGACTTGATCGCCGAGGGCGACATCATCCTGGCCGGCGGCCACCTCCACGTCAGCGAGCTCTTCGTACTGTTCGAAGAGGCGAAGAGGCGCGGCGTGAAGAAGATGCTCGTCAACCACCCATCTTATGTCATCGGATGCTCCGACGAGGACATTCGCGGCCTGGTCTCGCTCGGTGCCTATATCGAGCACTCGATCTGCATGTTCATCCCGAGCCGCGCGAAACAGCATGACGGCCAGGACCTGCTTCACCTGATCGAGGTGGCGGGCGTCGACCGCACCATCTTCGGATCAGACCTCGGCCTGACCCAGGCACCGAAGCCGGTGGACGGCTATCGCATGGTCGTCTCGATGATGCTCGACCTCCAGGTGCCGCGCCAGGACATTACGAAGATGATCTCGGCTAATGCGGCCGGGCTTCTCAACCTCGCCGCCTGAATTCGGCCGATCGAGAGGAAAAGCTACGCCATGGCGCCACGAAAAGTTATCATCACATGCGCGGTAACCGGGTCGATCCATACGCCCTCGATGTCGCCTCACTTGCCGGTCACCGCCGAAGAGATAGCCGACGCCGCCGTCGGAGCGGCCGAAGCCGGCGCGGCCATCGTGCACCTGCACGCCCGCGATCCGCAGACCGGTCTGCCCGACCAGTCTCCGGAGCGGTTCGAACCGTTCCTGAAGATCATCAAGCAGCGGTCCGATTGCGTGGTGAACATCACCACCGGTGGGGCACCGACGATGACGGTCGAAGAACGGCTCGAGCCGGTCGCCACATTCAAACCGGAAGTCGCTTCCCTCAATATGGGCTCTATGAATTTCGGCCTGTTTCCGATGCTGCAGCGCTTCAGGGAATTCTCGCACGACTGGGAGCGGCCGTATCTCGAAGGATCGCGCGACCGCATCTTCAAGAACACGTTCGCCGACATCGAGAACATTCTGATGACCTGCGCGGAGAACGGCACCCGCTTCGAGATCGAGTGCTACGACATCGGTCATCTCTACACGCTCGCCCATTTCGTCGAGCGCGGCCTGGTGAAGCCGCCGTTCTTCGTCCAGAGCGTCTTCGGCATTCTTGGCGGCATCGGCCCGCATCCGGAAGACGTCATGCACATGAAGCGCACCGCCGACAGGCTGTTCGGCAACGATTACCGGTGGTCGGTCCTAGGCGCGGGTCGCAATCAGATGCCGATTGCCGCGATCGCCGCGGTGAACGGCGGCAATGTCCGCGTCGGACTGGAGGATTCGCTATGGATCGGTCCGGGCAGGTTCGCCCGCTCGAACGCCGAACAGGTCCTCAAGGTCCGCGAGATCATCGAGGGCCTCGGCCTTGAGGTTGCGACGCCGGTCGAGGCGCGTGCGATCCTCGAGCTCAAGGGTGCTGATCGCGTGAACTTCTGACCGGGGTGGGCTCATGAACGTTCTGATCGTCTACGCACATCCCGAACCGACCTCGTTCAATGCGGCGCTGGTAGCATGTGCGAAGGCCGCCCTCCTGGCAGTCGGGCACACGGTGACGGTGTCGGACCTGTACGCCGATGGGTTCGATCCTGCGGCTGGACGGCACGACTTCCTGACCATCGCAAATCCGGATCGGTTCCATTACCAGTCCGAGCAGGCCCTGGCGGCGAGAGAAAAGGCCTTCGTTCCAGAAATTGCGCGCGAACAGGCGCGGGTCGCCGCGGCCGATCTTCTGGTTCTGCAGTACCCGCTGTGGTGGGGCGGCCCGCCCGCGATCCTGAAAGGATGGTTCGAGCGCGTGCTGGCCTACGGCTTCGCCTATGTCGACGGCCGGCGTTTCGACACTGGCGTGTTCAAGGGTCGCCGGGCTCTGCTCTCCGTGACGACCGGCGGCACGACGGCCCGTTTCGGTCCCGATGGCGTCTACGGCGAGATCGAGAAGGTGCTGTGGCAGACGCACCGCCTCACGCTGCAATATATGGGCTATTCGGTCGAGGAGCCCTTCGTCGCCTATGGCGCCCCGCGGGTCGGCGATGAGGATCGTGCTGCATATCTGGATGAGTTCGCCCGTCGTGTCGTCGAGGCGGCGGCGAAACCGATGGAAAGTAGGACAGACGAGGCGCTGCTCGAAAGCGTACCGGCCGACGCTTGGGCACAGACGCGCTGAGGCAGCGCGAGGAGGACATGGCATGAGCAGTTCCAAGGCTTTCGAGGGTAAGGTGGTTCTGGTGGTCGGTGGATCGCGCGGGATCGGCGCCGCAGTGTCGCGCCGCTTCGCGGGACTGGGCGCAGCCGTCGCCGTCGGCCATCGCACCGCCGGTGCGGCCGACGCTCTCGTCGCGGAAATCGCCGCGGGAGGCGGTGAAGCGAAGAGTTTCACCGTAGACACTTCGAGGTCTGGCGAGGCCGAGGCCGTCGTGCTCGGAGCGTACGAGGCTTTCGGACGGCTGGACGTCCTGGTAAACACGGCCGGCATCGGCCCATACCTGCCGCTGGCCAGGATCGACGAGACCCATTACCGTTCGATCTTCGATACCAATGTGCTGGGGACGATCATGCTTACGCAGGCAGCCGCACCTCTGTTGCCTTCGCCCGGCGGCCGCATCGTCCATTTTGCGTCGCGCCTCGCGTATAATCCGATCCCTACCAGTTCCGTCTATTCCGCGTCCAAAGCGGCCGTCGTCACGCTCGTCCACAGTTTCGCGCGTGAGTTGGCCCCGAAGGGCATCAGCGTCAACGCGGTGGCTCCGGGCGTGATCGAAACGGACATGACGACGAAGATCATCGCCGAACGCGGCGAGCACATACGCACCATGACGCCACTCGGCCGCATCGGTCAGCCGGAGGATATCGCCGGGATCGTGACCTTCCTTGCCTCGGATGAGGCCGGTTGGATCACTGGCCGCACGATCCTGGCGGATGGCGGCGTGAACTGACGCGTCAGCCTTGCAGGCCGGCCAACCTCAAGGCCATGACGCTTGGCGAAGAAAGCGCGACGACGATGGGCCTCACCGCCGCCTTTCCGGGCATCGCCGCCGAAGATCGAGTTGCAACGGCGCCTGTATTCCGCTCGCACATGTGCCGGTATGGCTTGTCGCATGAGAGTGTAATCAGGAGCCGGTTGCCTTGATCAACCGGAACGCTATGACCACCCGCGTCAACTTCGACGCGATCACGACCATTCAGCTTGGCGTGGTAGAGCGCGGCATCGGCTCGCTCCAACGCTTCCCCGATAGCTGTCTCGCCGCCGAGTACGACGGCCACGCCTAAGCCTAATGTCCCGCGCACCTGATGATCCCCGACGTCGCGCGCGGCGATAGAAATGGCCTCTTTGAGCCGGCGTGCGATCACCGCGCCCTCGCGGCTGTGCGTTCGGGGAAGCAACACCGCGCATTCCTCACCACCAAGCCTTCCGACGATATCGACGATCTGCGTTCGTTCGTGCGCCACCGCGGGAATATCTGCAGGGCGCAATCGCCAAGGGCATGACTGAATTGACGCTCGCACGAGTGGGGAGAAATGCGAGCGCCGAGATTCCAGCCGGCGCGAAGAATTGGCCGAATGCTCGCGACCTCTCCGCCATTTTCTCTGACATTGTCACAAAGCCTTGCATTGCTTCTTAGCTGGTGAGTCCGCCAAAACACAAGTATTTCAGCTCCAGATAATCATCGACGCCGTATTTCGAACCTTCCCGCCCAAAACCGGATTGCTTGATACCGCCGAACGGCGCGACCTCAGTCGAAATGAGCCCGGTGTTGATGCCGACCATGCCATATTCCAAGGCCTCCGCGACGGCCCACACACGGCCGATGTCCTTGGCGTAAAAATAGGCCGCAAGCCCGAATTCGGTGTCATTTGCCATCGCAATGACGTCTTTGACCGTATCGAAGCGGAACAAGGGCGCCAACGGCCCGAACGTTTCTTCGCGCGCAACCGCCATCTTGGAGGTTACCCCGGTCAGGACAGTCGGCCAGATGAAATTGCCGCCAAGGGGATGGTCAGGCCCACCCGCCACAATGCTGGCGCCCTGAGCGACGGCATTCTCAATGTGACGCCTGACCTTGGCCACGGCGCGGTCGTCGACCAGCGGGCCGATTTCGGTGCCTTCCGCGAAGCCGTCACCGATCTTGAAGGCTTTGACGCGACGCGCGAGCTTGTCGGCGAACTCTTCGTAGATGCCGCTCTGCACGTAAAGGCGATTGGCGCAGACACAGGTCTGGCCAGCATTGCGGAACTTCGAGATGATGGCCCCCTCGACGGCCGCATCGACATCGGCATCGTCGAAGACGATGAAGGGCGCGTTGCCGCCCAGTTCCATGCTGAGCTTCATGACTTGCGCGGAGGCTTGCGCCATGAGAGTGCGGCCGACTTCGGTCGACCCGGTGAAGGTGAGTTTGCGGACCTTCTCGTTTTCGCAAACCTCATCGCCGAAGTCCGAACTCTTCGTGATCGGGACAACGCTCAGCAGCCCGGCCGGCACCCCTGCCCTTTCCGCAAGCACGGCGAGGGCCAAGGCGGAGAGTGGCGTCAGGGCGGCCGGTTTGAAGACGATCGAGCAGCCTACCGCCAGCGCCGGTGCGATCTTGCGCGCCACCATCGCCGACGGAAAATTCCAGGGCGTAACAGCGCCGACGACTCCGACAGGTTGCTTGATCACGACGATCCGCTTGTCACGGGCGTGACCGGGGATCGTGTCGCCATAAACGCGCTTGGCCTCTTCGCCAAACCATTCCATGTAGGACGCGCCATAGAGGATCTCGCCCTTTGACTCGGCGAACGGCTTTCCCATTTCAGCGGTCAGGATCGTCGCGAGGTCATCGAGATTGGCGATTGTCAGATCATACCAGCGCCGAATGACTGCTGCGCGCTCCTTGCCGGTGCGGGTAGCCCACTCCTTCTGAGCGACATAGGCGACATCGATCGCCTTGGCGATCTCGGCTCGGGTAAAGTCGGGCAACGTGGCCAGCACTTCGCTGGTCGAAGGGTTGGTGACTTGGAAGAATTGTCCGGACCGGGATTGGCCGAGCCACTCTTTGCCGATCAATCCAGCTTCCCGGATTAGATCCTTGTCCTTGATCTTATTGAGGAGTGTCGCTGATACGGCCATGGTTAGACACCTTCACTGGATTGCAGACGGCCCCGCGCGAGAACTGCCCGGGCTTGGGCGATAATGGGAGCGTCGATCATTTTGCCGTCGACAAGGCGCGCTGCGCCGTCCCGGGCCGCGTCGACGACGCGCTGCGCCCAGCGCAGTTGCTGTTCACTCGGCTGGAAAGCCGAGATGACATGGGAAGTCTGGGCAGGGTGTATGCAAAGCTTCCCGCCGGCGCCATGATCCAAGGCCTGCTGGCATTCGAAGGCCAGCCTGGCGGTGTCCGTGACCTCGAAGGACGGGCCATCCAACGGCAGGGGCTTGCCGGCGGCCCTGCTTGCCACCGCCAACCGCATCATGGCATGGGCTTTGAGGTCATTGGATGTGGGCACACCCAAGTCCAGCGCAAAATCCGCGGGTCCGAAGGCCAGTCTGGCGACATGCGAATGAGCGGCCAACGCGCCTGCCGCCTCCAGCCCCCGCGCCGTCTCGATCAGTGCCATGATCTTGATGTCGTCACCCAAAATTCGAACCATCGCGTCGAGGATCGCCTTGGACTCCGCTTTAGGCAGGCAGATGCGCCGAAGCCCGAGCGCCCCGACCGCAGCAAGGTCCGCAGTGTACCAGTTGCTGTCTTGGCTGTTCACCCGGACGTAGGTGGGATTCCGCAATGTCAGGGCATGGTGAAGGTTGGACCGGGCGCCATCCTTGGCGGCGGGCGCAACAGCGTCCTCAAGATCGATAATGATCGCGTCGGCTCCGGAACGGTCGGCTTTTTCAAAACGATCTGGTCGGTCGGCCGGAACGAACAAAGGGGCAACAGTCGTAGAATGCGTGTCCCGCTGTGCAGACATCAGGCCACTCCCCGATCGATATCGGCTTCCATGTGCACGGCGCCACTCCCGCCTTGCGTCCAGAGTCGCTGACCATCGACGCCGGCCCTGACGGTCAGTTCACGGTCTGCAATCGCCGGAGCTATCCCGCGGTAGCGAAATGTCAGGGGTATACCGACGCCTTGCGACGCCGCGAGGTTGAGGAGAAGCGTCGCCTGGAGGGGGCCATGGACAACCAGCCCCTCATAACCTTCAGCCTCCGTCGCATAAGGCAGATCGTAGTGGATACGGTGACCATTGAAGGTGATCGCGGAGTAGCGGAAGAGCAACGTCGACGAAGGAACGACAGACCACACTTGCGCTGCTGGCCGGGTTATCGTGGGCGCCGCCAGCGAGGTGTTTCGAGACACGCCATTTCCCGATACCGCGGCTTCCCGATAAACGATGTCGTGCCGTTCACTCAGGGCGAGACCACGATCGGAATGATAAGCGTGGCCGACCGCGACGAACCAGAGTTCACCAGATCGGCCATGCTTGCGCACTATATCAAGGATGGTGGACACCTTGCGGACTTTGTCACCGAGGTTAATGTGATCATGCACCTGAAGTTCACCGCCAGCCCACATGCGGCGCGGCAGCGGCACGGGCGGCAACGACAGGCTCTTGGCGGGGTGCCCGTCAGCGCCCAACTGGTCCATCCCGGCGATTGCCGGCGACAGGCACCAATGGATGCCCAACGGGGCGGTATCTGCGGGCAGCGGCGCTAGATGCGGTTCGAAAATGGCGCGGAAGCTCTTTATGAGGCGCTCCGAAACGACATCGAAGCTCTCGCTTTGACGGCCAACCCATTCGGCGAATGGCTTCTGTTCGGTCGCGTCCATCAGCCTTGCCTGTCAGTACGAACGTGGCATCCCGAGCACATGCTCGGAGAGGTAGGACAGGATGAGGTTCGTCGAGATCGGCGCAACCTGGTAAAGCCTGGTCTCGCGAAACTTGCGTTCGACGTCATACTCTTCAGCGAACCCGAAGCCGCCATGCGTCTGGATACAGGCGTTCGCGGCTTCATTGGAAGCATCAGCAGCCAGCATCTTGGCCATGTTCGCTTCAGCGCCGCAGTCCTGACCGGCCTCATAGAGCCGCGTGGCCTCGCGGACCATGAGTTCGGCTGCACGCATGTTCGCATAAGCCCTGGCGATAGGAAACTGGACGCCCTGGTTGGCGCCGATCGCCCTGCCGAAGACGTTACGTTCGCCCGCGTAAGTGGAAGCCTTGTTGATCAGCCACTTGGCGTCGCCGACACATTCGGCGGCGATCAGGATCCGCTCGGCATTCATTCCGGAGAGGATGTACCGAAAGCCCTTGCCCTCCTCACCGACCAGGTTTTCGGCAGGGACCTTCACGTTGTCGAAAAAGACTTCCGTTGTGGAATGGTTCATCATCGTCCGGATCGGCCGGATTGAGAGACCCTGCTTGAGCGCTTCCTGCATATCGAGAATGAACACGGATAGGCCGTCAGTGCGCTTGACGACCTGACCCTTCGGGGTGGTCCGGGCGAGCAGCAGCATGAGATCCGAGTATTCGGCCCGACTGGTCCAGATCTTCTGACCGTTGACCACGTAGTGATCGCCGTCCTTCCGCGCGAAGGTACGGATTGACGTGGTGTCGGTGCCGCTGGTCGGTTCGGTGACACCGAATGCCTGCAGCCTCAATTCTCCGGAGGCGATTTGCGGAAGATAGCGCTGCTTCTGCGATTCGTTGCCATGGCGAAGCACCGTGCCCATGACATACATCTGCGCATGGCAAGCCGCTCCATTGCATCCCGACCGTTGAATCTCCTCTAGCACGGCGGCCGCGGCCGAAAGCGTCAAGCCCGACCCGCCAAATTCCTCGGGGATCAGCGTCGCCAGGTAGCCGGCCTCGGTCAACGCGTTGACGAAATCCACGGGGTAGGCGCGGTCGGCATCGAGCTTGCGCCAGTATTCGCCCGGAAATCGCTCGCAGAGCCGACGCACGGCGTCGCGGATGTCCTCGTTGTCAAAGTCCTTGAACATCAGGCGCTCCGCGCGGCATGAACCTGGAGACGCTCGCCCCCAGCAGTTTCAAACAGACCGAGCGAGCGCACCGGACGGTTGTCGGTAAGGCCAAGGATAGCGCCGATCAAGTCGTCTGCACGGGCTTGCGTGGTGCCGCCGGCGACGAGCTGCGTGCGCGCCTTCTGAGACAGCTCGGCCGCCGTCACCGGATTGTCGGGATCGCCCTTGGCGTCGTGTCGGGCGGCGGAAAGGCGCCTGCCGGATGCCGTCTCGACGATCACCTCGGCGCCCCACGATTCCGGATAGGCGGCATCGATCGACGGTGCCAGCTCGACCTTGACCTTCCTCCGTCCGCCGACCATCCGTTGCCGTGAATCAGCATCGAAGCTGGCCTGGTCGACGCGGCCGTCCGCAAGCGCTATCGCCACCGTGTGCTGCAGCGAGAATTTGGCGCTGTATGGATCTTCGGGAGTAGGCCGGTCGCATACGTCGAGGGCAGCCCGGTAAGCGCGGACATGAACGCTTGCGATGGACTCCCCGGCGATCTCGTCGTGCAAGGCGATCGCGCCGTCGATCGCCGGATGGGTGTGTCTGCAGCACGGCCATGGCTTGATCGAGGTGCTGATCAGTTGCCAGGCCCGCTCAGGCCCTGCCGTGACGGCCTCCGGAATCGGGTCCGGACACAGACCGGCGTAGAAGCCCTTTTCACCTTCGAGGATGTTCTGCGCGCCCGTGAACCCCTCCTTGGCCAGGAGCGAGGCGAGGACGCCTGATTCCGCGGCCTTGGCGGTGTGAAGATGTTTGCTCATGGCGCCCTCGGCAAGGAACTCCCAAAGCCCCGATGACTGGGTACCCGCATTCCCAAGCGCCCATACGGTCCTGGTGTCGTCGAGGCCGAGGAGCTCCGCCACGGCAAACGCCGCACCGAACGGCCCGCAGGTCGAGGTGTTGTGCCAGACCCGGTAATGCTTCTTGCCTACGGACATGCCGACCCTGCAGCAGGCCTCGTATCCTGCGAGAACTGCGCGAAGAAACGCGTCACCGCCAAGATCGTGATCGTGGGCTACCGCCCAGGCGGCAGGAATGACAACGCTGCCCGGATGGGTCACCGAGTCCCGGTGGAGATCATCCATCTCCAAGATATGCGCTAGGCCGCCCAGGTAGAACGCCTTGCGGGCGGTATCGGCTTGCGACAGCGGGGCGACCGCCTTCAGCATGCGGGCGGGCTCGGTCGGCAACGCGCCAAGGGCGCAGGCAAGCGTATCCAGGACGAACAGCGATGCCCATTCGAGGTCGCGGTCGGTCACCGGCTTTTCACGGATCAAGCGGGTCAGGTCACGGGTCAAGCTCATAGTGCTGCACTACCTATCCGTTTGGGATCCGCCGTGTCCGGAGGACCGAACTCGCGCCGCAAAACCACGTCGTGTTCACCGAGTGAAGGCACCCGGCCAAGCGCGGTGCGCTTACCATTGACCGTCACAGGCGGCGCAAACAGCTCGACTTGACCGACGGAGGTCTCCACCGGGACCTTGGTGGCACTGCGATGCACCGCCAGATCGGCCATGGTCGACACACGGCCATAAGCAATTCTGACCTTGTCAAGCAATTCGCATAATCCAGACATGGTGTAGGTGGCCAAGATCGCCTGCACGCATGCGTCAAGCGGCTCGCGGTTTTTGATGCGAAGCACGTTGCGTTCGAATCTCGGGTCCGTTGCAACCAATGGCTGGCGCAGGACAGTGTCGCAGAAGACGACCCATTCGCGTTCGTTCTGGACGGCGATCAGGATTTCCCCGTCACTCACCTGAAACAGCCCATAGGGCGCGATCGAGGGGTGGGCGAGCCCAAGCCGCCGCGGCTCCTTGCCGCCGTAATGGCGCGCCAGATATGGTACGTTCATGTATTCGGCGAGGGTGTCAAAAAGGGAAAGCTGCAGGTGAGCCCCTTCCCCGGTTCGGCCGCGCATGATCAGGGCTTCGAGGATAGCGGCGTAGGCCCCCTGCCCCGTAGCGATATCAGAGAGCGATATGCCGACCCGTGTCGGGCCAGACGTTGCGGACCCAGTGACCCCTGCCAAGCCCGCTTCGGCCTGGATCAGCAGATCGTAGGCTTTCCGCTCGTGATCGGGTGTTCCCGGTGCGTAGCCGCCGATGTCGCAGACGATCAGCCTTGGGAACCGCCGCCTGAGGTCGGCGCTGCCGATGCCGAGCCTGTCGGTTGCGCCAGGCGCAAGGTTCTGGACGAACACGTCGGCGGTCGCGAGCATGGATTCGACCAGCGCATGATCATCGGGCTGCTTCAGATCGACGGTGCAGGACTGCTTGCCGCGGTTGTTCCATATGAAATAGCTGGAGAGGCCGTGAACATAGTCGTCATAGCCGCGCGCGAAGTCACCCTCGGGGCGCTCGAGCTTGATGACCCGCGCGCCCGCGTCGGCCAGACGGGACGTCGCCAATGGCGCGGCCACGGCCTGCTCCAGCGAGATGACGGTTGTTCCCTCCAGCGCGCCTGGCATGGCTCGCTCCTTATGCTGCTTTTCCAACACCATCGCACCGGAAGGGGTCCTTCCGTCAAATAGCGTTTTGTAATGGGAGGTATAGCGAAACGGTACAGCCGCCCGCCCGCAGCACCCTAGCCGAAGAGGGCGGGTCGCTGGTTTTCGTTGGATAGCTCGGCGCTCCAGACCTGGTCCTTGACCAGTTGGCGCAGGATCTCCCACGATAGCTGCCCGACGGCGCGAGGCGCCGTCTGCAACGGGCGTTCGGTCGAGTAAGCGAGGTACACTTTCCGTGTAATCGGCGGGTTTTGGAAACTCCACGCCCGAAACAGGCCAGCCTGCGCCTCAGCGTTAATCGCCATCCGCGGCAGGATCCCGTAACCGATCCCGCGTGTCACCAGTCTCTTGATTTGGCTGTAGGAGTCGATTTCGATGGCCGGATTGATGGCGACCCGGACTGACGTTGCCACGGCTTCGATCAGTTCTCGCAGGCCGTGGCCTGGGCCTGGCACAACGAGGGGCAATCCGGCAACGTCGCGAAGCTCCACGGAAGAGCCCTGCAAGTCGGCATGGCCCTGCATCGACGGACTGGCAAAGAGACAGATTTCCTCCGACAAGCCGTGATGGACCGCGAGCCCCCGGGGATCCGAAGTTGCATAAATCATCGCGAGGTCAACCTCGCCCCGCTTCAGCCATTCCAGAATGTAGCCGCTCATCGCCTCAACGATGCGAATGCGCACTTCGGGGAAACGCTCGCGGGCGGCCTCAATCAACGGCGCCGCGAGAAGCTCGCTGACCGTACCGGGCAGGCCGAAACGCACTTCGCCGCGAGGGGCTATGGCGGCGCCCCGGACACTGTCGTTAATTTCGGCAAACTCGGCAAGGATGCTCTTAGCGTGCACCATCAGCCGCGTGCCTGCTTCAGTCGCACTGACGCCGTGCGGCCCGCGATGGAGGAGAGCAAGGCCAAGCTCCTCTTCCATGTGCCTGACATGCTGGCTCAACGCGGGCTGCGCCACATGGAGCTGCGACGCGGCCTTCGAGAACGAGCCGCTCTCAACGACCTTGGAAAAATATCTTAGCTGCCGAAGGTCCAAAAGGGCTCCCTACACTCCACGAAGGGCTAGCGTATAAGATTTTGTTATTGAGGCAACGACAAAAAACTGCTGTCGGTCTATCCCTGTCCCAACAAGGCCGCGTCGGCGCTGTCCATGGATCTCTTGATCCGCCCGGCCTGCCGGCGGACTTCATCGATCAGAGCGGCGAGCACCACGCTCCGGGTACTGGCCCCCTGGGGCCGGACCACGGCAATCGTGCGGGCCATGGCGCTGGCGGCGATCGCATAAGCACTCAGCACGTGCCCGGCCACTTCGCGCGTTACGCTCGAGTGCGGCAGAATGGTCGCGTACTGAATAGTTTTGTCAGCGACGACAGCTTTCACGGCGCTGAGCGAGTCGAGTTCGAGTTCCGGCTGCAGCGCGATCCCCCGTTCGCGGTAGACCTGATCGATGATCCGCCGCAATTCGTGGATTTCGCTCGGCAATATCAGCTTTAACCGCCTGATGTCTCCCAACTGGCGCGGCGCGTCGACCTGGGCGCGGGCATAGGAAGTTACCAGCACGAGGCGCTCGGCGAACAGATCGAGGATGTCGAGCTGATCCGGCGCGCTGGGCCGATAGGTGAGCGCAGCGTCGAGCCGGCCGCCGCGCATGAGACTGGCAAGGTCGCCGCTGTAGGCCTCGACAACATTCAGCGTCACACCCTGGTACTGGGCGTCAACAAAATTGCGGATGTTCTCCAGAAACAGCGGTACGATGGTCGGGCATATGCCGAGTGAGATCTCGCCCTTGAGCTTATCCGAGCGCTCACGCACCTCACGGACTGCATCATCGAGCCCATCGATATGCAGGCGCGACTGGCCCAGGAGGAACCGTCCTTCAGCCGTTGGCTCGGCACCGCGCCCACTTCGGTTGATCAGCGAGATACCGACTTCCTTTTCGAGCAGCTTGATTTGTCGCGTCAGCGACGGCTGGGCGACCCCTATGGATTGGGACGCACGGGAGAAGCCGCCGTGCTCGCAAACCGCGATGAAGTAGCGCAGACGCCTAAGGTCAATGCCTTCCATGCCCTGCCCCGGTTACCGGCCCGTCACGCGGTCGAGAAGCCGTGCGATCCACGGGGTCGTAACGGGCTCAAACAATGGGTTCACGTCCGGCACGAGGATGATCCTGTGGCGAGCACGTTCATCGATGACGGACAGGTGTCCCGGATAGGCCAGCCACCACACGATGAATACCCCGACAAACCAGAACAGGACCTGCCAGATCAGCAGCGAAGGCACCCCCGGCGCCACCACCGCGCCAGCAAAAATCGGCTCGCTGAAAAATGTGTTGCCGAGGATCGCACCGGGGCCGAGCGCGAAAAACGCCCACAGAAGCATGAGGGCCCATTTCGCCGTTATGGCCGCCTGGCTCCCGTTACGCGCCGGCTGGCTCTCCTCGAAAGCGTCGTGGAGGCGATCCCTGCGATCCCGCTCGGCGCCGCTGCGCGTAAACAGGGACACAAGCAGGCACGCCGTGAAATTCGTCGCAAGTCCCCATCCCGCCGAATGGACCGACAAGGGCCAGCGGCCCCATGGCAGGTCGACGAAGAGCCGCTCGAACAGCACCAGTCCAAAGCTCTCGGTGAACACCACGCAAAGGCTGCCCACAATCAATCCGGCCAGAACACCGCTGCGGCTGATCCAACGCACCCAGCACAGGCCGAGCACCGCCGGCAGCAGCTGTATAGACAGGCTGAGCGTGAGGGATGAGAAGATTGTCGCGCTGAGCGGCGCATAACTCGCGACGGCGGCGACAGCTGCGTAGACGAGGGCCAGGGTCACGCGCGCGGCAAACCGCGTCGAACGCTGGTCCATGCCCGGGATGATGTAGCGCGACGTCAGCTCGATGGTGCAGACCGATGCACCGGATCCGGCAAAGAATGCGACGGCGATCTGGCCCGACGCGACCAGAAGGACTGTAAAACCCACCGCCACCATCGGATCGAGCGTTGCCAGCCGTGTCGTGAAGGCTGTCAGCGAGCCATTGGCCGCAATCTCCGCGGCCAGAACCGGCCCGATCAGTATCAGAGCGCCAGCCGCGAGGCCCGCGTTCATCCAGACCTGGCCAAATGCAAAGCCGCGACGCGGCGCGCTTGTCACGCCCAGAAAGCTGAAGCCGGGACTGATCGCGATGCCGCCCAAAGACAGGGCGAACGTCAGTCCCGCGAAGGTGGTCCAGAGCCCCCCGGCCGGCAGCTCCTTGCCTATCCCGGCGCTAAACTGGATCACGCCAGGGATCTTGTCCGGCAGAACCCCGCTGGCTGTACCAATCCCGTTGGCGGCGAATGCCAATTTGTCGAGTGCAAAGCTCGTGAAACCGCCGAAAAAGATCATGAGAGCCAGGATCAGGAGGGACTGGGCGGCGACAAGATAGGCAATTCCGCGCCAGCCTCCGATCACGCTGCAGAGGAACAGGGCAAACCCGATCGACCATATTGCGAGACCGGCAGGAACGTCGTTGGCGGTCGCGGCGCTCACCAGGGCACCCGCCTGAGACAGGAACATCGCTGCAAAGGGGATGCTGAAAAGGAACAGCACGAACAGCAAATAGATGCGAAGCGTCGTGCTACCGAAGTAATCGCCCAGCAGGTCACCAAGTGTGCGCAGCGAGGTCAGCCTGGCGGCAAGCCAGACGCGCTTCTGCGTGATGGCGGCGCAAAGGGCGATACAGATGAGGCCGACTGCGACCTGGTTATATTGAAGGCCGAAGGTGGCGAGCAAAAGCAGATGATCGGGAAGGCTGACGCTGGCCAAGGTGATGCCGGCGCCGGCAAAGATGATTATCCATGGCGGCAACGCCAGGCCCGCGTCTACGAAATCACCGGGTTGCTGGGTGTGACGGCCGCTGATGGTCGCAAGGTAAAGGCCCAGGACCGCGACAACGCCGAGCACGGAAACCAAGAGCGAGGTCATGTATGGTCTCCCCGCGAGCGTTTTGAATCTCGGTCATCTGAGCGGAAGTCCCGGATAACGTCGAACGCTTCGAAGGCCTGTCGTGCCCCGTACCGGGTGATCAGGTAGAAAATGACCACAGCCCCCGTTGTGATAAGGCCGATGCTCAGCGGCAAGAAGTTATGCGCGGCAAACGGCGCGCTGATCAGCGACAAGACAACGAACAGCACAAGCGCGAGTCCGTAGATGACCAGGCCGAGTCCTAGTTCTCGAGGCGAGAAACCCGTCGCGTAGATCACATTGATGATCACGTGAGCGACAAAGCCCACCAGAATGGCCGCGAACCCGGCAAGGACATAGGGTGTTCCGCCCCGTGCAAATCCATACTCAAACAGGATCGCGGCGGGCAAGGCCGCTGCCAACCAGCAGGCCATGACCAAGGCGTGGCGGTCCAATGCTTCGTTTTTGCCGAGCGGGGTCATCGATTGCTCTCGCTAGTTTCGTACGCGCTCAGTCGTCCTTGTCCTTCGGCGCATCCGGACCCTGGAAGTTGCGGAACGACATGCCGCCGGCGCTTCCGAGGTTTTCGATGGGCAGTCCTAGGTCTTTCATGAGACCGTCTACGAAGGCGACCTGGGTGCGATATTTCATGGCGGAATTCACAACGCGGTCCGTCATGTTGCCGCCGCCCGAGCCGCCATCGCCGCCGGCCATCTCGGAAGGACTGTTGATGCCGGGCAGGCCTTCGACCTGGAGGATCTTGATCGACTCGATGTTTTCCATCGGTTTAACCGTCTCACGGATGATGCTCGGCAGATTGCTGACGAGGTTTTCGTAGATAGCGCTGCGTCTGCTGGCATCCGAACGGGTGTTTTCGGACTCGTTGAGCATTCGTTGTCCGGCGGCGTCCTTGGCATAGCGAACCTCGGCCGCATTGGACTCGGCAATTTCCGCCAGCGCCCTGAGTTCGGTTGCTTCCTTCTCGGCCTTTGCGGACGAGACGACGCGTTGGGCGTCACGCTCGACCCTGGACGAGGACTGAATGAGCTCGATCCGCTTGATGCGTTCGGCCACTTCTTCTTCGCGAGCGCTGTTGACCTGCTCTTCCTGTTCGACCTGTCTTTTCAGAGCTTCCGCCGCCTCGGTTTTTGCGTAGGCTTCCTCGATCGACTTGTTGATCACCGCGATCAGGCGCTCCTTGTCAACGATTTCGACTTCCTTCTGCTGCTCGATCTCAAACTTATCGACAAACTTCCGCGCAGCGATGCGCAACTCGTCGATCTGGCGGTTGGCGGCGATCGAGGCGTCCTGGATCTCCTGAAACGCCTTGGTTTCGGCAAGCTTGATCTTCTGGTTCTTCTCGATCTCCAGCTGCACGATCTCCTCGTCCACCCTCAAGCGTTCGACATCGACATCGTAACGTTTTTTCAGGCGCGCCTTTTCCTGGTCAGCCTCCGCAAGCTCGTTGCTGATGCGAACCTCTTTCGACTTCGCGACGGCCAGCAATTCAATGGTTTTGTCGGTCTCGATTCGATGCGACTCGATTATCCGCTGGTTCTCCAGTTTGGCCTGGTCGATCTCGGCCGATGACGTCGTCTCGATAATCGACAGCTCCTGACGCGAACGGATTTCAGACTCCTTCACATGCTGCTCGTTGTCGATCCGCTCCGCCTCGATTTCCCGGCGGTTCTGGATCCTCTGCATCTCGACTTCGCGGCGCGACATGATCTCGGTCATTTCAGTCTCTTGCTGCTTCTTGATCTCCAGCGAGCGCACCTCTGACTGAGTGTTGATCCGTTCGGAATCGATCAGCCGGTCCTTGGCGATACGAATCCGCTCGCTTTCTTGTTCGCTGCGGATCCTGGCGTTCTGAATACTGATTGTGGAGGTTGATCGCTCGGCCTCGATCTCGGCCAGCTGGGCGGCTTTGCGGATTTCGATAGCCTGCGTCTGTTCAATGCGGGCGTATTCGAGGTCACGCTCGATCTCCAGAGCCCGCTGCTCGGTCTCGAAATCCTTAAGCTTGATGCCGATCCGCGATTCGTTTTCGATGCGGTTGCGAAGCTGGCGGCGCTCCTCGATCTGCTCGGTCAACTGCGTCAGGCCTTCGGCATCGAACGCATTGGAGGGATCAAACACGGATATATCGGTTTGGTTGAGGCTGGTCAGAGAGGCGTTTTCAAGTTCGAGGCCATTTGACCCCAGGGTCGTCGCCGCCAGGGCGGCCACCTCACTCATGTAGCGGCCGCGGTTGGTGTGGATTTCATCCATGGTCATCGTGGAGGCGATGGCCGACATGGCATCTACGAACCGGCCCTGAACGATCTCCTTCAGCGCGGCAGGGTTCTGGGTGCGGTCACCGAGAGTGCGGGCCGCAGTCGACACCCCGGCTTCCGTCGGCACCACCCGCACGAAGAACTCGGCGATGATGTCGATGCGCATTTTGTTCTTGGTGATCAGGGATTGCTCACCGAGCCTGCGGATCTCCACCGGGATCGCGTTCATGTTGACGCGCGTGATGTCATGGACAATCGGGATGATCAGCGCACCGCCGCCCATGACCACCCGCTCGCCGCCGAGGCCGGTGCGGACGAACGACTGGTCTTTGGACGAGTGTCTGTAGAGCCAGTGCAGCAGATAGACACCGATCGCGATGATGATCGTTACGAGAATAACGACTGCGATCACATCTGAGCCATTCATGGGAAGATCCTCCACTTAACCGCGAGCGCCGAGCACGTTGGCGCGAAGATTGACAGCCTTCAGAAACGCTCTTCGCCGGCGACGGCGAGGACGATCATTGAGACGGCGATGAGATTGACAAGGTCGGCAATGGTGTAGAGCACGATGATGGGCGCCACGTGCCCGGTTCCGATAACAACGTCCACGAAATGCAGGATCGGGTAAATTGCCCAGCCGATCGTCATGATCAGCCTGATCCAGAAATAGCCGAGGCGGATCGGACGCGTCGACTTGCTGATGGCGTCCGCCATGGCGCCGAAATACAACTCGCCAAGGATATAGAGCCAGAAGGCGATCGACAGCAGCACACCAAGGGTCGGGTTGAAGATCCGTGCGTCACCAAGGTAACGGGCGAGCACCATCAGGATTGCCGCGGCCAGTGTCCGCCAGAACACGCCCACGGGTACTTTCCCTGCAATGCTGGCAAAGAAGAACACCGATGCGACCTGCATCGGCTGGGCCACGAACCACGCGACATAGCGTGAGGCGGCGCTGAGCTGCTGGCTCGCCAGCCAGATGTTGGAGGCTGCATAGTATTCAAGGCCCGACGCGAGGAGCGCAACGGCTGATAGCGCCAGAGGAACCCGCCAGCGCTCTGACGTCCATGTCAGGCCCAGCATTGCCAGTGCAGCCGTGGCAAACATGGCGAGGGTTGCAGCGCTGAGCGCGGTGCTGACCACGGCGCTGGACTGAAAGAGTGTTCCAAACATGGGCTTTCCCTAGACCTGGTCTCTGATGTGAGGGGCGCGGCCGTAGAGCGCGACCATCGGCAGGATCAGAAGACCGAAGATGAATTGTTGCCATTCGTATTTGAGCCCGATGCCGATCAGGAAGGCGCTCAGGACTTGCAGGACGAGAACCCCGATCACGGTGTAGCCATATCCGCCATATCCGCCCATGAGCGACGTCCCGCCGATCACCACCGCAGCCAGGGTTGTGAAGAGATACTGGTCGCCGACCCCGATGAACCCGCCGCCGCTCCAGCCAAGCAACAGGCATCCTGTCAAGGCGGCTGAGAAGCCGCTGATGGTGTAGGCGATGGTCCAGTATTTGAACTCGGAGACTCCGATCAGCTTGGCCGAGCGGCGATTGCCGCCCAGGGCGTAGATGTACCGGCCGAAGGCCGAGTAGCGCAGTCCGACAATGACGATAATGGCAATGACGATCCACAGCAGAATTGTCGGCGGGACTGCCAGGCCGAAGGTGCGGCCGTTCATGGCGGCAAGGTTCTGGAGCCACTTAGGCACGGTTCCAAAGACGTTGCCGCCGAACGAAGATCCGATGCTGGTCAGGATCTGGACGAGACCGGCGACAGCAAAGCCCATGCCGAGCGTCAGGATCAGAGCCTGGCCCTGCAGACGGTAGGATAGTACGCCATTGAGGAAGCCCAGGGCGGTGCCGATCAACAGCACAAAAATGACGGCCAGCCCCGATGGGACGCCAAGGCCGATCAGGAACAGAAGCCCGATGTTCGAAGACCCGATGACAAACGGGATCGAAAGGTCCAAACCGCCCAGCAACGCCACCAGCGTTTGCCCGACGCAGGCGATGCCCAGGAACGCTGCAAACAGCAGAATTGCTTTGATGTTGGTGGCGGAGAGAAACCCGTTGATGGTGAAGGAGCTGATCACGACCAGCGCCAGCAGCACAATCAGCCCAATAAAGGCGCTGCGGCCATGGGCGAAGCGGCTGCCGACCTTGAACGCAAAGACCAGGATTGCTTCGAGCAGCAGGAAGGCGATCAAATTGCCGAGGGACCTGAAGGACGGGACCGTGGCCGTGATCAGCAGATATACGATCAGCATCACCGCCATGGTGACGATCAGGATCCGGTTGCCGGCCCAGACGCCACCGGCGTCGGCCGGGGCTGCAGTGTCGGTTTCAAGCGACGAAGATCGGGCCTCGAAGATGACGGCGACGTAGTTGATCAGCCAAAAGAGCACGGCGGCCAGAACGATGGTGTAAAGGATGACGATCTGGGCGCTGAGCCCCTGCCAAAATCCCAGGCCGAAGCTGATCGCCGCCACCACGAATGTGACGGCGAGGTTAAGCCACACCAGGGCGCGCGAACGCGGGATGAAGAGGCCGCCTCTGCGGCTGCCGTCGGTGAAAGTCTGACTCATGGCCCGATCCCCAACGGTTGTCCTGTCGCCACAATTCCGGCCGCGTGGCTTTGCTCGCCGATGACCAGGAACAGGAGCAGGATGAGTGCCGAGACGAAAACATATATGAAGGCGCCCAGGCGCACGGAAACGGCTTCAGCCACGATGACGCGGACAGTGAACGTCAGCACGGCCAAGGTGACGGCGAAGCCGAAGACGATCTTTTGCAACGGCGTAAGGTCGGGCAAAGCTGGCCCGCCCCCCGACTGCATCGGCAGCAGCAGATAGCGCGTCATCACGTCCGGATTGGACTTGAAAGCCTCGCCGGCGACGGCCGCCACGCCGTAGGTATCGCGGGTGCTGACATACAGCATGATCCCGACGACCACGCAGCCCAGGACCACGAAGGCCGCAAAGGGTGAAATGAAGTGCAGGTATCGCCCGATGACGGGGACCAGCAGGGTCAGCAGGAGCGAAAGAACGAGGATCAGCCCGTAGAAAAGCTGCGTCACAAAGGCTTGCGTGGAGCCGAAATTGAACGTGGCTAGAACATAGCCAATAAGAAAGAGGTTGAGCGCACCTAGCAGCCCGCCTGCCACGCCACCGCGTCCACCGGACAGGCTGACCCCGCCCAGCACCAGGGCGGTCACCGCCGTCAGCGTCATGGTGGTGCCCTGTGTCGGATCTCCGGACGAGATCAGCGCGGTATAGCAGATTGCGCCGAGCCCAACGAAGAGGCCGGCGATGATGTGGGCACCGATCCGCACCACATTGATGCGGACACCGCTCGTATAAGCCGCACGCTCATCATAGCCCATCAAACGCAAATTCGCGTAGAACGAGGTCATGGTGAACAGCAGCCAGGCCGCGATAGCCAGCAGCACGATCAGCAGGATCGGTGAAAAGATCGTGTTGCCGAGGCCCCAGGACGACATCCAGTCCGGTGCGGTACCGCCTGGTCTTGGGAGGATTACGAGGTTGATACCGGTCAGGGCCAGAAAGCCACTGAGCGCCACGATGATCGGCTGGACGCGCACGAAAATGATGATGAGGGCAAAGAAGAGTTGATAGAGAACGCCGATCCCCAGGGCGACCAGAAAGACGCCAAAGGGACCCGTGACGATGCCGAGGCCGTTGAGCTTGACGATCGTCACGTTGATGAAAGCGAGCAAGGGTCCGACGGCCAGGTCGACTGTCCCACGTCCCGCCACGGCCAGAGCCATGAGTGAGAATGTCGCCAGGATCAGGGGGGCCGACACGATGATCGCGCTGCCGAACCCCGACAAGGATACAAGGTTCGGCCCCCTGATGACCGCGGTGCTCAGGAGCAGCGCGATCAGCAGGATCGGGACCAACAGGTAGGTGTTTTGGGAACCCCTGGACTGCGACATCAACATTTGTCTTTCGTTGCCAAAGCAACCTAGAACTCAATGACCTTCCGGCCCTCATTGGGCCGCTCGCTGCGAGAGGACGACCGGCTTTCGGAAATGCTGCGCCCCGACAGGGCATTGCCTCCCTGGCCACGCCGCTCCGGATCCGCGCTGAGGATTTTCTTCAGCACCGGGGTGATGACTTCCTTGAACTTCGCCGGATCTTCCGATGTCGGGAAGTGGCCACCGCCGAAGATGACACATTCCGAATTCTTCACCTTTTCGGCCGTGCGCTGGGTCATTTCGGGCGTGCAGGCGAAATCATACTCGCCAGTCAGAAAGTAGATCGGCACCTTCCCGGAGATTTTCTGGCACTGGTCGCGGAAATCCGAATCGACGCTGTAGAAATACAGGTCGCCCTTGAAGATGCCGGGGCCGCCCTGTGCATAGTACCACCAGGTCTCCCACCGGTAATCGTCAGGGGACTGCGGTGCCATCAGACCGAATACAGAGGTCGCGACCACCTCGCCACCGTGGATATGGGGGTGATGCAGCGGATCGATCCACCATCCCGGGGAATAGTCGCAGGCCTCGAGTGCGATAAAGGCCGAAAACTCGCTTTCATGGCGCAACGCCAGCGCCAGGCAGATGTTGCCGCCCATCGATTGGCCCATGAGGACCGGCTTGCGCAGATCCAGCGCCCGGCAGAACGCCACGATGAACTCACAGTAGAATTTGGTTGTGAGTTTGTATTCGTCTTCCATCAGGTGAAAGTCTGCCGGCGGGATCGACTTGCCGTGCCAAGGCATGTCGAAAGCGATGACGCGGAAATTCTGGCTGATATCCGGGTCGCATAGCTGGTGCCGATACTGGCGCCCGTCCGTGCCGGCCGTGTGCAGGCAGACCATCGGAATGCCCTCGCCGTGTTCCTCGTAATAGGTGCGGTACGTCTTGCCTTCGCACTGGACGTAGACGTAGCGCCCAACGATTGGATCGTGTGTATTCATGACAACTCTCCTGCGCTGCCGTTAAACTTGTCGCATCAGCGAGAGCATGCGCGTCAGCGCCCGCAGATTCTGCCAGAACGGAAGCGAATTGCCCTCGATGATAAGCTGCTTGTGCAGCGGATGCGCCATCGCCCAGATGTCGTTGAACATCGGCGGTGGGATTTCCTGGGCAAACTTCGACCAAGCGCTGCTCGGCGCCTTGAGCCAGAATTCGACACCCATGTCGTTCGGAGTGAGGCCTTGCGCGATCTTCTGGATCTTGCCGCCCCGGACGTCGACGAGATATTCCGTGTCGTCGAAGCCAAGCACGAACTTGCTCGTGAAAAACCGCCCTACTACCGGCAAGATGCGGTCGTCATTGACCTTCCTTGCCCATCGCTCGATCCACTCCAGATCAAAGCTGCTCCTGCTTCCATATCTACTCATGCGATCCTCCTGATTGGGGAATTACTATGCCCGGTTTTTACGAGGGCAGAGACTTCTTTGCCGGCCCGTAGACTGCCACGAACGACACTGCATCTATGGCCACCGGCATGACCGCGGCCGCAAATGCGCCAAGATCGGCGTCAGCCGCCAACTCGACTTTGTCCGCTTTGAGCGCATAGAGCGTGAAAAAGTACCGGTGAGCCCGGTCCGGTGGCCAAGGGCCGCCATACCCCTTGCCGAACCCCGGGATCTTGAATGTCACGAAGTCGCTGTTGAACTCAGCAGCGCCGTGCGGCAGCCGCAAGCTGCCGCTGGCGCCCTCCGGTAGTTCACGAACCTCGACCGGAATGTTCGCCACCAGCCAGTGCGCAAACGAGCGGGGAAAGTTAAACGCTTCCGGCAGATCAGGATCGGTAACGGCCAAGGCAAAGCTGCGGGTGCCTGCCGGCGGCCCTGACCAAATGAGTCTCGGCGAAAGCCGGTTGTCCTCAGCGAACCGGTCCGGGATGACGCTACCTGGCGCGATATCAGGACAACTCAGCATAAAAGACGGGGTGGCCGCCATATGGTTTACCTCCTGGTTCAGCAGCGTCACAGGTCTCGGCACCGGCCTGCCCTGCTCAAGTCTGGGATTGTGCTTCTCGGCGACCGTGACCGGGCTGCCAGGGCCGTTCTCGTTGGCGGCATCGCCGGGCAAGCGCGCCGTCGCGCGGCGGCCAAACATGGCGTTGAGGATGGCATGGCCATTGAAAGGCGGTTCGAAATCCGCCGATATAGCGCCATTGCGAAACACGTGAACCCGTGTGCACAGGTTCAGAAACTCCTCCAGTTCGCTGGACAGGAAGACCACGGCGTTGCCGCGCGCGGCGAACTCCTTGAGATTGCGGTAGAGATCGAGCTTGGCCCCTACGTCTATCCCGCGCGCAGGATCGTTGAGCACCAGAACCACCGGCTTTTCCGCGAAGGCCCTGGCAATCAGTACCTTTTGCTGGTTGCCGCCCGACAGCGACGTGATGAGGTTCTCCGGGCTCCCCATCTTGACGGCCAGTTTGCTGGATTCCCACTCAAACACCGGCGTCAGCTTGGGGCGGTTAATGAAGTTGAGCACCCCGCCGGACCGAAATTCGCGATACACCGGAAGCAGCAGGTTCTCGTAAATGCTCAGATTGGCAAAGATGCCCTCTTTCTTGCGATCGCCGCTGACATAGCTGATGTTATAGCGTCGCGCAGATGCGAGATCGGTAACCTCGCTGGCCTTGCCGTCATTGACCACCATCAACCGACCGGCGATCGGAGACTGGATGCCAGCGATGCATCTTACGAAATCCGCCTGCCCCTGCCCGTCTAGTCCGGTGATCCCGACGATCTCGCCGGGACACACGGTGAAATTGATCAAGGCAGCATCTGACCAGACCCGAAAATCGGTTGCGCGGAGGACCGGCCGATCGCCGAGCCGCGTCGGCAACGGCTGATCGCGGTTTGTGCCGCTGCGCTCGGCACCGGCAATCAGTTCGAGAATCCTGGCCTCGGTAATCTCTTCTTTCGCAAGCCTGCCGACATCCACGCCGTCGCGCAAAACCGTCGCGCGGTCGGCGATACGCACCAGCTCGGCGATACGGTGGGTGACGACCAGAATGCTTGCCCCCCCTTGCTTGAGCTGCCGCAGCTTGCGGAACAGCCTTTCCGTGGAATCGAAGTCGAGCGCAGCCGAGGACTCGTCGAGGATCAGGACCTTGGGATCAGTCAGAAGAGCCCTGGCTATCGTCACCCATTGTTTGACGCTCAGGGGTAGCTCACTCACCAACCCGGAGAGATCGATGTCAAAGCCGAGGAGTTCGCGCATCAATGCGGATGCCTTGATTTCTTTTTCTTCGCGGTTCATGGACGAGCCCAAAAGGCCATCCGCGCCCAAATAGAGGTTATCCAGCACCGAGCATTCGTCCGCGACGAGCACCTCCTGAAACACATTTGAGATGCCCAGCTGGCGCGCCTCGTGCGGAGACGTTGCCGACTTTCCAAGGATCGACACCTGGCCACTGTCCGGTATCAGTACCCCGGAGATGACCTTCGCCAGCGTGCTCTTGCCCGAGCCGTTGCCGCCAATGATCGCGTGAACCTCCCCCGCGTAGGCCGTCAGGTTGCAACCGCCGAGCGCCACAGTCGGCCCGAAGGTCTTCCTGACCGATGAGAGTTCAACCGTGGGGTATGACATCATAGGTCCAGTTGGCCGACGTCGGTCGGCTAGACTTGCACGGAATGAAAGAAATGCCACCCCGTCAACGTTGACGGGGTGGCCGGACCTGCTTCGGTCAGTTTGCCTTGAAGGCTTCGGGATCGGCCGGACGAAGGAAAAACTGGTCCAGGTAATCCTTGCTTGCCCAGTTTTCGGCACCGACGTTGTACCAGCCGTCAGAATCTTCACTGCAATCGGCCGGGACGGCCTTTTCAAGCTGCTCGTAATTCATGGTCTGCGGCTTGGTCAGGATGGACTGGATCTTCGGGCCCTGACCCTGGAGCGTGCGCATCATTACGTTCCAGCCGAATTCGAAGTCGTCGCCCGGTGGCCAGGCATGGATCGCCTCCGAGACGAAATCCTTGTTGTTGCGCCAGTAGCAAAGCGCGCCGATCTCACCGCCGATCGAGAACGGGATCATATCGCGGCCGCTTTGCTGCAGTGCGCGCAAGGCGCCCAGTTCAGACGCCGACTGAATGATGATGCCATTCAGATCGCCAGGATTGGTGGCCAGCCACTTCTGGATTTCGGCCTGAGCAACCTGATCGGTCCACATGCCGGCAACCTGGCCCACGACCTTGATGTCCGGGTACTTCGCCAGGGCCTTCAGAACGCCGACGTTCTGTGAATCCGAAGCAGACGCGCCCGGAATGCCTTCGACCACGAGGACATTGCCCTTGCCGTTGATCTGCTTGGCCATCCATTCGCCGAGCATACTGCCACCCACGACGAAGTTCGCCGAAGTGTTCACTGCATAAGGCGAAGTGAGATAGCCAACTGCAGAGAAGACCGGGACATCACGCTGGTGGGCATATTCGACGGTCTGGTTCAGTGAGGTCGGGTTCGAGCAGCAGACGATGATCGCGTCGACGCCCTGATCCACCAACTGCCGCATCTGCTGGATCTGGGTGGAGTCGTTCAGATTGGATTGGGTGATGATCACGTCCTTTATCAGGCCGAGCTTCTTCCATTTCGGAATAATCTCTTCCTGGAGCCGCTTCATGACGTCGGCGCGCCAGGTGTTGCCAGCATAGGAGCTGGCGTACCCAATCGTCCACGGCGGACCCTTCTTGGGCTTCCAGTCGCGGTAGGCGCTTTCCGCGAGCGGCTGCATCGGATCCATCATGTCTTTGTTATAGAGCTCATCCTGGATGTTCTTTGGCAGCTCATCCACGCCACCGGCAAATGCAGGGGTGACGCTAGCGATCGTTGCGACAACGGCAAGCGATCGCAACATGGTTGCGAATATCGTCAATTTTTCCTCCCTTAGTGCCGGGCATTGAGCCATGGGCACGCTGAGTTCAGTGGAACCCGCAGAGGACTATCGGGCAATCAGGACGTTGGAGGTAATACATTTTTCAAATGCGCTCTATACGCTTTCGCTATGGGCCTGCCCCACTGGCGGATCTCGCTTCAGGCCATGGCCGGGCACGGAACACCGCCCCTGCATGAATGCCTGCTCACCCCGTCCCTGCCGACAAATCTCAAACCGCGGGTTTTGACGACCATCATCAATATCGACGACGGCACGTGTTCCCTTGATCTGCTTGAAGTTTCTTTCGCGAGTGCGGTGTGGTGTGGTGCCACCACGCCGTCGATGCGCTTAGCTGTCACAAGCCCGGCTACCCAGCTATTGAGCAGAAAGCACGCCGAGGTCGATAGCTCCGGCCATGGCATTGTAGCCTGCCGGGTTGGGATGCAAGTGATCGCCCTTGTCGAATTCCGCCTTGATGTAGCCGGGCTTTGCCGGGTCGACCACCGCTTTGTCGAAGTCGATGACGGCGTCGAACGCTCCGGAACGGATGAAGTCGTTCACGGCCAGACGGATCTTCTCTTTGTCTTCGGTGTAGTAGCCCTGGAACGGCGAGCCTACGAAAGCGTCGCCGAAAGGTGTCAGGGTAGCACCGACGATGCGCATGCCGTCGGCGTGGGCGCGTGCGATCAACTGTCTGTAGCCGGCGATGATTTGCTCGGCAGTGGGTTGGGTGTCGGACGGTGCCAGCCCGGTTCCAGGCCAGCCGATATCGTTGATGCCCATCATCAGCACGACCGTGTCGGCGCGCGCCTGGTTGAGTACATCGCGGTCGAAGCGGGCCAGCGCGTTGACGCCCATCCTATCCGATAGGATCTTTGCGCCGGAAATCCCCTGGTTGAGCACGGCTACAGGTGCCCCGCCGGCCTCTTGCAGCCGCTTGGCAAGCGTATCAGGCCAGCGGTCGTTGCCGTCGATGGTGGAGCCATCGCCGTCGGTGATCGAGTCGCCGAAAAGGACCACGGCACGCGCGCCGTCGACCGCGTCAACCATAATCCCGGACAGGAACACGCGCTGCGTCTGTGTCGAGTCCGCCTTCAGGTCGGCCTCGCCGGTCTTGTCGCCGGCGGCCACATAGGCAGTTTGGTGCCCGTCCCAATGCATGGTCGTGGCAGCCGCGCTTTCGGGGAAGTACAGGCTGACGGAGAGTTCAGCAAGCGGCGCCACAGTCAAGTCGACGGGATCGCTGATCGCCGGAGCACCGGGGGGAATGGTGATAGAGCTTTCGCCGCCGAAGGTCAGGACGCGATCGGACTCGGGCTTGATCGCCGCTCCGTCGGTGGTGATGGCGACATGGGCGGCCCCAACCTTAAGCGGCTGTGTGCCATACTCATTGGAGAGGACGATCCGCACCTTGCTGCCGCCTATGCTGATACGCGCGATTTGCCGGATCGTGCTGCGGAAATAGTTGCTGGGAAAGCCGAGCGGGATCGGAAAGTCGGCTTGCCAAGCCGGCTGCGGGCTTGCGGTCCAAGTACCGATCCATTCGGTCGAGTCTTGAGCGGTAGCGGGCAGCAATGACACATAGGATAGAACCGCGCCCGCCAAAGTTGCGGATACAAGCCTGTACATAATGTCCTCCCTTTGCCGGCACATCGATTGCCAGCGTGTTGACGCTCCTGTTGCCCAAGGCGAAGACTGAACTGGCCGGGAATCGCTGTCAACGTTCCGTGCGACATCCAGGAACGATCGAGGATTGGGCTCTGGCTGCCGCCAGTAACGCTTTGTCGGATCAGCGTCCGGCGTCACGCCCCAGCGCGCCAGTTCCGGCGATGCCGAAACGGAGCACCTGGCGACGAGCGGCACTGCCGGTGCCGGCGCGTGGTTCCGCGGTTGCGGGGTCTCCCGAATGGACACAGTCTGCTGCACCGGATCTATGTCGCCTGCGGGGCGCCACCAATCAGCAGGTTGAACAGTGCGCACAAGGCGATGGTGATAAGCAGGCCCAGCGT
The DNA here is from genome assembly GCF_040319125.1 of Mesorhizobium sp. M0938. Lineage (NCBI taxonomy): Bacteria > Pseudomonadati > Pseudomonadota > Alphaproteobacteria > Hyphomicrobiales > Phyllobacteriaceae > Mesorhizobium > Mesorhizobium sp. M0938. The sequence goes on along the minus strand of NZ_JAMYNS010000007.1, from coordinate 253,054 downwards.
GCAGGCGGCGCCAGCCGCACCTGTGCCGTATTCCTGCAACAGCCCACCGAGTACGCCTGTACAACCCGCGACGTTAGGTGGCAGGCCGCTTTGCACGGCGGATGGGTCCATCCAACTCATTTGCTTATGGGTATTGGCAAATCTGACCTGGGCCGACTTGGGACGTAACCTCGACCGGCAGTTCCGGGGCCGGAAACGGAAGGTCAGCTTTTCTGGAAAGCAGACGTTCCTAGGTTTTGTCCTCGGCACCCATCGGTGAAGGGGCGATCTCAAGGACTGTCAAAAGGTAGGGCGCGGCATCGACGGCGTCAGCGAACCAGCTTGACACCGGTCGCGGCTACGAGTCCGGCCGGGTCAGTCCGAGACAATTTCGTAGTGAAGAATCTGGGCGTCGCCGAGTGACGACTTCAGTCCAGGCGAGATGACGCCGGAGCCGAAGAGGAGAATATCTTCGCGGCGCACGAATACTTCATGGCCGGGTCCCATCGACACAAATGTGCCCGACGAGCTTCGCTCGACAAGCCGCGCCTTGCCATTCGAAATGGTGAAGGTCGCGTGGTGCCTTGAGACCCAGGGCCGCTGGACGACGATGTTGCATTCCGGAGATCGGCCGATGGTCACAAATTCGTTGTGTCGGCAGAATCGCAACTGATCTTCATAACGGATGACCAGATTGATCTGCGGCGGCGGGGCGGAGCGCCTGTCGATAATGGTGCCCCGGCTGGCGATGCGCGTACCGAGGGCCCCATCGTCGCTCCTCAGAGTATAGACGTCGAAGAGTTCTTGCTTCCCCTTGAAGGCCATTTTGTCGAGGAGCCGCAAGCCACTGCGGCTCCCCGCGGAAAGGGCTTCGAAGAAGCTCTGGCTGATCAGGACCTCCCCGGGGTTGGCCGTGGTGGACAACCTTGCGGTGACATTCACAACGTCGCCGAATACCGCGCCCCGCGCGCGAATGACCGCCCCGAAATGCAATCCGATACGGGCGCTCAACGGCCCTTCCTTCAGTTGGCAGCTGATTTGGCGGACCGCCCTCAGCGCCGCCTCCGAGCTCCCGAACAGGCTGAGTACGTCATCGCCTTTCGAGTAGATGAAATCACCGCCGTGTTGGGCGACGATCGCTCGCATTGCGTCCAGGCAGTCCGAAACCTGCAGCAAAGCGGCATCGTCGCCGATGCGCTCATAGAGGGGCGTGCTGCCCACGACATCAGCCAAGAGGACTGCGGCTAGAAGTCTTTCCTGATCCATCGATCTCATATCCGCTCCGAAAAGCGCAGCGTGTATAACACACCAAGTTGCCTGCAACCTATCTACTTGCGCGCCTTGGGGCCGGGGCGATGCTTCGGGTGATCGCCACAGACGGACAGGCGGCTGCCTTCACTCATCTCTCCAAATTATTACCGGCAGAGGCTTTGCGATAGGAAGCAGCGGCCGGTTAACAGGAAGCGGCAGGGTTGATCTTGACGTCCGACATAAGGCGCAAAGTCGTCGTTGAAAATTGATGGGTCGCCTGGGGGTCAAGCGCTGACGCTACCCCAAGTCCGGTTCTGACCGTCCTCGCGAACATCGTCGTGACCTGACCCATTGCAGACGGTCCGACTAGTTCTGTGCAAGAGCCATCTGAAAGTCCTTCGTGTTGTTGCGATTGGGATAGGACTGATCCGGTACTGGCACGCCAAGATGCAGGCAGAGCGGCTTCCATCCGTCGCCCAGATTGTGGACCAGCAGCCGACTCGACGGCACCGTCGCAATGACCGCCCTTACATTGGCTTCGTAGACGGCGATGGCATTGGCGCGATCGTGCGGCCGGCCGCCAAAGACCTGCCTGGAGATCAAGGCAAGACCCAGCGACTCCTGGTCCGTGCTCTGGCTGATGCCCGCCAAGATCGTTTTCGCGAAGCTTTCCCACCAGCTTTCCGGCGAACGGTATGTCAGGATGACCCGCGCGTCGGGATAGAACTCAATCAGATCACGCCAATAGTACGCGGAGGGCCAGTCGATGCAGGACGCGTAGCCCGCAAACAGCTGGTTCCAGCCCGGTGCCGTGCCCTTTGCCAGCGCACGCCAAAGCCGCTTCTGGTCGTCATTGGCCATGACTTCGAACATGTGGTGACATGTCGATCTCCTTCACAAGCGCTCGCAACTCGGCTGGAGGCGCAAGACAGAAAGTTCGAAAAGCTTCCAAGAACCCCAGCCATCCATTTATCTTTTAATAAACCAATGATTTAGCTCAGCCCGCTTCCCAAGATGGCCGTCCAGGACAGTCGTCGAGGCCAATGGTGGTAGGCTGTTTGGCAGCGTCTGTACTGCAGTGGTACGAACTTCGATCGGGCCGCTTCGCTGCCGGAGGCCCTGAGGCTGACGTCAACAGTCAGCTGGCCGTGCGCAGACGCCGAGATCGGACAAAGGCCTTTAGTCCCTCGGAATCCAACGCATGCCCGAAGGCATGACCCTGCAGCATATCGCAGCCCAAGCGCTTGAGTATCCTTGCGTGCTCCATCGTCTCGACACCCTCCGCCACGACCTCGATACCCAGGGCTTTGCCGATCTCAATGATCGACGAGACGACCTGCCTTCGTTGCGGCGATTTGACAATTGGGGCGACCAGCTGGCGATCTATCTTCAGCCGGCGAGGCTGTAATTTGAGCAAACTGACTATGGAGGCATAGCCAGTACCAAAATCGTCTATTTCCACATCAATGCCGAGTTCTTTTATCTGCTCAACATTCCATGTAACAAGATCATCATTGTCGTCGAGGAAAATTGACTCGACCAGCTCGAATGAAACTGTACCTTTCTTGATGTTTAGTTTCTTCAAACTCTTAATGAGTTCTTCATCTTGAAGGCGTCGTGCAGAAACGTTGACTGATACCCGCGGAATGTGAACATTCGCAGCAGACCACCCTTCGAGATCCAAAAGCGATTGCTCCAAAATGGTTCGATCGATAATCGAGACGACATTCAGTTCTTCCGCAATCCTCAGGAAGACATCGGGCGCTAAAATACCCTTCTCCGGATGTCTCCATCGCGCCAGCGCCTCGACCCCAACAATTTCGAGCGTTTTTGCGTCAAATTGCGGCTGGTAGAAGGGAATGAACTCGTTGCGCTCAAGGCCGCCGAGAATTTCGTCGGCAATCCGTTTTGTGTCGACGATTTCGCTTTGCATCGCCTCGGTGAAGAATTCGTATCGATTGCGCCCACGCCTCTTTGCCCGATAAAGTGCGATGTCAGCGTTGACCAGCAGATGTTTGGCTTCGACATCTTTTCCATTGTCGACTGCAATTCCCACGCTCACGCCAAAACGGCATCGATGGCCCTGATAGTAGACGGGCTCGCGCATCTGGCTGATGACGCGGTCAGCGAGCCGCGTCAGTTGCTTGATAACGTCATGCACCACGCAAAGGACGATGAATTCGTCTCCTCCGATCCGAGCGACGAACCCCTCGCCGTCGACCTTGGATCGGAGGACAGCCGATGCATGAACAAGCATTGCGTCGCCCGCGGCATGGCCAAGCGTATCATTGATGTGCTTGAACCGATCCAGATCTATGTGAAGCAGTGCCACATGCCCGCCGACGCGCCGGGCGTTTGCTGCGTAGTCTTCCAGCACCTGGTCCAGATAACGCCGGTTGGGCAAACCGGTCAACGAATCGTGGAGCGCAATGTGCTCTATGCGCGCCTTGGCCAACTCGAGTTCTGCATTTTTCGACTCGGAAAGCTGTTTTGCGCGAACCAGATCCTTGTTCAGCAGGACATCGGCTGTGACATCCCATTCGGCGCCGATCATTTTCGGGGTGTCATTTGCGATCCGGTAAATTGTTGCCTTGGATCGGACATGACGAATCTCGCCATCCGGCCGAATAATCCGGTATTCCGACAAATATGGTTCGCCGCCGGCCATCGCGCTGTCGAAATCGGCGTGGGCGCCAGCCACATCATCCGGGTGGATTGCTCCCGCCCAGTCCAAATAGCCGCGGCGCTCCCCAGCTTGTCTGCCGTATATTTCGTTGACGCGATCGTCCCAGGTAAGTTTGTTGGTCGCGAGATCGTGTTCCCAAACGCCAATAGCCGACGCTTCCAGAGCGAGTTCGAGGCGTCTCGACAACCGACTCCGTTCCGCATAGTTGCGCTGTCTCTCGCCAATCAGGCGGCCCGTAACCAGGATGGGGATCACAACCAAGGCCCCGGCCGCCGCCATGATCGCGCGCAAGAACCACGCGTTGTCGGGCGTCGAAGGCCAGCCGTTTTTGGGGATGGCGGCGATCCGCCACGAACCGGACGGGAGCAGAACGTCGGCCGTCACCGGATTGCTTTTGCCGACCCCCTTATTGCCGAAGAATTGATCTCCACTTGCACCGAGAGCGTCCTTACCGATCAGCGCTACGTCAATCCCGAGATCATCGTCGAGCAGGCCGCTCGCCTTATACAGGCGCTGCACGTCGACAACAGCCGAAATGATGCCCCAGAACCTTTCAGTGTTGCCCGCACTCCGTACAAAAACCGGAATACGACCGACGAAGCCTTGTCCTCCCTGCATCAAGTCGACGGGACCGGCAATAATCAGCTTGCGCTCGTCTCGCGCCCTTAGCGCGGCCGCGCGCTGCCGCTCGTCGTTGCGGTAATCGAGCCCCATTGCCTTCTCGTTCCCCTCCATCGGGTACATCAGGGAAATGACCAGATCGGGCGCGCCGGCAATATTGTTCAATTGCGAGTCCCCGCCAAACAGGTTCCTCGCGAGCGAGGCGAAGCGTTGCTGTCCCATATAGGGTTCAGTCACGACCGTCGCGACCAGCCCCTGCACGAGTTGAAGGTTTCCGTTGATGTTGCCTTCAAGCTTGGCGCGGATAAGATTGACCTTGGCCAGTACATCCGCACGGGCGGCTTGGTCCGAGACGACTTTGTTCTGGTGGTCCGCGAACGCCGCGCCAATGGCAATAACGACAACCGCCATCGCCGCCGGGATATTTGCCGACGAAAAAACAGCCTTCTTAATACCGCCGAACCTAGCGCGGAAAAGAGCCAATAGGCGATTCCTCAGCTGCCATTCAGGTCCTCGGGCCAACCCGACGACGGAATATTAGCTGTCAATATTTAATTTTGACCTTCACGGGTCCTAAAATTTTTGCCCTTCCGAGCGCCTGATGCCTGCCGCTGGAGCCGCTGGACCGGCACGCTGCCTTCGGGCGATCGACGGCACCGCCGCTGCGAGCAGAAAAAGCTGGCCGGCAGATCGGTCGTCTTGCCGGAGTAGGTAATAGTAGGACTAGTGGCTCTCAATCGCCTTGGGCGTAACAAGATATGGTATCTTGCCGACGCTACGCTTCGTCGCGCCAATGGAATAGGCCATTGGAATCTTCGGAGAGTTCTCCGGCAAGCGGTACATATCCTTGCCGGCCCTCACGGCAAACGAAAAGTGCTGCCACGAAACCGTGTCATGCTCATTGAGAAAATCAAGCGTCAGCCCGGCTGCAATCAGCGCGTTCACCACGTCGCTGATCGGATGAATCCACTCATAGTAGCGAGGATGCTTCAGGATGCGGTCGTCGCCGGTATAGGTCCGCTCCTCGTTCCACGCGAGTGGCCGGGCAATTGGCGTTCGCCAGTCGTGCTTGAACTCCAGCGCCGCAGCCTTGCGGTCACACTGGAACATCAACGGGTGGCCCTCGGCCAGATAGAGCCGGCCGCCGGGCCGCAGGAGATCGGAAACCACGCGCGCCCAGCGGAAGACGTCGTCCAGCCAGTTTACAGAACCCCAGGTAACGTAAGCGATGTCAAAGGTTCGGCCGAGCGCTTCGACCGCTTCGAACAATGGCGCTTCCACGAAGCGTACATCGGTGCCGGTGCCCGCCTTCGCAGCGAAATCCCGCGCCGCTGCGATCGCCGTCGGTGAAAAGTCGAGGCCGGTCACGCTGCCCGCGCCCAGGTTCTTCAAGCTGATCGTGTCGAGCCCGATATGACATTGCAAATGGACAATATCCTTGCCGATGATGTCACCGACCTCGCGCGTTTCCAGTTCATAGAGATTGGATCCACCGGCCAGTACATTTTCGATGTGGTAACTGCCCGTCGTGTCGGTCGAATGCAATTCGGCCCGATCATCCCAATTGAGGCGGTTCGCACCCAGAAACGCTTCCAAATTGCCCCCTCAAAGTCCCTGCCGAGACCATTCTTGGTAAACAGAACGTTAATATACTTTGCAGCTAAAGGGTCGCGCGTCAATCCGAGGCGGGGGCCGGCGCATCACTGCCGTAGACGAGGCTCATCATCGCCCTGGCCAAGGCGGACGTGCCAATCAGTTCGTCCTGTCTGTGCAGAACGAATGTGCAATCAGGGTAAGGCTGCTGCCATTGAGGCGCCGGCTTCTCGCCCATTGGTCTCGCGGCGCGATTTCACGCCGCTGCGTCCAGCCCCTGCGCCGGCACATAGTTGAGTATAGGCCCGAGCCAGCGCTCGACCTCGACAAGCGGCATGCTCTTGCGCCGCGCATAGTCCTCGACCTGGTCGCGTTCGACCTTGGCGACGCCGAAATAATAGCTCTCGGGATGCGACAAATAGATGCCTGACACCGAGGAGCCCGGCCACATCGCAAAACTCTCGGTCAGGCTGACGCCAGCATTGCGCTCGCCGTCGAGCAAACGGAAAAGCGTCGCCTTCTCGGTGTGATCGGGCTGCGCCGGATAGCCCGGCGCCGGGCGGATACCGCGATAGGGTTGGCCGATCAGCTCGTCCGGCGCCAGGTTCTCGTCCGGCGCATAGGCCCAAAAATCCTTGCGCACCCTCTCGTGCATGCGCTCGGCGAAGGCTTCGGCGAAACGGTCGGCCAGCGCCTTGACCATGATCGACGAGTAATCGTCGTTCGCCCGCTCGAAGCGCTCGGCGATCGCCACTTCCTCGATGCCGGCAGTGACGATGAAGCCACCGAGATAGTCGGCCTTGCCGCTGTCGGCGGGTGCTACGAAATCCGACAGCGCGACGTTCGCCTTGCCGTCGCGCTTGGTCAGCTGCTGGCGCAGCGTGAAGAAGGTCGCCAGCTCCTGCGAGCGCGCGTCGTCGGTGAACAGCCTGATGTCGTCGCCGACGGTATTCGCCGGCCAGAAGCCGATCACGCCCTTCGGCGCGAACCATTTTTCCGCGACGATCTTTTTCAGCATCGCCTGGGCGTCCTCGAAGAGTTGGCGTGCCGCCGGCCCTTGCGCCTCGTCGTCGAGGATTTTGGGGTAGCGCCCCTTCAGCTCCCAGGTCTGGAAGAACGGCGTCCAGTCGATATAGCGGGCGAGCTCGGCCAGATCCCAGTCCTCGAAGGTTTTCAGGCCGAGGAAGGACGGTTTTGGCGGCTCGTAGGCCGACCAGTCGATCCTGTGGGCATTGGCCCGCGCCTTGGCGAGCGGCAGGCGCTGCTTATCGGCTTCGCTGCGCGCATGCGCATCGGCAACCTTCTTGTATTCGGCACGAACATTGTCGACATAGCCGCCCTTGGTCTCGTTCGACAAAAGCGCCGACACCACGCCGACGGCGCGGCTGGCATCGGTGACGTAGACCGTCTGGCCTTTCGAATAGCGCGGATAAATTTTGACCGCCGTATGCACACGGCTGGTCGTCGCGCCGCCGATCAGAAGCGGAATGTCAAAGCCTTCGCGCTCCATCTCGGCGGCCATATGCGCCATCTCGTCGAGCGAGGGCGTGATCAAGCCGGACAGGCCGATAATGTCGACCTGCTGCTCGCGCGCCGTCTGCAGGATCTTCGCCGCCGGCACCATGACGCCAAGGTCGATGATCTCGTAATTGTTGCAGGCCAGAACCACGCCGACGATGTTCTTGCCGATGTCGTGGACATCGCCCTTGACCGTCGCCATCAGGATCTTTCCGGCGGTCTGGCGTTCGCCGGTGTCGACGCCGTTGGCGGCGTTGGCCAGCTTCTCGGCCTCCATATGCGGCAGCAGTCCGGCAACGGCCTGCTTCATGACGCGGGCGGATTTCACCACTTGCGGCAGGAACATTTTTCCTGCGCCGAACAGGTCGCCGACGACATTCATTCCCGCCATCAGCGGACCTTCGATGACATGCAGCGGGCGCTCGGCGGCAAGTCGCGCTTCGTCCGTGTCCTGGTCGATGAATTCGGTGATGCCGTTGACGAGTGCGTGCGAAATGCGCTGCTCGACGGGCCAGTCACGCCAGGCGAGATCGCGTTCCTGCGCCTCCTTGCCCGCCGTGCCCTTGAAACGTTCGGCAAGTTCCAGCATGCGTTCGGTCGCGGTACCGCCACTCTTCGGCTGGCGGTTGTTGACGACGTCCTCGCAGGCTTCGCGCAGTTCCGGATCGATGGTATCGTAGACGGCAAGCTGCCCGGCGTTGACGATACCCATGTCCATGCCCGCCTGGATGGCATGGTAGAGGAACACGGCATGCATGGCCTCGCGCACCGGCTCGTTGCCGCGAAACGAGAAGGAGAGGTTCGACACGCCGCCCGATATGTGGACGTGGGGAAGCGTCGCGGTGATCTGCCGTGCGGCTTCGATGAAGTCGACGCCGTAATTGTTGTGCTCGTCGATGCCGGTGGCGATGGCAAAGATGTTCGGATCGAAAACGATGTCCTCGGGCGGGAATCCGGCCTGCTCGGTCAGCAGTTTGTAAGCGCGGGTGCAGATTTCGACCTTGCGCGCCTTGGTGTCGGCCTGGCCCTCCTCGTCGAAGGCCATGACGACCACCGCCGCGCCATAGGCGCGGACGAGCTTCGCATGATGCAGAAAGGCGTCCTCGCCCTCCTTCATCGAGATGGAGTTGACCAGCGGCTTGCCCTGCACGCATTTCAGGCCGGCTTCGATGATCTCCCATTTGGAGCTGTCGATCATCACGGGCACGCGGGCGATGTCAGGCTCGGCGGCGATCAGGTTGAGATATTCGACCATCGCCTGCTTCGAATCGATCAGGCCTTCGTCCATGTTGATGTCGATGATCTGCGCGCCATTGGCGACCTGGTCGCGCGCGACATCGAGCGCGGCGGCATAGTCGCCCGCCGTGATCAGCTTCCTGAACTTGGCCGAGCCCGTGACATTGGTGCGCTCGCCGACATTGACGAACGGAATCTCCTCGGTCAGCGTGAACGGTTCGAGCCCCGACAGGCGCATCTTCGGCTCGATGTGAGGAACTGCGCGCGGCGGATATTTCTTCACCGCCGCTGCGATGGCGCGGATGTGGTCCGGCGTCGAGCCGCAGCAACCGCCGACAATATTGACCAAGCCATCGCGCGCGAAATCCTCGATCTGCGCGGCCATGAATTCCGGGCTCTCGTCATACTGGCCGAATTCATTGGGCAGGCCGGCATTCGGATAGGCACAGACAAAGGTGTCGGCGACGCCTGATATTTCGTCCAGATGCGCGCGCATGGCTTTGGCGCCCAGCGCGCAATTGAGACCTATCGTGAACGGGTTGGCGTGACGGACCGAATGCCAGAATGCCGTCGGCGTCTGGCCGGACAGCGTACGGCCGGACAGATCGGTGATCGTGCCCGATATCATCACCGGCAGGTGCACGTCCTTTTCGATGAAGATCTCGTTGCAAGCGAAGATCGCCGCCTTGGCGTTCAGCGTATCGAAGATGGTCTCGATCAGGATGATGTCGGCGCCGCCGTCGATGAGACCGCGCAGCTGCTCGCCATAGGCAAGGCGCAATTCGTCGAAGGTCACGGCGCGGTAGCCGGGATTGTTGACATCCGGCGACATCGAGGCGGTGCGGTTGGTCGGCCCCAGCGCGCCGGCGACGAAACGGCGCTTGCCGTCCTCCTGCTCGGCCCGCAGCGCTGCCCGGCGCACCAGCCGTGCACCGTCGCGGTTCAGCGCGTAGACCGCGTCCTCCATGCCGTAATCCGCCTGGGCGATGGCGGTCGAGGAGAAGGTGTTGGTTTCAAGAATGTCCGCGCCTGATATGGCGTATTGATAGTGGATCTCCTCGATCGCCTTGGGCTGCGTCAGGATCAAAAGGTCGTTGTTGCCCTGCTGATGGCAGGCGCACTCCGCGAATTTGTCGCCACGGAAATGGTTCTCGTCGAAGCCCAGGCCCTGGATCTGCGTGCCCATGGCCCCGTCGAGGATGAGGATGCGTTCGCGCGCCGCCGCAGTCAGCGCCGCAAGCACTTCCGAACCGTCGGGCTTGGCCGTGACGGGGCCGAACAGGTCGTCCAGCGATGATGGTTTTTGCGACATATTTCGTCCTCGGGGCGACAGTCTCGCCTAAGTCACATAAGGACATCTTTATGTCAATATACGATACTCGGCGGCTGCTGTCACCCCTGTCGCTGGCCGCTACCTGCCGGCGCTACAACGCCGCCTAGCCCGCCTTCGCCAGCACCGCCGCCCTGAGCAGCATCCCGAACAGGTCGCGCGGTTCGTCGGGATCAGCCAGCATGTCGAGTTCCTGGTAGAGGCCGGTCGAGCGCAACTGGTCTCTGACATAGCGCAGCGCCGAAAAATCCTCGATGGCGAAGCCGACGGAATCGAACAGCGTGATCTGGGCCGGGTCGCGCCGGCCTTGTGCGACGCCGGTGATGACTTGCCACAGCTCGGTCACCTCGTGGTTCGGCGCAAGCTGCTGGATCTCGCCCTCGATGCGCGTCTGCGGCGGGTATTCGACGAAGATGTCGGAGCGCAGCAGGATGTCGCGATGCAGTTCGGTCTTCCCCGGACAGTCGCCGCCGACCGCGTTGATGTGGACGCCCGAGCCGACCATGTTGTCGGTGAGGATGGTGGCATACTGTTTGTCGGCGGTGACGGTGGTGATGATCTGAGCGCCCTCGACGGCTTCTTCGGTAGAGCGGCAGGCAACCATATCAAAGCCAAAGCCAGCCAGATTGCGCACGCATTTTTCCGTCGCCGAACGGTCGATGTCGAAGAACCGCAATTTGCGCACACCGAGCAAGGCCTTGAAGGCCAGCGCCTGGAATTCGGCCTGGGCGCCATTGCCGATCAGCGCCATGCAGTCGGCGCCTGGCGGCGCCAGGTGCTTGGCCGCCAGCGCCGACATTGCTGCGGTGCGCAGTGCGGTCAGGATGGTCATTTCCGACAGTAGCACGGGGTAGCCGTTGTGGACGTCGGCGAGCATGCCAAAGGCGGTCACGGTCTGGCGACCTTCGCGCATGTTCTTCGGGTGGCCGTTGACATATTTGAAGCCATAGACCTCGCCGTCGCTGGTCGGCATCAGCTCGATCACGCCCTCGGCGCTGTGTGAGGCGACGCGCGGCGACTTGTCGAACAGCTCCCAGCGGCGGAAATCGCCCTCGATGTAGAAGGCGAGCTCGGTGAGGAACCGCTCGACGCCGATCTTCAGCACCAGCTTCATCATGTGGTCGACGCTGACGAAGGGAACGATGTTGAGATTGGGAATCATTTTTGTCCTTGCCCGCATTCCTGCGACGGTCAGTCCTTGCGATGCGCGTTGTGCGCCTTCATCATCGTCGCCAGTGCCGGATCGCTCTGCTCCAGCATGCCGATCGCGGCATTGGTATCGTAGAGCCGTTCGTCCTGCCCCATCTTGAACTTGGCCTCGAGCCGCTCGATCGGCAGATCGAAGCCGAGTATGTGCGGTATGCGCCGCTCCATGCCGCCCGGCCCGAGCTCGCGCATGCGCCAGCGGTCGTCGCGGTCCTTTTCCAGCACGTCGACGAGCTGCAAGAGATGACGGGCGGTGGCGTGATCGTCGAGCTGAACGGGCCGGCCGTGGCAGTGGACGACGGCGAAATTCCAGGTCGGCGCGCTGTCGCGCACCGGATTGCGCGGATACCAGGACGGCGAGATATAGCCGTGCGGTCCGTGGAAGATGGCGATCGTCTCCCTGCCCTCTGCTATCAGCGCGCTGTGCTGGTTCTGCCTAGCAAGATGCGACACCAGCGTGCCGTTCGGTCCCCGTTCACGGTCCAGCACGACCGGCAGATGCGAGGCGACCAGCCCTTGCGGGCCCGATGTCACCACCGTGGCGAAGGCCGCCGCCTCGATCAAGCCGAACACCTCGCTTAGGGACAACGGTGCGAATTCGGGCTTGCTGTACATTTTATCCTCTTGTTTAAGCATAATCTTTTTCCGAAAATCGGTTCCCACTTTTCGGGATCATGCTCTAACTTCTCTGCACGCGAACCGCCGGGATCAGACCTTGCGGCCGTATCAGCAGCACGGCGATGACGCCCGACAGCACGATGGCGTCGCGATAGGGTGCGACTGCCCCAGGCAGCGTCGCCTGCAGCAGCACCTCGATGATGCCGAGCAGGAAACCGCCAGCAACGGCACCCGGCAGGCTGCCCAGTCCACCGACGACAGCGGCGATGAAGGCCTTCAGCACCGGCGTGAAACCCATCAGCGGATCGACGGAGGCCCGCTGCGCCACCCACAGCATCGCCGCCAGTCCGGCCAGCAGACCGGACAGCAGGAAGGCGGTGGCGATGATGCGGCTGGCCGGAATGCCCATCAGGCGCACGACGTTGAAATCCTCCGCCGCCGCGCGCATCGCCGTGCCGGTGACGGTGCGGCGCAGGAAGAGTTCCAGCGCAATCAGCGCCAGCGCCGAGACGACGATGGAGATGCTCGGGCCGACGCCGATGGTGAAATCGCCGAACGAGAAGGCGCCGGTCATCCAACTAGGCATGGCGACAGCCTGCGGCCGGGCCGAGATGCCGTTCTGGAAGACGACCTTCAGCAGGCTGGAAACGGCGAAGCTGGTCAGAAGCAGGCTGGTGACGCTGGCGCCGCGCATCGGCCGAAAGGCGACGCGCTCCATGGCAACCGCTGCCAGCGCACCGCAGGACACCGCAACGAGCACCGCCGCCGGAAACGGCAGGCCGAAAACCAGCGCGGCAAGCAAGGCGTAGCCCGACAGCGTCATCAGCTCGCCATGGGCGAAGTTGATCAGCCCGACGATGGAAAAAACGATCGCCAGCCCCAGTGCCAGCAGCGCATAGACGCCGCCGAGGCTCACCGCATTGATGATCTGCTGCGCGATCATGGTTCAGGCTCCGAGATAGGCTTGGCGGACGAGGTCCGAACTGGCGAGTTCCTTCGCGGTGCCCGACAGCACCACCTCGCCATTGGCAAGCACGATGGCGCGGTCGGCGATCTCCAGCGCTAGCGCCACGTTCTGTTCGACCAGAAGGATGGTCAGGCCGGTGCGACGCAGTTCGGCGATCAGGTCGAAGACCGTGTCGATCAGTTGCGGGGCAAGGCCGAGCGACGGCTCGTCGAGCAGGACCATGCGCGGCTTGCCCATCAGGGCGCGGGCAATCGCCAGCATCTGCTGCTCGCCGCCGGAGAGATTGCCGCCCTTGACGCGGTGATAGCGCCGCAGGATCGGGAACAGCTCCAGCATCTCCTCTTCGCGCGCCCTCGCCTCCACCGCCGGCAGGTGCATCGCACCGCCGAGACGCAGATTGTCGGCCACGGTCAGGCCGGCGAAGATGCGCCGGCCCTCCGGTACCAGCGAGACGCCCTTGCGGGCGATCGCCTCCGGCGCCAGGCCGGTGATGTCGACCCCGTCGAAGACCACTTTGCCTGATACAGCCGGCACCAGCCCGGCGATGGCGCCAAGCGTCGAGCTCTTGCCGGCGCCATTGGCGCCGACCAGCGCGATGATCTCGCCGCTGTCGACGGCGAGGTCGACGCGGCGCACCGCCTCGACTTCGCCATAGCGTATCTTCAGGGCTTCGACGCTCAGCATGATGTCACGGCGCCGGCACGTCGGCGGCGTCGGGGATCATGGTCTGGATGTGCTTGCCCTCGCCGCCCTCATAGCGCATCAGCGCCACGGGCCTCAGCGGCATGCGGTCGGTGCCGGCATAGGTGATCTTGCCGGTGATGCCGTCAAAATCCTTGAGGCCGGCGATGGCGTCGCGGATCGCCTTGGGATCATCGGAGCCGGCCGTCTTGACCGCCTGATCGAGGATCAGCCCGATCTCGTAGCCATTCACCTCATAGGTCGATTCCGGCGCGTGGCCGGCAAACTTGGTGAAGGCGGCGTTGAAAGCCTCCAGCTTGCTGCCCGGTTCTGCGTAACCGGCCGCCGTGTAGACGACGCCGTCGACCAGCTTGCCCAATCCCTTGATGGTCGGCGTGCCGATGGCATCGGCGCCATAGACCGGAATGGTGACGCCGGCGCCACGCAATTGCTGGATAAAAGCCGGGAAATCAGGCTCGTAAGCGGCCGTCATGATCAGGTCCGGCTGGTCGGCGAGGGCCTTGATGTTAGTGATCTCGGCAGAAAAGTCCGGCTGGCCCATGGTGAAAGTACCGCGGCCGACGACAGCGCCGCCCTTCTTTTCAAACACCTTGCCGAAATATTCGGGCAGGTTGGCGGTGTAGGTGGCATCCGGTGAGGTCAAGAGAAACACCTTCTTCTTGCCCTCGGCGATGGCGAAGTCGGCAACCGCGGTCGCCTGTACATTGTCGGCCGGATAGGTGCCGAACATGACGTCGCCGACCGCGGCGGTGAGAACCGGGGCGGAGCCGCACAGCGTCAATGTCGGAATGCCGAGCGGCTGGGTGAGCTGGCCGGCCGAAATCGAGGGATCGGCGTCGCACGGCGTGATCATGATCTTGGCACCGGCGTCGATCAGCTCCTGGGCGACGGTGGCGGTCTGCGCCGTGTCGGACCGGGTGTCCTTGATCATCAGCTTGACGGTGTATTTGCCGCCAAGTCCGCCCTTGGCGTTGAGTTCGTCCAGCGCCATGCGCAGGCCGGCAAGCGCCGGCTGGTCGTAGGGAGCAAGGCCGCCGGTCTGCGCGGTTGCGGCACCAATGATGATCTCCTCGGCGCTGGCGGCCGAAATGGCGGCGATGCCGAACACCGCCGCATAGAGGGCGGCGCGGTGAAGGCGATAAAGCTTTGGCATGTCGGTTCTCCTTCTGGATTTGTTATCGTTGGCTATGCGGTTTCACTTGCAGGCGTTTCGTTGGCAGGCGTTTCTTGTCCCGTCTTGGCGCGGGCGGTGCGACTGCCGAGATAGGCGGCGATGACGGCAGGGTTCTTCTGCACCTCGGCCGGCGTCCCGTCGGCGATGACGCGGCCATGGTCGATGACGACGATGCGTTCGCACAGGTTCATTACCAGCCGCATGTCGTGTTCGATCAGGACGACGCCGATGCGCCGCTCGGTGCGAACGGCCGAGAGGATCGAGACCAGCTCGGCGGTCTCGACCGCGTTCATGCCGGCGGCGGGCTCGTCGAGCAGCAGGAAGCGTGGCTTCAGCGCCAGCGCCCGGGCCACCTCCAGCCGGCGGCGCTGGCCATAGGCGAGCCTGGCGGCGGGCTGGTCGGCAAATTTTTCCAGGCCCATGCGCGAAAGCTCGCGCATTGCGGCCGCCTCGGCACTGGCAAGGTCGGACTCGACCGAGCGGGCGGCGACCACGACATTTTCCAGCACGGTCATCTGCGGGAAGACGCGGATGTTCTGGAAGGTGCGAGCAACGCCCGAGCGGGCGAAGCGGAAGGCCGAGGCCCGTTTCACCGAGCCGCCGATCGACACGCTGCCGGCACTCGGCTCGACGTCGCCGGCCAGCATGTTGAGCAGGGTCGTCTTGCCGGCGCCGTTCGGGCCGATGATGCCGGTGATGCTGTCGGTGTCGAAGGCGAGCGTGACGTCGTCGACGGCGACGACACCGGCATAGCGCCGCGACAGATGATCGGCGGTGAGCCGGTCGCGCTCGGCATGCAGCTGCGGCGCAGCCGTGACCGTCGCGGCTTGGCGACCGGGCCGGCGCAGAAGGTTCAGCTCGCGCTCGCCGAACAGGCCGGTCGGCCGCCGCCAGATGACCAGGATCATGGCGATGGCAAGCACGCCCTGGGTCAGGCCGAACAGCACCGGCAGATGCAGGCCGAACACCTCGCCGCCGCCCTCGAAGCGACGCACCACCTCGATCACGACGATGGTGACGACAACACCGGCAAAGGCGCCGAGCGAGGAGCTCATGCCGCCGACGATGAGCATGGCGAGCAAGGTGAAGCCAAGGTCGAAATAAAAGTCGCGTGGCGAAAAGGCGCCGAGGAACTGCGCCATCATGGCGCCGGCGGCCATGGCGGCGACCGCGCCCACCACCCAGGCGGCCAGACGCGAGGTGCGCTGGTCAACGCCGACAGCCGCGGCGCCGCGCTCGTCATTGGCGGCGGCGCGGGTGGCAAGGCCGAAGGCGGTTTCCCGGAAAAGCCTTGCCGCCACAAGCGTCACCGAAGCGACGCCGATAGCGGTCCACAGCCCGACCTCGCGCGGTACGCCGTAGAAGGGCTGACTGCCGCGGGTGATCTCGCGCCCGGCGACCAGCAGCGTGTAGACGATGATCAGCATGGCGAGCGTGGCGATAGAGGCGCTCGACCCGGACAGCCTGAGCAGAGGCGTGCCGGTCAGAAGGCCGATGACGATCGCAAGGATCAGCACGACGGCGAGTGCGGCGAAGAAGGAGAGTTCATAACCAGCGAGAAACTGCGGCAGATCGCGCAACGCGGTGCGCTGAAGTGCGGCCGGCATGGTCAGGATGCCGGTGGCATAGGCGCCGAGACCGACAAAGGCGGCGTGGCCGAAGGAGACGATGCCGCTGTTGCCGGAAAATATTTGCAGGCCGAGCACCGCTGTCAGCATGATCGCGGCATAAGTGACGACGCGCTGCATGGCGACGCCACCGAAGAAGAAGACAATGAGCGCTCCCAGCAGCAGCACCGCCACCATGCAGAGAGCATCGGCTGAGGCGTTGCGAAACGCGGCCGGCATGAACGACCGCGCCCTCCCCTCGCTCATCGCCGCCGACGCCATCAGGCGGCCTTGAAGCGGCTGGGCAAAAACGGCGCCAGGATCGGCTGGGCGCCTTCGGTGACCAGTCTAGCCACCGCTTCGCCGACCGCCGGGCCGGTCTTGAAGCCGTGGCCTGAGGAGCCGGCCGAAACGAACAGCCCGTCGATGCCAGGCATGGCGCCGATCACCGGCAGGTCGTCGGGACTCATGTCGTAAAGCCCGGCATAGCCAGGGCGGATGCCGAGATCGGACATCGCCGGCACGCGCGTCGCAAAGGTCTCGAGGATCTCGACCGATTCCGATTCCTCGACGCCTTCCATATAGTCGTCGGGGTTTTCGACGAAACGCGGCCGGCCTGCGTGCTCATGACGCAAGCCAGTGCCGCCGCCGGCCCAGGTGCCGGCAAGGATGACGCCGTCATTGTCGGGCCGTGCATAGTTGCAGGAGATATCGTCGCACCAGGCGAAAGGCATGACCTGGCGCGCCTTGCCAGCGGTGTCGAGCACGGCCATCGGATGACGCTCGACATGGAGCGGCAGATCGAGGCCGACCGTCGCCAGCAAGCGGCGTGTCCAAGGTCCGGCGGCGAGCACCACGGCATCGGCCTTCAGCACGGTCCCGTCGGCGAGCGCGACGCCGCTGATACGGTCGTCCTCTTTCACAAGCCGTTCGACGCGGGTGTTCTGCATGATCCTGGCGCCGCGTGCCTTGGCGGCGCGGGCAATTGCATTGGTGGCGCCGAAGGCGTCGGCATAACCATATTCGGGCTCCCACAGCGCCAGCGCGACATTGTCCAGCGCAAAGCCGGGCGCGGCGTCGGCGAAGGCTTGTGGCGACAGCGTCTCGATCAACGCGCCCTCGCCGCGAATGCGTTCGGCGGCGGCTTTCCAGCTCGCTTCATTGTCGTTGCCGCAGACCCACATCATGCCGACTTGCGTGACGAAAGAACCTTCGCCCGCGATCTCCGGCAGTGACACCAATATCTCGCGGCCACGTATGGCAAGCTGCGACAGTTCCGGCATCAGATAGAAGGCGTGCAGCAGCGCAGAAGACTTGCCGGACGGGCCGCCCGCGGGATGCGTCTGCTCGACAAGCGTCACCGCCACGCCGGCCGCGGCCAGATGATAGGCAGCGCTCGATCCGACGATACCCGCACCGACGACAATGACGTCGCTTCCATTCCGCATGGCTGTTCCCCACAGTCTCTTGGCTGCTTTCCGGCAAAGCTAAGACCAGTCGTCTGGCTATGTCAACATCTCTTCATTGTTGACCGAAATTAAAATCTCTGTAATAAACTCCACACAACGAGAGAACACGGATTTCGGGGAGGCCAATGGCGATACGCGACGTTCTGATGCGCGGGGATCTTGCGTTGACGCCGTCGGAGGAAAAGATCGTCCGGCTGCTTCTGACCGACTATCCGACCTCCGGCCTCGGCACCGCTTCATCACTCGCCCGGCGCGCCGGCGTCAGCGACCCGACCGTGGTCAGGCTGGTGGTGAAGCTCGGCTATGATGGCTTTCCGGACTTCCAGGCCAAGCTTCTGGCTGAGGTCGAGGCCAGGCTGCATTCGCCGCTGCTGATGATGGAGGCCAAGCGGCCGACAGCCGCGGAAGATAGCGCCATCCTCGCCTACCTCGGCTCCGTCGGCGCGGCGCTCGAGAAGTCTATCAGCCTGACGCCGTTGCAGAGCTATGAGCGCGCCGCCCGTTTGCTGATGGAGACCAAGGGCGAGGTGGTCATGCTCGGCGGCCGTTTCAGCCGCCACATCGCCAGCATGTTCGCCGGCTACATGCTGCAGTTCAGGCCTGAGGTGCGCGACCTCGGCACGTTGTCGGCACAGGCATTCGACACGCTGGCCGATCTCGGCCGCCGCGACGTGCTCGTCGTCTTCGATTATCGCCGCTACCAGTTCGATGTCATCGACTACACCAGGCAGGCGGCGGCGCGCGACGTGCGCATCGTGCTGTTCACCGACCAGTGGCTGTCGCCGATCGCCGATCTCGCCGAGGTCACCATCATCAGCCCGCTGGAAGTCGCCTCCCCCTACGACACACTGGCGCCGGCGATCGCACAGATGGAGGCGCTGGTCGCCCACATCGTTTCCACGCTGAGCGATGGCGCCCGCGAGCGTATCGAAAGGCTGGAGGAGGTGCGGCATGCGAATGCCGTGACCCTCGACAGTGCCGGCCCCGAAGAAACCGGAGCGCGCAGAATGCCCGGTCCCAAATCAGCCCAATCCAAATCAGTCCAATCCAAGTCAGCGAAGCAGGACCAGAAAGCATGACGCAGATATTGCCAAAACGAAACGAGCAGTTCCGGGCCGGCGAAACCGCGCTGCTTCTGGTCGACATGCAACGTGTCTGGCTGGAGCCCGGCGCCGACCCGGGGCACCCCGAACGCGGCCCTGAGCATCATTTCTACAGGCAGACATCGTCGCAGACGATCCCCAATCAGGAGCGCCTTTTGGCGGCAGCCCGCGCCAACGGCGTCGAGGTCATCCACACCATCATCCAGAGCCTGACGGAAGACGGCCGCGACCGCTCGCTCGACCACAAGCTGACGCCGATCCATATCGCTCCCAGCCTACCGGAAGGCCTGCCGGTGCCGTCGCTGGCGCCGGTCGGCGACGAGATCATGCTGCCGAAGACGTCGTCCGGCATCTTCAATTCGACCAATGTCGACTACGTCCTGAAGAACCTTGGCGTGCGCTACCTCGTCGTAGTCGGCATCATGACCGACCAGTGCGTCGACATGACGGTGCGCGACGGCGCCGACCGCGGTTATCTCGTCACCTGCGTGTCGGATGCCTGCGCCGCGGCGACGCAGGAACGCCACGACATCGCGCTCAAGGCCTTCGGTGGATACTGCTGGGTCACAGACACGGACGAGGTCGTCGCCCGCTTCGAAGCCTTGGGAAAAGCTGCATGACATCGACAGTCGAATCGCTCGTTGCCGTCGTCACCACCGATCTGTCCGCGATCACGCGCGGCCGCTCGGTCGTCGAAAGCAAGCTGCAGAAGATCGCCGCCACCGGCGTCGGCTGGCTACAGGCCAATCTGTCGCTGACGCCGTTCAATTCCATCGTCGATCCCAACCCCTGGGGTTCGTCCGGCGATGTGCGGCTGGTGCCTGACCTCAACGCCCGTTTTCGCACGGCGTTGACCGGATCGGCGACGCCGTTCGACATGGTCGCCGGCAACATCGTCGAACTCGACGGCAGCCCGTGGGTGGGTTGCACGCGAACCATGCTCAGCGATGCGCTGGCGGAGCTGAAGGCGGCAACCGGGCTTTCCGTCATCGCCGCCTTCGAACATGAATTCCACATCGAGGGCGACTTTGTGCCGGGGCATTCGCTGTCGTTCCAGGCGCTGCGGCGGACCGACCCGTTCGCGCCCAATCTGATGGCGGCGCTGGAAGAAGCGGGCGTCGCGCCAGAAGTGGTGATCGCCGAGTTCGGCAACGAGCAGTTTGAGGTGACGCACGAGCCGGCCGATGCGCTTGCCGCGGCCGACCGCGCCGTCGCCATCCGCGAAATCACCCGCGAAGTCGCGCGCAATGCCGGCTGGCGCGCCAGCTTCACGCCGAAAGCCGCTCCTGACGCCGTCGGCAACGGCCTCCACATCCATTTCAGCTTCGTCGATGCGGCCGGCAAGCCGGCGACCTACGATCCAGCACGACCGGGCGGTCTTTCCAGCCAGGCCGGCGCCTTCTGCGCCGGGGTGCTTCGCCATCTGCCTGGTATCACCGCCATGACGGCGGCGAGCGTGTCGTCCTATTACCGGCTGAAGCCGCATAGCTGGAGCTCTTCCTACACCTGGCTTGCCGATCGCGACCGCGAGGCGTCCTTACGCATCTGCCCGACGGTGACAATCGGCGGGCGCGACCCGGCACGGCAATACAACATCGAATACCGGGCCGCCGACGCCACCGGCAATCCCTATCTGTCACTGGCGGCGATCATTCGGGCCGGCCTGGAAGGGCTGAAGGCCAAGCTGCCGACGCCGCCGCTGGTCACTGGCGACCCGACGCTGATGAGCGAGGCGGAGCGCAAGAAGCTCGGCCTCGTACGCCTGCCGGAAACTCTGTCGGCGGCGCTCGACGCGCTCGCCGCCGACAGCACCGTTACCGGATGGTTCGCACCAGTGTTCGTCGAGACCTTTCTCGGGCTCAAGCGGCATGAAACCGAGCGCCTCGCCGGCCTCGACCCGGTGGCTGTCTGCGACCTCTACCGGACGCTTTATTGATGGCTACCCAGCCTGCAAATGCCAACCAGCCTGGAAAAGAGTGGCCGGCCGCCGTCGACGTGCTCAACGAGAATGGGCGCTCCGATATCGTGCTGTTGTGCGAGCATGCGTCCAATCACATTCCGGCGGAGTATGGACAGCTGGGGCTCGATATCGGCCATCTGCAACGCCACATCGCCTGGGATATCGGCGCTGCCGAAGTGACGCGCCGTCTGTCGGTGCTGCTCGATGCGCCGGCCTTCCTCAGCGGCTATTCGCGGCTGCTGATCGACCTTAACCGGCCGCTGGGCACCAATGGCAGCATTCCGGTGCTCTCCGAAGACACCGATATTCCCGGCAATATCGGGCTCGATCCGTCCGAGCGGGCACGTCGCGCCGAAATCATGTTCGCGCCTTTCCATGAGCGGGTGGCCGCCCATCTCGACCTTCGGGCGAAGGACGGCAGGCCGACGCGGATCGCGACGATCCACAGCTTCACGCCGGTCTTCCTCGGGGTTCCCAGGCCCTGGCATGCCGGCGTGCTTTACGATCGCGCCAGCGATTTCGGTGAAACGATCCTCATCAGCCTGCGCAACGACACAGCTCTCAACGTAGCGGCGAATGTGCCTTACGTGATCAGCCGCGATGCCGACTACGCCGTGCCCATCCATGGCGACGATCGCGGCATTGCCGCCGTACTCATCGAGATCCGGCAGGACCTGTTGGCGAGCCGCGCCGGCATCGAGGCATGGGCGAACCGCCTGGCCGCCGCCTTGCCCATGCAGAGGGAGAAGGCGTCATGAGCAATCTCAGCCTGCGCGAGCGCGACGCGGCAACCATCGCCCAAATCGGCAAGCTGCGTTTCTCGCCGCTGAGCGTCGTCGGCGGCCAAGGTAACCGGCTGATCGAGGAAGGCGGCCGCTCGCTGCTCGACCTGTCCGGGTCGGCCGGTCCGGCCATTCTCGGCTACGGCCACCCGGCGATCGTCGAGGCGGTCGAAGCCTCGATCCGCGACATGGCCGGCGCCAGTCTCTTGCTCTATCCGAACGAGCCGGCCGTGTCGTTGGCCGAGCGCTTGCTGGCGATCACGCCCGGCAATGGCGAGCGCCGTGTCTGGTTCGGCCATTCCGGCTCGGACGCTAACGACTGCGCAGTGCGCGTGCTTCAGGCCGCAACCGGCCGCTCCCGCTTCATCTCCTTCATCGGCTCCTATCACGGCAACCTCTCCGGATCGATGGGCATCAGCGGCCATACCGCCATGACCCATACGCTGCCGCGGCCTGGCGTGCTGTTGCTCCCCTACCCCGATCCCTACCGGCCGCAATTCAGCGCCGAGGAGGTTCTGGCCCTCCTCGATTATCAGTTCGAGACCACCTGCCCGCCGCATCAGGTCGCGGCCGTGTTCATCGAGCCGCTGATGTCGGATGGCGGGCTGATCGTGCCGCCGCCCAGCTTCCTCAAGGCGCTTGAAGAGCGCTGCCGAAGGCATGGCATCAGGATCGTCGTCGACGAGGTCAAGGTCGGATTGGCGCGCACCGGCTTGATGCATTGCTTCCAGCATGAGGGCCTGACGCCGGACCTCGTCGTCTTCGGCAAAGGCATCGGCGGCGGCCTGCCGCTGTCGGCTGTCATCGGCTCGAAGGAGATCATGGATCACGCTCCGGCCTTCGCGCTGCAGACCACGGCCGGCAACCCCGTGGCGACATCAGCCGGCAATGCGGTGCTTAAAACGATCGAAAGCGAGGAGTTGGTCGAGCGTTCGGCGCGCGTCGGCGCGCTGTTCTCGGACGCGCTCAAAACGCTCGCCGCAAAACACGAGATCATCGGCGACGTGCGTGGGCGCGGCCTTGCCGTCGGCGTCGACCTGGTCAAGGACCGCAAGACGCGCGAGCCCGTCGCGGCGACGACAACGGCCAAGATCATCTATCGCGGCTACGAGCTGGGCGTGGCCTTCACCTATGTCGGGCTGAAGGCCAATGTGCTCGAATTCATGCCGCCGCTGACGCTGACCGAGGAGGAAGCCGCCGAGGGCGTGGCGATCGTCGACCAGGCGATCGCCGATGTCAGCGCCGGCAAGGTCTCGGACACCGATGTCGCGTCCTTCATGATGTGGTAGTGGGGGCCAGATCAAGTGCGGCGCGCCCGCCATTGGGAAAAGCTATCCCACCCACTTCTCATAGTCGGACACCAGCAGGTGCAGCGGCGCGACGTCCTCGTCGATGTCGGCGAAGCGGCCGATCGGTTCGCGAAAGACATTGTCGGTCAGATCGTCGTTGACGGTCGACACTTCGCCGATCAGCACATCCTTGCCCTCGGCCCAGAAGGCATGCCAGACGCCCGGCAGCAGCGTGACGCTCTGGCCGGGGTCGAGCTTCAACAGCCCGCCCGCCGGCAGCCTGTGGATGGTTCCGTCGACAGGCACCGATACCTCGGCCCTCGGATCGATGCCGCCATCGCGATCGTGCATGAACAGTTCCAGCACCAGCCTGCCACCACCACGGTTGATGATGTCTTCGGCCTTGATGTTGTGGCGGTGCATCGGCGACAGCTGATCCTTGCGCGAGATCATGATCTTCTCGGCATAGAGCATGCCCATGCCCTTCTTCATGTCCTCATAGCGGCCATTGCGAACGGTGAACAGGAAGAGGCCGAGTTCGCTGAACTTGCCCTGGCCATAATCGGTGATGTCCCAGCCAAGCCGGGAGGAAAAGATGGCCGACGAATCCTGCCGGCGTGCCTTCATCTCTTCCGGCGACCAATAGGCGAAGGGCGGCATGATGTAGCCGAATGAGCGGATGAAGGTATCGGCATCGCGGATGATGTCGTTGACGGTGGAACGTTTCATGGTCGTGATCCTTCTTCAGGCGGCGCCTACAGCGCATAACCGAACACCGCTCCGGTGTCGACGTAAAGCGCATGCTGGCCTCATGACATCCGGTTCGATCAAGGCCATAAGTCCAGGCAAATCCCAAGGTGACAATCCATGCTGAGCATAGACGACCTCGATACGCCGGCGATCCTGATCGATATCGACCGCGCCGAAGCCAATATCGCGCGGGCGCAGGCCCATGCCAACCGCCACGGGCTGAAGCTCAGGCCGCACATCAAGACCCACAAACTGCCTTACTGGGCCAAGAAGCAGATCGCTGCGGGCGCCATCGGCATCACCTGCCAAAAGATCGGCGAAGCCGAGGTGATGGCTGATGCCGGTCTCGCCGACATTTTTCTCCCTTACAACATTCTGGGCAAGGCCAAGCTGGAGCGCCTCAAGGCGCTGCATGGCCGTGTGACCCTGTCGGTGACATCAGACAGCGTGGAAACGCTTGCCGGGCTCGGCGCAACCTTCACCGATCCAGGCCAGCCGCTACAGGTGCTGGTGGAATGCGATACCGGCATGGGCCGCTGCGGCGTCCAGTCGGCCAGCGAGGCGGTCGCATTGGCCAGAGAGATCGACAAGGCCAAGGGGCTCGCCTTCGGCGGGCTGATGACCTATCCGGCGGCAGGCCGCGCTGCCGAGGCCGAGACGTGGCTCGCTGAGGCGCGTCAGGCGCTCGCCGCATCCGGCCTTGCCTGCGAGCGCATCTCCAGCGGCGGCACGCCGGATATGTGGCGCTCGGGCGAGGACAGCGTCGTCACCGAATACCGCCCCGGCACCTATATCTATCTCGATCGCTACCAGGTCGCCAAAGGCGTCGGAAGCCTCGACGATTGCGCGCTGACGGTGCTGTCGACCGTGGTCAGCCATCCGACACAGGAGCGCGCCATCCTCGACGCCGGTAGCAAGGCCTTGTCCAGCGACACACTGGGGCTTGCCGATTTCGGCGAATTGCTGGGTATTCCCGGCGCCAGGGTGACCGGCCTCAGCGAAGAGCATGGCACTGTCACGCTTTCAGGCGAAACAAAACTTCGCATCGGCGAGCGCGTGCGCGTCGTGCCAGACCATTGCTGCGTCGTCACCAACCTGTTCGACGAGGTGCATCTGATCGACGGCGACAAGGTGCTGGAGACGCTGCCGGTGGCAGCGCGCGGCCGCATGGGGTAGCGCTTTAACTTCCTAAACGCTGGCGGCAACGAGCTCGACGGAATTCAGTTAGCCTGTCTCGCCGCAATACGTCGCATGGAGATGACGCGACGACGCAGGATTTCCGTGCGCATCGCCATCAGATGCAGTGCGAGGAACAACACGGTGAAGCCCACAGCCATCACCAGCAACGGTCGCAACAGGCTGGGATCGATGGTCGGCCCGCCGAGCCGGAACACCGAAGCCGGCTGGTGCAGTGTGTTCCACCAGTCGACCGAGAATTTGATGATCGGGACGTTGATGAAGCCGACCAGGGTGATGATTGCGGCGGCCCAGGCGGCACGCGCCGCATCGTCGAGTGCCCGCGTCAGCGCGATGATGCCGAGATACATCAGAAACAGCACGAAGACCGAAGTCAGCCGCGCATCCCACACCCACCAGGTGCCCCACATCGGCTTGCCCCAGATCGAACCGGTGATCAGTGCGAGTGCCGTAAAGACGGCGCCGATGGGTGCCGCGGATTTCAGCGCGACATCGGCCAGCGGATGGCGCCATACCAGCGTGCCCAACGCGGAACCCGCCATCAGCGTGAAACACATCATGGCCAGCCAGGCGAAGGGCACATGGATATACATGATGCGCACGGTCACGCCCTGCTGGAAATCCTCCGGCGCCGTGAAGCTCATATAGAGCCCGGTGGCCAGGAGAAGCGTAGCGGTGGTCGCCAGCCACGGCACCAGCCTGTCAGCCAGCCCGACAAACCGCGTCGGGTTGGCGAAATCCATCCAGCCGCTGAGGCGTGAAGTCAGGTCACTCATGCGGCTTTACATAAACCGACGATGCGTTTGGGGCAATCGAGTGGTGGTGTCGCAGGCGAGGCTTTCCCTTCTTCTCACGGGAGAAGGGAAAGCCTCAGGCGGCCTCGCCCGTGATGGTGCGGCTGAGGCGGCGGACTTCCTCGTCGTTGAGCAGGCCGCCGGCGCGCAGCAGGCTGGCGAAGCGGCCATTGCGCATCGACAGTTCGGCGAAGCCGCCCATTTCGACCACCTTGCCCTTGTCCATGAACACGACCAGATCGGCATCTCGAACCGTGGTCAGGCGGTGGGCGATGATGAAGGTGGTGCGGCCGCGCCGCAATTCGTCGATCGCTTCCTTAACGCGGTCTTCCGTCTCGACATCGAGCGCGCTGGTCGCTTCGTCGAGCACCAGGATGGGCGCGTCCTTGAGTACGGCGCGCGCGATCGCGATACGCTGGCGCTCGCCGCCTGAAAGCTGTCCGCCGCGTTCGCCGACGACCGTGTCGTAGCCGTTGCTCTTCGACAGGATGAAATCCTGGGCGGCCGCGGCGTTGGCGGCGGCGTGGACCTCATCATAGGTCGCCTCGGCGCGCCCGACACGAATATTGTCCTCGATGGAGCGGTTGAGCAGGCCCGCATCCTGGAACACGGTGGCGATCGAATGGCGCAGCGACTTGCGGGTCACTGTGCGGGTATCGATGCCATCGATCAGGATACGGCCGCTGGACGGCGCAAAGACGCGCTGCAAAAGATTGATGAGCGTGGTCTTGCCTGCGCCCGTCGGACCGACGATGGCCACCGTCTGGCCGGCATGGACCTCGAATGACACGTCGTGCACGCCCTGGCCCGAATTGGCGAATTCGAAGCTGACGTTCTCAAAACGTACATGACCGGTGACATTGCCGAGGTCACGCAACCCGTCCGGCTCGGCGGCGTCGGCCGCGGAGTCTTCAAGGCGATAAAATTCCTCGAGCTTGGCCCTGGCTTCCGAGATCTGGTTGGCAAAGGCCGACATCTGGTCGAGCCGGGCGATCAGCAGCGTGGCAAAGCCGGTAAAGGCGATGACGTCACCGATACGCAATTGGCCATGCATGACCAGATAGGAGCCGATCAACAGCACGATCATCATCGAAATGGTCGAGGACAGGCGGTGCAGGGCGTTGGCCAATGCCCACCAATCGAGCACCGGATACTGGGCATCAAGCAGATTCTTGACATAGCGCTTCAAGGCGTCGGTCTCGTGGCCGATGCGATTGTAGCTCTGCAGCACGGCGACATTACTGACCGAGTCACTCACATGCGCGAACACCTTGTGGAAGTGCCGCTCCACGGACGCTTGGCCTTCCCTGGTACGACGCATCACCAGCCGCCCGATTCCGACGTAAAGCGCGCCGAGCGCCAGCAGGACCATCGACATGCGAACATCCATGCTGAGCGCCGTCGGCACCAGCAGAACCAGCGCGACGACAGTGGACAGATGCTGCCTCATGAACTCGAGCCAGAGGCTGAACAAGGTTTCGACCGCGCGCAGAAGCGTATGCAGCGAATTGGAGGTGCCGCGCTGATGATGCCAAGCAAGCGGCATGGTGATCACGCGCTCGAACGACTGGCATAGAACCTCGCTGCGGCGTGCATGGGCAAAGCGGTCGGCGCCGCGCGCCACCAGAACAAAGGCGACGACGTTGAAGACGCCGATACCGGCCCACACGGCGAGCGTCGAAAAAACCGAGCCACCGTCCGAAATAGCATCGATCACCCGTCCGAACATGATCGGCTCAAGGATGGCGATAATGGCAAGCGCGACATTCGCCCCGCAGATAAACGCCACGCGTTTCCTGTCGGCAGCGAGATAACCAAGCGCTCTCCAGTAGATTTGCAGAAGGGACACTTCAGCTACTCCGGCAAATTGTTATTGTGCACTGCATCAATTTCTGACTCGTACCTGTTGACGTGTCGCGAAACAATGCTCGTTTACCCCTTCAGTTCCCAATTCGCGAACAAAAGATGGCGACGCTGCGAAATCTGTCGTGATCACCTAACGGTTTGAGAAAAAAGGTAAAATGTCAGCGTTGCGGCAAAATCATGGCAGGCTCCAAGCACTGCCGCAATTTTAATCAGCAAATGGTTAGGTACGAGTTTCTACAGCCTGCATCGGCTTTTCGGAAAGCTGATGCGCGGTAGAATTGCTAGAACATCCTTAACCAACGCGCGTCCCTAAGGCGTGTAAAGACGCTCCAAATCCTTGAAACTAAGCCGGTATCCTGACGACCACCTCGGCCTTGTCGCCGGCTTTCGGTTCGAAAGACGAAGCCTTCGTCTTTTTACCATCCACCTCAAGCGAGATGGCTTTGGCCTTGGCGTCACGGACAACGCGAACCCTGAGTTCGGCCCCCAGCACCTTGAGCGTTGCTGCATAGCCGTCCCAATGGCTGGGGAGTTTCGGCTTGAACTGGATGCGCTGTCCCCTGCGCTCGATGCCGAGAATGCCTTCGACCGCCGCGCGATAAAGCCAGCCGGCCGATCCGGTATACCAGGTCCAGCCGCCGCGGCCGCCCTTGCCTTGTCCGGCGTAGACGTCGGCCGCAACGACATAAGGCTCGACGCGGTAGTGCTCGGCAGCCGCCTCATCGAGCGCATGATTGACCGGATTGAGCATCGAGAAACAGCGGTATGCGTCGTCAGTGCGCCCCATTTCGGCGAGCGCAATGACGAACCATGTCGCTGCGTGAGTGTACTGGCCGCCGTTTTCACGAACACCCGGCGGGTAGCTCTTGATGTAGCCCGGGTTCTGTTCCGTCTTGGAGAAGGGCGGGGTGAAAAGCTTGACGATCTTGAGCTCGTCGTCGACGAGCATTTTCATCGCCTGCTGCATCGCTGTCGTCGACCGCGCCGGATCGCCCTCCCCTGACAGCACGCTCCACGACTGGGCAATCGAGTCGATCTTGCACTCCTGCGAAGCACGCGACCCCAGCGGCGTGCCGTCGTCGAAGCTGCCGCGACGGTACCATTCACCATCCCAGGCCGTGCTTTCCAACGCCCGCTTCAGCACGTCGGCGTGTTTGGTCCAGGCTTGCGCGCGTTTGGCGTCGCCTTCCGCCTTGGCGATAGGTGCAAAGTCGCCCAGCGTCTTCAGCAGGAACCATCCCAGCCAGACGCTCTCGCCCTTGCCGTGCTCGCCGACACGGTTCATGCCGTCGTTCCAGTCGCCACCAAGGATCAGCGGCAGCCCGGCGGGGCTGCTGCGCTCGATGGCAAGGTCGAGTGCGCGCGCGCAGTGATCGTAGAGTGAAGCGGTCTTCTTCGATATCTCCGGGGTGAAGAAGGCGTCGTGCTCGCCTTCCTCCAGCGGCGGCCCGTCGATAAAGGGCAGTTGTTCCCTGAGGATCGCGGTGTCGCCGGTCACCAGCAAGTAGCGTGCCGTGGCGTGGGCGAGCCAGACCACGTCGTCGGAAATCATGGTGCGGACACCTGCGTCGGTGCGCGGCAGCCACCAGTGCTGCACGTCGCCTTCGGGGAATTGCCGCCGCGCCGCGTTGAGTATCTGGTCGCGCGCCAGCTTCGGATCATGGACAAGCAGGGCCAGCGTGTCCTGCAACTGATCGCGGAAGCCGAAGGCGCCGCTCGCCTGGTAAAAGGCGGAGCGGGCGCGGATGCGGCACGCAAGGCTCTGATAGGGCAGCCAGTGATTGACCAGGGCGTCGAGCGCCTTGTCGGGCGTCTCGACTTGGATCGTGTCGAGAAACCCGCGCCACGTGCGTTCGTTGTCAGCCAGCCGCTGATCGAAATCCTTGCTGCGATGCTGCTGCACCAAGGCGCTGGCTTCCTCGGCAGAGGCTGCATCGCCGAGCAGCCAGAGCAGCGTCACGTCGCCTCCGGCAGGGATGTCGATGTCGCGAGCGATTGCAGCACAAGGATCGTCGCCGGCCTCGACGCGGCCCGACAGGCTGGCGCCGCTGAGCACGGCATGCGGAAGTTCGCTGGTGCCGTGCCGGCCGATGAACTCGCCGCGGTCGGCCGTCACCGAATCCGCCGCGCTGTCGGCGGCCAGGAAGGCGACCCGCTCGCTGAAGTCGAGCCCGTAGGGATTTTGCGCCAGCAATGCATCCGTCGCGGCATCCCTGGACGGAACGATGGTCGCCGCGGTGCGCGAACGATGGCTGCCAAGAACCCACTCCGCATAGGCGTAGACGCGCAGGCGCGCCGGCACCGAACCCGAGTTCTGGATGCGCAATCGGGAGATTTTCACCGGATCGACAGGATCCACCACATGGGTGAGATCCATCGATAGAGGCCCGCGCTTCGAACGGAAGGTCGAAAAGCCCTGCCCATGCCATGTTTCGTAGGTCATGGCTGGATCGCGCACCACGGCGGCCAGCGGCGAGAAGGCGCGGCCGCTGGCGTGATCGTAGATATAAATGCCCTCGCCGGGCCGGTTGGTGACCGGGTCGTTCGCCCACGGCGTCAGTTGATAGTCACGGCTGTTTCGGCTCCAGGTGAAGGCAGCGCCTTCAGCCGAAACGTGGAAACCGAACGACGCATTGGAGACGACGTTGATCCAGGGTTGCGGCGTCGTGCGCCGCCCGGCAAGACGCACGACATAGTGGCGTCCATCGCCGTCGAAGCCGCCAAAACCGTTCCACTGGTTGAGCCCGCTGCCGTCGGCACCGGCTTCGATCGAGGCTTGGGCAACCCACGCCTGTGGCTCCGGCGGAGACGGTTCACGAAGCGCTGGTGCAGCCGCCGGCTGCAAGGCGTCTCGCGCTTGCAGCGCCGCGGCCTCGGCGCGCTCGATCTGATCGAAGATGGTGCCGTTGCGCGTGTGCAGGACGACGCGGGCAACGGCGAGCAGCGTCTTGTAGGTCGTCTCGTCCATCAGGTCGCGGCGGACCGCGAAGATGTGCTGGCGAGGTCCGAGCTCCTTGCCGCGCAGGCGGCTGTTCTCGCACAGTGTCTCGACCGCCCGTTGCAGGTCCTGCACGTAGGATGAAGCCTGCTCGTTGACGACGACGAAGTCGATCATCATGCCGCGGGCGCGCATATATTCCTGGAAGCGGAGCGCCTGGGCGACGATTTCAAGGTCGGCGACGTCGCCGATCCTGACCAGGAAAATCGGAAAGTCGCCGGATATGCTGGTCGGCCACAGGCCCGACTGCTTACCGAGCCCGGAAGCGATCGATTCGGCCGGGAGGCGCAGGAACGGATCAGGATAGATCAGGTAGCGCGCCAGATTCTGCACATTGGCGGCATCGGCAAGGCTGAGGCCGAGATGACGGGTCTGCACCTGCGAGCGGGTCCAGGCGAGCATCGCCTGGCGAGCGAAGGCTTCCGGATGATCAAGCCGCGCAATGGCTTCTTCCAGCTCGGCGCGGTTGGCCCCGACAGCCGTCCAGAAGGTCAGCGATATCTTCTTGTTGGCCGGCACGCGCACCCGCCGGCGCAGTGCGGCGACCGGATCCAGCGTGAAGCCGGAATGGCCGCCGAGCTTGGCGCCGGGATCGAAGGCGGCGGCGTCGGCAATGGTGCGGCCGCGGCCGATGAAGGCACGCCGGTCGGTTTCGGCCTCGGCATCGCGCGTCGAGCCAGACGGGTCGGTAACGAAATGCACCAGGGTGATATCGGGCTCATCCGTTTCCCGCTTGCGTCTTGTGGCGAAGATCGCCGCATTATTCGCAGCGATTTCGGTTTCCACGAACATTTTCGAGAAGGCCGGATGCGCATTGTCGGACGCCTCGGAACCCAGCACCAGTTCGGCAAAGGAGGTTACCTCGATATGCCGGTCGACCGGGCCGTCATTATAGAGCGTCACCCGTCGGCCTTCGCCGTTTCCTTCGGAGATGACTATGCATTCGACTTCCGAACGCAGTGATCCTACCGATTTGACGAAGCTCGCCTTGTCATCAGAAAATAGCGTTTGCACCTGTTCGTCGGTGGCACGCTTCGGCTCTGATGTGGCCGACCACCAGTCGCCGGTGCCGGCGTCGCGCAGGAAGATATAGGAGCCAAGCCGATCCTCGGTCGGATCCGGCTGCCAGCGCGTGACGGCAAGCTCGCCCCAGCGGCTATAGCCGGAGCCGGTCGCAGTGACCATGACCGAGTAACGGCCATTGGACATGACACTGGTCGAACGCAGCGCCTTGAGCGGGTTAAGCACGATGCGCGTATCCGGGCTCTCGATTTCCGTTTCGTCCTTCGACCGTTCGTCGGCCTCGGTCCTGACGGTAGCGGTCGGGATGTCGCGCGGCGCCCTTTCCTGCAGCAGCAATTCGGCCGACTCGATCACCGGATCGCTATGGAAGCGGTCGCGCAGGCGCCCTTCGAAGATGGCGTCGGCGACGGCGGCGATCGACATGCCGGAATGGTGGGCCATGTAGTTCAGCACGACGACATGGTCGGTGCCCTCCGGCACCCGCTGCGGGGTGAAATCGACCGCATCGTAGAAGCCGTGCCGGCCAAGGGCGCCGATCTGCCTCAGCCTGGCCAGGTTCTGCACCGATTCACGCGGGGTGAACTGCGCCGCCAGCACGGTCGCATAAGGCGCAATCACCGTGTTCTGGCCAAGACCCCGCTTCAAGCCGAGCCCAGGCACGCCGAAATTGGTGTACTGGTAGGTCAGTTCGCGGTCGCGGGCATTATAGGCCGCTTCCGAAATCCCCCAGGGCACGTTCTTCGAGCGGCCGTACTGGATCTGGCGCTTGATGATGAGCTTGCTGGTCTGGTTGAGGATCGAGCCTTGCGGCTCCTTCATCACCAGCGGCGGCATCAGATACTCGAACATCGAGCCGGACCAGGACATCAGCGCGCCCTTGAATCCGATCTCGACGATCGGCCGGCCGAGGTGGAACCAGTGCTCCGTCGGCAGATCGCCCTTGGCGATGGCGAACAGGCTGGTCAGCCGCGCCTCGGAAGCCAGGAGGTCGTAGCAGCTTTCGTCGAGCTGATGCTCCTCGACCCGGTAGCCGATCGACAGCAGCTTGCGCTCCTGCCGCATAAGGAAGGAGAAATCCATCTCGAAGGCGAAGCGGCGCGAGCGCTCGCGCAACGAAAGAAGCTTGGCCCGCAACGCTTCGACGGCGTTGTCGTCGCTATGCGCATCATGGACATGCGCCTCGCAGGTGGCCTCCAGTCTCGCCGCCCAGTCGGCGATGATGTCGCTCTGTGTCGATGCGGCCTCGGTATGGATGGCGATGGCGAGTTTGCGAATCTCGCCTGCCAGAACGGCGAGATTGATGGTGCGGATCGACGCCATCTCGGGCTGTGCCTTGATCGATTCGACCGCTCGCCGCATGCCGTCGAGGCGATCAGCGAGCCGCTGGCGCAACGGCCGCAACTGGCGGCGGTCGTCAGGCAGTTCGGCCAGGCTTTCGTCGAGGATCGTCACCGTATCGAGGATACCTTCGAAGTCGCCTTGAAGGTGGACTGCAGGCGCTTCCGCCCATTCGGCGCAGGCTGCCGCCACCGCCACCAGATGGCCGGCGAGATTGCCGCTGTCGACGGCCGAAATGTAGAGCGGATAGAGCGGCTTCAGCGTCGTCGTGTCGTACCAGTTGAAGAGATGGCCACGCTCGCGCGGCATGCTCTCGATGGTCGACATCGTGGCGTCGATGCGGGTGGCGGCGTCGGACAGGCTTATCCAGCCGAAATCGCGCGCCGAAACCACGGACAGGAGATAGACGCCGATATTGGTCGGCGAGGTGCGGGGCGCCACGACAGGTGCCGGACTTTCCTGGAAATTGTCGGGCGGCAGATTGTGGTGCTCGGCCGTTACGAAGGTCTCGAAATAATGCCATGTGCGCCGGGCGACCGTTCGCAAGGCATGAATGTCGGCCGCCGATATGCGCAAACGGTCCTCGGTTTCGGCCGAGCGGCTGATCCAGAAGGCAAAGGCCGGCGAGCCGATCCAGAACAGCGCGAAGAAGAAAGCGACGAAAGCTCCGGTGGAATCGGCCAGAACCGGGATTGCAAGACCGACTACACCGACAATCACCGCGCCATACATCATGCCGTAATAGGAGCCGAGATCGTTGTCGCCGTTCTTGTGCGCCTGCGAGGCAGTGCGCCATTCGAGCAGGTTCTGCCGGCTGACGAACAGGCGGTAGAGCGTGCGGATGACAGCGTCGCCCATCATCCAGGCCAGATGCGCCATCAGCACGATCTTCAGAGCCACCAGGGCAGTGCCGAAGACAACGTCGCGCCCCAGTGCCGAGAAATGGCCCCGCGGCGTCTGGTCGCCGCTTTTCGGCAAGATGGCGTGAACGATGTCGAACGTCGGCGCCATGAACAATGTGAGGATCAGCAGCGCCTGCCATTGCGCCGCCTGCGTGAAAGGCAGCAGCGTCCAGCCGGCGATCGCCGCCATCACCCAGAAGATCGGCGTCAGCGAGCGGCGCAGATTGTCGACCATCTTCCAGCGCGACAGCGCCGGCACGCCGGAGCGCGGATCGAGAAGGAAGCCCAGAAGCTGCCAGTCGCCGCGTGCCCAGCGATGATGACGCGACGCATCGACCGAATAGCGGGTCGGGTAGTCTTCAACCAGTTCGACGTCCGTGACCAGCGCCGCGCGTGCCAAGGCGCCTTCGAGCAGATCGTGGCTGAGGATGGTGTTTTCTTCGATGCGGCCCTTCAGCGCCGCTTCGAAGGCGTCGACATGATAGAGGCCCTTGCCGGTGAAGGAGCCATCGCCGAAGACGTCCTGGTAAATATCCGAGACGGCAAAGACGTAAGGATCAAGGCCGCGATTGGCGGAAAAGACCCGCTGGAAGAAGGATGCGTCGTCGCCGCTGGTCAGTGAGGCGGTGATGCGCGGTTGCAGGATGGTGTAGCCCGCGGTGACGACGCGCTTTGCCGCATCGAAATGCGGCCGGTTGAGCGGATGACAAAGTTTGCCAGCCAAACTGGCGACGGCATCGCGGGTGGTGCGCGTGTCGGCGTCCAGCGTCATCACATGGACGACGTTTTCCGGCAATGGCACATCCAGCGGCAGAAATGTGGTGTCGCTGTCACCACGCAGCAGAAGGTTCAGTTCGTGCAGCTTACCGCGCTTGCGTTCCCAGCCCATCCAGGCGCCCTGGGATTCATTGTAGAGCCGCCGGCGATGCAGGACGTAGAAACGCGGCGCGCCTTCGCTGGGATAGCGGGCGTTCAACCGCGCGATCTCGTCGCGAGCATATTGGAGGATCTCAATATCCGCCACGTCGATTTCGGTTTTCGAGTCCGGCCAGTCGGAAAGCAGGGCGAAATGGATTTCGTCCGCCGTGTTGGCCAAGTGGTGCACTTCGATATTGCGGATGTTTTCCTCGACGTCGTCGCGCGAGCCGATCAGCGACGGCACAACCACCAGCGTGCGGGCCTCTGGCGGCATGCCGCGTCTGTAGTCGTAGCCGACGAGGCGAGTCGGCTTCAGGAACAACGACACTACGGTGTTGAAGAAGGCAAGCGCGCCTTCGCTGGCCGGCACGGCAAACAGCGCCAACATCAAGACGATCGACGGCACGGAGAGGCCGAGACTGGCAAGGGCATTGCCGGAGAGGACCAGAAGCAGGACCGTCAGCGCGAACACCGGCACGACAATGCCTAGCCATCCGGTCTTGCCGAACGCCCGCTTGGTCGCGACGCTGACGGTCGGCCGATAACCGATCGCCTTTTCCAGTTCCTGCCGGCGCGGGCCGACCAGGAAGAACCCGACGTCGGTGTGAGCGGTCGGACCGGCATCGGTGGTATCGGCGACGGCGGCATGGCCGGCGAGTTCGATCGCCTTTTCGGCGACGCGGAATTCGGAACGATCGGAGCGGCGGGCCAATTCCTCGATCGCAGTCCGGTACTGGTCGCGCGAGAAGAAATCGAGCGCGGCGAAATCGGTGCGCTCGCGCAGCAGGGTGTCGATGCGGCTGACGCCTTCGAACCAGACGGTCCAGTCGATATCGTTGATGAGTCTGAGGCCGCGGATGATGTTGCCGGTGGTTACATTGCCTCCGGACAGCGTGCGGTGCTCGCTGATGATGATTTCCTCGGCATCGGAGCCGGACTTTTCAAGCTCGCCCTCCAGCCATTCCAGCGCCCTGCCGGCATTCTGCGATCCGTCGCGCAGGCGGTAGAGCAATTGGGTGGCAAAAGTGGTGTCCTGTGCATGGGGGACATAGTGCGACAGGATCGCCTGACGGTCGGCGCTGTCGTCGATCGCCAGCACGCGGTCGGCAACCTCGTTGGCAATCTGGCGCATCTGCCGGGTCCGATTGACCCGGACCGCGATCCGGCGAAGGTTTTCGATCAGAACGAAGCGCAGCAGCGACGGTAGGGCCCAAAGCTCGCCGATCTTCAGCGGCTCGACGGATTGAAAGCCTTCGACGATCGCCTTGAACATGGTGGCGGAGACGGAACTGTCCGAATGCGCGACATAGGTCCAGGCCAGCGCAAGCGCGCGCGGCACGCTGGCGCCGTCGGACAGCTTCAGGGTCGGCAACTGCCGATAGAAACGGCGCGGCAGGTCGCGCTTGACCTGGAAGATGGTTTCCTCGACCAAATAGTTGTTGTCGAGCAGCCATTGCGCCGCCGGCGTGATCGTCTCGCCCTTCGCCTGCGCGGCATTGGTCGAGCGATAGACTTCCAGGATCTTGGCGGCGCTGTCGCGGATGCGTGGCTGGAAATCGAAAGGCTCCAGGCCGAACAGATCCTTGACGTCGCCCTTGGCGAGACTTGTGCCCAGCGTGCGCAGGCGCTCTTCCGGCAGGAAATTGGAGCGTATCGGCTCTTCCGTGATGGTCGGGAAGCTCGCGCTCGTCTTTTCCATTTGGGTAGGGCTTGTCTGTATATTCATTGAAAATTCCGCATGGGGGGACGCATAGCGGCGTCACCGCCACGGCAATGTCCCTAAAACCGATTCAAATGCAATTGGTTGCATCGAAACACGGGCCGAAAGTTTGTTTTCGCACCACAACTTTCAGACGATCACCCCCTCGTTCCCGTCGGGACTCGATCGACGGAAGGATTCGGGCTTTTTCGTGATGTGGGCTTGAGCTTACGGCATATTTCGCCGGTGCTGCGATCATGTTTCGAAACAGGCGTTAATCGTTTGCAGCAACCCGTTCGATCCTGATCACGAACAGCGTTGCCTTTCGGGCAGGCTCCAGGCGCCATTTCACGGCGTCCGGCCCGAGCAATAATGTGTCGCGCGGCCCGATGCGGACAGATGCCGCGCCGGCCACTGTGATCTCGCCGTCAAAACACAGGATGAGGGTCGCGTCGGCCACTGAATGGACGTCGATCGGAGCTGAGATCACCACGCGCTCGACAGCGTGGGCCATCCGTCCGCGCCGTGTCATGACGTTGAGATCGGTGATCGGACCGGCGATCAGCGCCGCTTGCGTCGGCACGTCGCCCGGAAAGGAAAGCGGGGCGGAAGCCCTGGTCATCGCAGCAGCCGGGCGGCCGGCGATATCGAGGATAATCCCCTCGCCTTCCAGCACGGCCAAGGTTCGGTCCACTCCGGAAAACCCGGAGAACGGCCCGCCGCTTTCGACGCGCGCCATGGAGACGCGCCAGTCGAAATCGTCGAGCGCGGCACCTGCCGGCGAGACGGCGATCTCCGTCGTCACCCCGCCGCCGTTCTTCCACGGCATGGACCGGTATTCCGCTGCCCGGAGGATGTGCAAGGCGCGGCTCAGCCGAGAATGCCTGGCAGGTTGAGTTGGTGCTCCCTGGCGCAGTCGATGGCGACATCATAGCCGGCGTCGGCGTGGCGCATGACGCCGGTCGCCGGGTCGTTCCACAGTACCCGTTCCAGGCGCTTGGCGGCTTCGCGAGTGCCGTCGGCGACGATGACCATGCCGGCATGTTGCGAGAAGCCCATGCCGACGCCGCCGCCATGATGCAGCGATACCCAGGTTGCGCCGGAGGCGGTGTTGAGCAGCGCATTAAGCAGCGGCCAGTCGGAGACGGCGTCCGAGCCGTCCTTCATCGCCTCCGTCTCGCGGTTCGGCGAGGCGACCGAGCCGGAATCGAGATGATCGCGGCCGATGACCACCGGCGCCTTGAGCTCGCCCTTAGCCACCATCTCATTGAAGGCGAGGCCCAGTCGGTGGCGGTCGCCGAGACCGACCCAGCAGATGCGCGCCGGCAGACCCTGGAAGGCGATGCGTTCGCGCGCCATGTCGAGCCAGTTGTGCAGGTGGGTGTTGCCGGGCGTCAGTTCGCGCACCTTGGCGTCGGTCTTGTAGATGTCCTCAGGATCGCCCGAGAGGGCTGCCCAACGAAACGGGCCGATGCCGCGGCAAAACAGCGGTCGGATATAGGCCGGCACGAAACCCGGGAAAGCAAAGGCGTTCTCGAACCCTTCCTCCTTCGCCACCTGGCGGATGTTGTTGCCGTAATCGAGCGTCGGCACGCCGGCATTCCAGAACGCCACCATGGCCTCGACATGTTCGCGCATCGACGCGCGCGCCGCCTTTTCGACCGCCTTCGGGTCGCTGGTGCGCTTCTCGCGCCATTCGGCGAGCGACCAGCCCTTGGGCAGATAGCCGTTGAGCGGATCATGCGCCGACGTCTGGTCGGTGACCATGTCGGGACGCACGCCGCGCCGCACCAGTTCCGGCACGATGTCGGCGGTGTTGCCGACCAGGCCAACCGATTTCGCCTCGCCGGCCCTGGTCCAGCGCTCGATCTTTTCCAGCGCCTCGTCGAGCGTGTCGGCGCGTTCGTCGACATAGCGGGTGCGCAGCCGGAAATCGATGCGGTCGGGATCGCACTCGATCGCCAGACAGCAGGCACCAGCCATGACCGCGGCCAGCGGTTGGGCGCCGCCCATGCCGCCGAGGCCGCCGGTCAGGATCCATTTGCCCCTGAGATTGCCACCATAATGCTGGCGGCCGGCCTCGACGAAGGTCTCGTAGGTGCCCTGCACGATGCCTTGCGTGCCGATGTAGATCCACGAGCCGGCCGTCATCTGGCCGTACATCATCAGGCCCTTCTTATCGAGCTCGTTGAATTTCTCCCATGTCGCCCAATGCGGCACGAGGTTGGAATTGGCGATCAGCACGCGCGGCGCATCGGTGTGCGTGCGAAACACGCCGACCGGCTTGCCGGACTGCACCAACAGCGTCTCGTCATCTCCAAGCGTCTTCAGCGAGGCGACGATGCGATCAAAGTCGTTCCAGGTGCGTGCCGCTCGACCGATGCCGCCATAGACGACCAGCTCATTTGGGTTTTCGGCGACATCGGGATCGAGGTTGTTCATCAGCATGCGCAGCGGCGCTTCCGTCAGCCATGTCCGGGCATTGAGCTCGGTGCCGCGTGGGCTGCGGACTTCGCGGATGTTATGACGAGGATCGGTCATGGCGTCACTTTTCCTTTCGAATGAGCTATGCGGAGGTGCGTCAGCGCCCGGCCCAGGCAATCGCGCCTTCCAGAATCCGCTTCAGCGTGGCGCGGATCGGCGCGGCGAATGCGGGGTCGTAAGGCACCGGCCAATTGTCGGGCATCCCCTTGCCCTCGGGCTCGCGCATATAGCCGCGGTTGGAGAGTTCCATCTGCAGCGCATGGACGTTGTTTTGAGGCTGGCCGAAATTGCGCGTAATCCAACCGCCCTTGAAGCGGCCATTCACCACGTATGTCTCGCCGGTTCCGGCGAGGATCTCGTCGACCATCGCCTGCAGGGCCGGATCGGCGCTCTTGCCGTCATTGGTGCCAAGGTTGAACATCGGCAGCGTGCCGTCGAACAGGCGCGGCAGCACCGAGCGGATCGAATGGCAGTCGTAGAGCACGATCTTCTGGTGCAAGGCACGCAACCTGTCGATCTCGGCCTGCAAGGCCGCATGATAAGGCATGAAGTATTTTTCGCGGCGTTGGTCGACTTCCGAAGGTCCGGGCTCTTCGCCCTCGCGGTAGAGCGGATCGCCGTCGAAGGTCTCGGTCGGGCACAGGCCGGTGGTCGTCTGACCGGGGTAGAGCGAGGCGCCGGACGGGTCGCGGTTGACGTCGATCACGGTGCGCGAGATGGCGGTGTGGACGACGGTCGCGCCAAGGCCTTCGGCAAAGTCATAAAGCTTGTCGATCCACCAGTCGCAGTCGCGCCGACCGAGCCAGGGCGAGATCAGCCGGTTCTCAAGACCGGCGAGATCGATGCCGGTATGCGGGATCGAAACCAGCAGGGGTGCAGTGCCGCGGGTGACCGTGAGCCAGCTGTCCATCATGCTGCTCCAGAAATTCCCGGCAGCGCCACCGCGCCTGCTGCCTTCACCGCCGCGCCGCTGCGCACCATGGCGATGGCCTTTTCCATGTCGGGATGGAAATGCCGGTCATTGTCGAGATGCGGTACCTCGGCCCTGACCAGCCTGCGCACCGCCTCCAATGCATCGCTCGATACCAGCGGCGCATGGAAATCGCAGCCCTGGGCCGCGGCCAGCAATTCGATACCGATCACGGCCGTCGCATTCTCGACCATGCCGATCAGCCGGCGTGCGCCATGCGCCGCCATCGAGACGTGATCCTCCTGATTAGCGGAGGTCGGGATTGAATCGACGCTGGCCGGATAGGCCTTCTGCTTGTTTTCCGAGACGAGTGCCGCCGCCGTCACCTGCGGGATCATGAAGCCGGAATTCAAGCCGGGCTTAGGCGTCAGGAAAGCCGGCATGCCCGACAGCGCCGGATCGACCAGCATGGCGACGCGCCGTTCCGACAACGAGCCGATCTCGCAGACGGCGAGCGCGATCATGTCGGCGGCGAAGGCCACCGGCTCGGCGTGGAAATTGCCGCCGGAAAGCGCTGTGTCGTCCTCGGCGAAGATCAGCGGATTGTCGGTGACGCCGTTGGCCTCGGTGCCCAGCGTGTCGGCGGCCTGGCGCAGCACGCTGAGCGCCGCGCCCATCACCTGCGGTTGGCACCGCAAGCAATACGGGTCCTGCACGCGTTCGTCGCCGACCCGGTGCGATTCACGAATGGCGCTGCCGGCCATCAAATTGCGCAGCGCCTCTGCCGTCTCGATCTGGCCGCGATGCTTTCTCAAGAGATGGATGCGTGGATCGAATGGGGCGTCGGAGCCTTTCGCAGCATCGGTCGACAGCGCGCCGGCAACCAGCGCCGATTGATAGAGAACTTCGGCATCGAACAGGGCGGCCAACGCATAGGCAGTCGAGAACTGCGTGCCGTTGAGCAGCGCCAGGCCTTCTTTGGCGCCGAGCGTCACCGGCTCCAGTCCGTGCGAGACGAAAGCGACCTTGGCCGGGAAGCGGCCATGCGGGGTGAAACACTCGCCGACGCCGATCATGACAGCCGTCATGTGCGACAGCGGCGCCAAGTCGCCTGAGGCGCCGACCGAGCCTTGCGCCGGCACCACCGGAATGACGTCGTTGGCGAGCATCGCCTCCAGCAGTTCGATAGTCTGCGGCCGCACGCCGGAGGCGCCCTGCGCCAGGCTGGCCAGCTTCAGCGCCATCATCAGCCGGACGATTGCAACCGGCATCGGTTCGCCGACGCCGGCGGCATGCGACAGCACGATGTTGCGTTGAAGGGTCTCGAGGTCGGCGGCGGGAATGCGGACGCTGGCCAATTTGCCGAAGCCGGTGTTGATGCCATAGACCGGCTCACCCTTGGCAACGATGCGCGCCACCGCCTCGGCGCTGGCCTTGATCCCGGGACGGCAAGCAGCATCCAGCTTCGGCACGGCGCCGCGATAGATTTCGCGCCAGTCGGCCAGCGTCGCATTTCCAGGCTTCAGCACGAGTTCGGTCATTGTCCCCTCCAGATGCGGGCATGCAGCGGGTTGAAGCCCATGCGGTAGACGAGCTCGGCCGGACGCTCGATGTTCCAGATCGCCAGGTCGGCGGATTTGCCAGCTTCCAGCGTGCCGGTCTGTCCGAGCAGCCCAAGCGCACGGGCAGCCTCGCGGGTCACGCCGGCCAGGCATTCGTCGACCGTCAGGCCAAACAATGTCGCCGCCATGTTCATGGTCAGCAGCAGCGAGGTCAGCGGCGAAGTGCCGGGATTGTTGTCGGTGGCGACCGCCATTTTGACGCCATGCTGGCGGAACAGGCCGATCGGCGGTTTCTTGGTCTCACGAATGAAATAATAGGCACCGGGCAGGATCGTCGCCACGGTGCCAGCCGCGGCCATTACCGCCGCACCGGCCTCGTCGGTATATTCGAGATGGTCTGCCGACAGCGCGCCATAGCGCGCGGCGAGTTCGGCGCCGTGCAGATTGGACAATTGATCGGCGTGGAGCTTGACCGGCAGGCCTGCTGCTTTCGCCGCATCGAACACCCGAGAAATCTGCTCGGGCGAAAAGGCGATGCCTTCGCAGAACCCATCGACGGCATCGGCCAAACCCTCGGCGGCGACCGCCGGAAGAATTTCGTTTGCGACCAGATCGACAAAAGCGTCTTTGTCGCCTTTCGCCTCGGGCGGCAGCGCGTGAGCGCCGAGGAAGCTCGTCCTCACCGTTACCGGACGATGCTGGCCCAGGAGCCGCGCGGCACGCAGCGATTTCTTCTCGTTTTCGAGATCAAGCCCGTAACCCGACTTGATCTCGACCGTGGTGACGCCTTCGGCAATCAGCGCGTCGAGGCGCGGCAGCGACTGGGCGACCAGTTCGTGCTCGCTGGCAGTGCGCAGCGCCTTGACCGACGAGACGATGCCGCCGCCGGCCTTGGCTACTTCTTCATAGGTGGCGCCGGCCAGCCGCATCTCGAATTCGTTGGCGCGGTTGCCGGCATGGACCAGATGAGTGTGGCAGTCGATCAGGCCCGGTGTGATCCAACGGCCTTCGCAATCGATAATCTCGGCGCCTTGAAAAAGTGCAGCCGGCATGTCGGCTTCCGGGCCGGCATAGACGATCACGCCATCGCGTGCCGCGATCGCGCCGTGTTCGACGATACCCAGCCCGGCAGCACGTTCGGCCATGGTCGCCAGGCGCGCATTGCGCCAGAGGCGAACCTCCCCTGCCCGATCTTTGCTCTTTCCAGCCATCATCTTTTCCGTTTCAATCGGCGGTGATTATGTATATACATATTGAAACGCACTGCAAGTGGTATCATTGCACGGGACACAGGAATCGGAGAGAAAAACGTGACGGCGATCTTTGCGGAACAGGCGCTTCTGCCCGACGGCTGGCATTCCAATGCCCGGATCGTCGTCAGTGATGGCCGTATCACCACGATCGAGCCGAACGCGTCTTCCCAGCCCGGCGACGAACGCCATGCCATCCTGCTTCCAGGCATGCCGAACCTGCACAGCCATGCCTTCCAGCGCGGCATGGCGGGCCTTGCCGAGCAGCGCGGCCCTTCAGCCGACAGTTTCTGGAGCTGGCGGGAGGTGATGTATCGTTTCGCACTGTGGATGACACCTGATCAGGTCGAGGCGGTCGCAGCCCAGCTCTATGTCGAGATGCTGGAGGCCGGATTTTCGCGCGTCGGCGAGTTTCACTACCTCCACCACGATCGCGATGGCCAACCCTATGCCAATATCGCCGAGATGGCGGAGCGCATCACTGCCGCCGCTGCCGACACCGGCATCGGACTGACGCTGCTGCCGGTCTTCTATGCGCATTCCTCCTTCGGCGGCGCTGCGCCGAACGAAGGCCAGCGGCGATTCATCAACGATGTGAATCGGTTCTCGCAGCTCGTTGAGAAATGCCAGGAATGCGTTCGCACCTTGAATCAAGGCGTCGTTGGCGTCGCCCCGCACAGTCTGCGCGCCGTGACACCGGAGGAACTGGAGGATATCGCGGCAATGGTGCCGGGCGGACCGATCCACATCCATATTGCCGAGCAAGTGAAGGAAGTCGAGGACTGCCTTGCCTGGTCCGGGGCACGGCCGGTCGAATGGCTGCTCGCCAATGCCAAGGTCGATGAGCGCTGGTGCCTGATCCATGCCACCCACATGACCGATGCGGAAACGATTGGCATGGCCAAAAGCGGAGCAATCGCCGGCCTCTGCCCGATCACCGAGGCCAATCTCGGCGATGGCACCTTTGCCGCGCCCCTGTTCACGCAACATGGCGGCCGCTTCGGCGTCGGCTCCGATTCCAACGTGCTGATCGGTCTGCCCGACGAATTGCGGCAGCTCGAATATTCACAGCGTCTCGCCCACCGTGCCCGCAACGTGCTGGCGGTGGCGGGCGGCTCGACCGGCCGCGCGCTGTTCGATGCAGCGCTCGACGGAGGCAGTGCGGCCCTTGGCGCGGGCCCCTCAGAGATCGCCGCTGGTGCCTCTGCCGATTTCGTCTCTCTCGACGGCATCCACCCCTCGCTTGCCGGCAAGACGGGCGACGCGGTGCTCGACGCCTGGATCTTCGCCAACGGCACCAAGGTCGAT
This sequence comes from Mesorhizobium sp. M0938, assembly GCF_040319125.1. Lineage (NCBI taxonomy): Bacteria > Pseudomonadati > Pseudomonadota > Alphaproteobacteria > Hyphomicrobiales > Phyllobacteriaceae > Mesorhizobium > Mesorhizobium sp. M0938. The sequence continues at coordinate 208,964 of NZ_JAMYNS010000007.1, read as the reverse complement.
TGCGTCTGGGTGCATGGCAAGAAACTGGTCATCGGCGGCAGGCATGCAAGGCGCGATGCCATTGCCGAGCGTTTTCGCAAGGTGATGACGGCGCTTTCGGCATGAGCACAATCGAGACAATGGACGGCGGCGAGCCTCTCTCGCTGCATCAGCGCATCCTGTCCGACATCAGCGAGCGGATCCTTTCCGGCGCCTGGCCGCCCGGCCACCGCATCCCGTTTGAGCACGAACTGACGGCCGAGTACAAATGCTCGCGCATGACAGTGAACAAGGCGCTGTCGCAGCTTGCCAAGGCCGGGCTGATCGAGCGCCGCCGCCGCTCCGGCAGTTTTGTCCGGCGGCCGCAGTCGCAAGCCGCGGTGTTGGAAATCCACGATATCAGGATCGAGGTCGAGGCGCTCGGTCTGCCCTATCGCTACGAGCGTGTGGCGCGACATAAAAGGCGCAGCACTATGGAGGACCGCGCCTTGCTGGAGCTCTCTGCCGCCGGACCTGTGCTGGCGCTGGAATGCCAGCATTTCGCCGGCAAGCGGCCGTTCGCCCACGAACAGAGGCTGATCAACCTGGCCGCCGTGGCCGAGGCCGCCGACGAAGAATTTCATGCCATCGCGCCCGGGCCCTGGCTGATTGCCCGCGTGCCGTGGAGCGCCGCCGAGCACCGCATTCGCGCAGTCGCCGCCGACAGACACATTGCGGCCGCGCTCGGTATCCAAGCCGGCGCACCATGTTTGGTGGTCGAGCGGCGGACATGGAGCGCCGAGCACCCCGTCACCCATGTGCGTTTCACCTACCCGGCGGATAGCCACATGCTGGTGGCAAGGTTTACGCCTTCGCAGGGGTAACCCTCCCCCTCGAGGGGGAGGGTCGGCGAGCAGTCGGAGCGAAGCAGAGACTGCGAGACGGGGTGGGGTCGGCGAGGTTGCACCGACCCCACCCCGCTTCGCAAAGTGCCACCCTGCGGCAATTTGCTTCGCGACCCTCCCTCAAGGGGGAGGGTAAAGCGCCGCGCCTCAGATGGCAGCGGTAACGATGATCTCGACCAAATATTCCGGGCCGGCAAGCTTGGCCTCACCGGTGGCGCGGGCCGGGGTGTGGCCCTGCGGCACCCACTTGTCCCATTCCGCATTCATCTCGGCAAAGGTGCTCATGTCGGCCAGCCAGATGATCGCCTGCAGGATCTTGGTCTTGTCGGTGCCGGCCTTGGCCAGCAATTCGTCGATGGCGGCCAGAATGTCCCTTGTCTGGGCGCCGACGTTTCCGCCCGGCTGACCGACCTGGCCGGCTAGATAGACGGTGTTGCCGTGGATGACGATCTGGCTCATGCGCGGGCCTACATCGATGCGACGAATGCTCATTGGACGTTCCTTCCTTTGTGGGTCGCGCCTCTTTAGAGTCGCGGTTCGCCGGGGGCAAGGTTGCACGAGCGAATCCTCTTGAGCCAACCGCCAAAGAGTACAGGCAAATCTCCTCGGTCGCCGCAATTCCGCCCGATTGGCTTGTTGACTAATGTAATAACATCACATATCCAATCGCCGCCGACGTACCAGTCGTGCCGCCACGGATCGTATATGACCAAAACCTGCCTGACCTTCCGCGATCTGACGCTGGGCTACAACAGTCATCCGGCGATCCATCATCTCGACGGCACGATCCGCCGGGGATCGCTGACTGCCGTCGTCGGCGCCAACGGCTCGGGAAAGTCGACCCTGATGAAGGGTATCGTCGGCGTGTTGAAGCCGATGGCCGGCACGGTTGTCCGCGCGCCCGGCGTACGCGCCGCCTATCTGCCGCAGCAGTCGGAGCTCGACCGCTCCTTTCCGGCCAGGGTTGTCGATCTGGTTTCGCTCGGGCTGTGGCCACGGCGCGGGCTGCTCGGCCGCTATACCAAGGAAGATCGCGATTCGGTCAGCCAGGCGCTGATGGCCGTCGGCCTCGGCGGCTTCGAGAAGCGCCCGATCGACACGCTGTCGGGCGGCCAGTTGCAGCGCACGCTGTTTGCCCGCGTTCTGCTGCAGGATGCCGACCTGATCCTGCTCGACGAGCCGTTCAACGCCGTCGACACCAAGACGGTCGGCGACCTGATCGCACTGATCAAGCGCTGGCATGGCGAGGAACGCACGATCATGGTCGTTGTCCACGATTTGGATCTAGTGCGCCAGAATTTCCCCGAAACGCTATTGCTGGCGCGCCAGCCAATCGCCTGGGGCGAGACCAAGGAAACGCTGCGGCCGGAAAATCTGCTGCGCGCGCGACGCTTCCACGAGGCCTGGGAGGAGAACGCACCCTGGTGCGAGCCCGACAATCATGAGCACGGTGATCACGCTCATCACCCTGGGCACGATCATGGGCACCACCATCATGACGGTTCCGGGCCGAGGGCGGCATGATAGAGACGCTCTACGGTCTTCTCATCGCTCCGTTCGCCGATTTCGCCTTCATGCAGCGGGCGCTTGCCGGGTCGCTGATGCTGTCGCTTGGCGCCTGCCCCGTCGGCGTGTTTTTGATGCTGCGGCGCATGAGCCTTTCCGGCGACGCCATGGCCCATGCCATCCTGCCGGGGGCTGCCGCCGGCTTCCTGTTCTATGGGCTGGAGATCCTGCCGATGACCATCGGCGGGTTGATTGCTGGTATCATCGTGGCGCTCGGTGCCGGCGCCGTCTCGCGCTTCACCGTCCAGCGCGAGGACGCCTCAATGGCGGCCTTCTATCTGATTTCGCTGGCCATCGGCGTGCTAATGGTATCGATCCGCGGCTCCAGCGTCGATCTCATGCATGTGCTGTTCGGCACCGTGCTGGCACTCAACAATGAAGCGCTGACGCTGATCGGCGGCATCGTCCTGGTTACGCTGGTCAGCCTCGCCGTCTTCTGGCGGGCGCTGGTCGCCGAATGCCTCGATCCATTGTTCCTGCGCTCGGTCAGCCGATTGGGTAGTCCGGTGCATTTCATCTTCCTCGGCCTCGTCGTGCTCAACCTTGTCGGCGGCTTCCAGGCGCTCGGCACGCTGCTGTCGGTCGGACTGATGATGCTGCCTGCCGCCGCCGCCCGCTTCTGGACCATGCGCGTCGAGCCGATGTGCGTGCTGGCGGTGTTGATTGGCTTTGCCTCCTGCGTCGCCGGGCTGCTTCTGTCCTATCATGTTTCGCTGCCTTCCGGCCCGGCGATCATCTTGTCTGCGGGCGTCGTCTATTTTGCTTCGATCTTGTTCGGCACGCGCGGCATCCTGCGCGCCCGTATTATCCATCACCGCCACAGAACCGCCTGATCCCAAAAAGGAGACTTGTCCATGCTGAAGTCGATCCGCGCCGCCTTGGCAATGAGCGTTATAACATTAACTGCCTTTAGCGCGTCGGCGGCCCTCGCGGAGCCGTTGAAAGTGGTCTGCAGCTTCACGATCATTGCCGATTTCGCCAAAAATGTCGGCGGCGATCGCATCAATCTGACCACTATCGTCGGGCCGGACGGCGATGCCCATGTCTACGAGCCGAACCCGGCGGACGCGGTGGCCATGGCGGGTGCGGATGTGGTGCTGGTCAACGGCCTGCATTTCGAAGGCTTTCTGCAGCGCCTGGTCGACGCCAGCGCCACCAAGGCGACAATCGCCGTTCTGACCAAGGACGTCACGCCGATCAACTTCAAACCCGAATTCGCCGACGCCGATGCCGCCGAAGGCGAAGACACCGATCCACATGCCTTCCAGTCGATCGCCAATGCCAAGATCTATGTGAAGAACATCGCCGACGCCTTCTGCACCGCTGACGCTGCGGGTTGCGACAGCTACAAGGCCAATGCCACGGCCTACACGGCGAAGCTCGATGCGGTCGAAGGCGAAGTGAAGGCGGCGATCCAGTCCATACCGGAAGAGAAACGCGTCGTCATCACCTCGCATGATGCCTTCGGCTATTTCGAGAAGGCCTATGGCCTCACCTTCCTGGCCCCCGAAGGGGTGTCGACGGAGTCGGAGCCGTCCGCTGCCGACGTCGCCAAGCTGGTCAGCCAGGTGAAGCAGGACAAGGCGGCTGCAGTCTTCATCGAGAACATCACCAATGCGCGGCTGATCGAGCAGATCGCCAGCGAGACGGGCATCAAGGTGGGCGGCACGCTCTATTCGGACGCGCTATCGCAGCCCGACGGCCCGGCCTCGACCTATATCGACCTGATGCACAACAACATCGCCCAGATCAAAGGTGCGATCCTCGGAAGCTGAGTCTATTCGACTGGGCATTGTCGCCCCGGTTGGATTTCCGGCTCGCAATATCTATTTGGCAGAGAATTCCCCCGATGCGGATTGCCGGCTTCGTCGTGGAGTGGCAAGACTGCCGCCAACAAGATTGCGAGGACAAGACCATGGAATATCGTGAGATCAGCGAGGACTATTCGGTCTCGGGCCAGATCCAGCCCGCCGACGTCGCTGCCATCAAGGCCGCCGGCTTCAAGAGCGTCATCTGCAACAGACCGGATGAAGAACAGCCCGGCCAGCCTTCGGCCGACACGGTCAAAGCGGCGGTTGAAGCCGCTGGGCTCGCTTTCCGTTACATCCCGGTCGTCAGCGGCCAGATCACGGCCGAGAATGTCGAGGACCAGGCCGAGGCGCTCGACGAACTCGAAGGCCCGATCTTCGCCTATTGCCGTTCCGGCGCCCGCTGCACCAATCTTTATGGGCTGATCCAGCAATCGAAGGACTGACTATGGCAGCGCGCCGTCAGATCGGCAGCGCGCCGGTTTCCTTCAGCGTTTCGAGCACGATCGCCGTCTTCACATGCTGCACGGATTCGTGCGGCAGGAGTACGCCGTTGACGAACTCCGACAGCGATTTCAGGTCGGGCGTCACCACCTTCAGGATGTAGTCCATCTCGCCGGTCAGCGCATGCGCCTCCTGCACTTCCGGCAGCCGCGCCACCAATTCGCCGAAGCGCTGCGCATTGTCGCGGTTGTGGGTGGCAAGCGTCACCGAGATGACGTTGACCAGCGAGAAGCCGAGCTTGTCGCGGTCGAGTACCGCCCTGTAGCCTCTGATATAGCCATCCTCCTCCAGTCTCTGGCGGCGGCGCGAACATTGCGACGCCGACAGGTTCACCCGTTCCGATAGATCGTTGTTGGTCAGCCGTGCGTCGCCCTGCAACAGAGCCATTATCTTGCGATCAAACTGATCAATGCGCGCGTCATCCATGAATTTTCCTTCTATCATGCACAACTCCCGCATGATCTGATCATTTCAAGCGTTTGAATGCAAGCACCGTGCAATCGCTCCGCGCTATGATTGGGTTGAAGTGGCCTTTTTGGCCACGCCAGCTTTGGAGGACAATGCCATGGGTCCCTTCCCGCACGATGCGCCGCCCGCGAAGATCAGCAAAGCCAACCCAGCCGGCACCGACGGCTTCGAATTCGTTGAGTTCGCGCATCCCGAACCGGAAAAGCTCGCCGAGCTTTTTGCCCGTATGGGCTATGTGCCGGTGGCCAAGCATCGCACCAAGAACATCACCGTCTGGCGGCAGGGCGACATCAACTATGTCGTCAATGCCGAACCCGACTCGCATGCAATGAAATTCGTCGACAAGCATGGGCCCTGCGCAGCGTCGATGGCTTGGCGGGTAGTCGACGCCAAGCATGCCTTCGATCACGCCGTCGCCAAAGGGGCCACGCCTTACGAAGGCACCGACAAGGCGCTCGACGTGCCAGCAATCGTCGGCATCGGCGGCTCGCTGCTTTATTTCATCGAGGTCTACGGCGAGAAGGGCTCAGCCTATGATGCCGAGTTCGACTGGCTGGGGGCGCGCGACCCAAAGCCGGAAGGCGTCGGCTTCTATTATCTCGACCACCTCACCCACAATGTCTACCGCGGCAACATGGACAAATGGTGGGATTTCTACCGCGACCTGTTCGGCTTCAAGCAAATCCATTTCTTCGATATCGACGGCAAGATCACCGGACTGGTCAGCCGCGCCATTACCTCGCCCTGCGGCAAGATCCGCATTCCGCTCAACGAATCCAAGGACGAGACCAGCCAGATCGCCGAGTATCTGAAGAAGTACAATGGCGAAGGCATCCAGCACATTGCCGTCGGCACGGACGAGATCTACGGCGCCACCGACAGGCTGGCCGCCAACGGGCTGAAGTTCATGCCAGGTCCGCCCGAGACCTATTACGACATGTCCCACGACAGGGTTAGCGGCCATGACGAGCCGATCGAGCGGATGAAAAAGCACGGTATCCTGATCGACGGCGAAGGCGTGGTCGACGGCGGCACGACCAAGATCCTGCTGCAGATCTTTTCCAAAACCGTGATCGGACCGATCTTCTTCGAATTCATTCAGAGGAAGGGCGATGAAGGCTTTGGCGAGGGCAATTTCCGCGCATTGTTCGAATCGATCGAGCAGGACCAGATCAAGCGCGGGGTGCTGAAGGTGGACGGCAAGGCGGCGTAGCCAGTTCGGCCCGAGGTGCCTTGTGGTTTGATCAGTTATGACCTTAATTCTGGTCATAAGAGGTCTGACCATGAATGTTCCGATGGCAAAAGCAAAGGCCCAACTCTCCGAGTTGGTGAAACGTGCCCAGGCCGGCGAAGAGATCCATCTGACGCGGCACGGAGAGGTGGTGGCGACCTTGAGCGCGCCCGCCCGGGCTGGCGGAAGCAAGGGCCTTTTTGGGGCCCTGAAAGGCCAAATTCGGATATCGGATGATTTTGATGAACTCGGTCCCGAATGGGACGAGTACACTAAATGAGCCACCAATATCTGGTGGATACTCATATTCTGCTTTGGGTACTCACGCCTTTCGGACCACCATCGCGACATCTTTCTTGCGGGCGAGGATGTGGTCGTCAGCGCCGTCTCGGTAGCAGAGATCGCCATCAAGAAATCGCTCGGCAAAGTCACGCTCACAGGCAACATAGTGGAGATCTTGCGATCGAACGGCATTCCGATCCTCAGTGTGAATGAACTACACGCGGCGAGGCTTGAGCATTTGCCGCTCCATCACCGCGATCCTTTCGACCGTCTGCTCATCGCACAGGCTCAAATTGAAGGCCTGACGTTGGTCACTGCGGATCGGCATTTTTCAGCCTATGACGTTACGTTGGTTTGATCATTCCAGATTCAGCCGCTCGACCTCCGCTTTCCGCAGCTTCAGATCATAGTCGAGGAAGAACTCGTCGAGCTGCGGCGCTTCACCGACGTGCCGGACAGCATTGCGTGCACTTGGCCGCGATGATGGATGTCGTGGATGAAGAGATGGGCGAGCAGGTCGCCGATGCGCTCGGGGATCATGCCGTCCTCGCGCCGGTCGGTGATGACGCGGCGATCGAGATCGTCGGCCGACAGACGGTCGCAAAAGGCGACCAGCCGTAGGTCGGCCGCCGCCCGCTTGCCAAAGAGCGCGTCCGCTTCGTCGAAGAACAAGAACTCATCATAGGCCGCGGCGCCAACGCCGCCCTCTTCGAGAAAATCGAGATAGAGATGATCGACCGCCAGGATGTGGTTGAGTGTTGCCTTGATCGACGGGAAGAAGCTGGTTCGCTCGGCTTCGAATTCACCGGGCTGAAGCTGCAACACAGCGCGATAGAGCCGGTCATTCGACCAGAGATTGTTGCGCGCCATGCGGCGACTATGGTCCAGCAGGTCCATGGCTTCACTCCGCTGACTGGACCAAGGACACGCCCGCCCACAGAAGCGCAAATCCGGCGAGAACGACCAGCAGAAGCCGGTTCATGCGCCGCCGCATGGCTTGCGTCTCCTCGTCCCGCGCCACGTTCGTGTTGGTGACGGTATGGAACATCATCGCGTTGCGCGGAAAGCCGCTGCGGTTGGTCAGGTCGGGAGAGCGCGCCTCGATGCGATAGCTCAGCCGGATCGCCTGGACGAAGATTACCAGCATGACAAGGGCCCAGACACCGCACAGAAGATAGAAAGATATGCCCGTCATTGTCCTAGCTCTCGTATTTCTCGACCTTCTGCTCGATGGCGCCAAAGATCGAGTGTCCGGCTCTGTCCTTCATCTCAATGCGCACCGTGTCGCCAAAACGCAGGAATGGCGTTTTCGGCGCGCCGGCCTCGATCGCCTCGATCATACGCAACTCGGCAATGCAGGAATAGCCGGCGCCGCCCGCCGAGACGGGCTTGCCCGGGCCGCCGTCGAGCTTGTTGGAGACGGTGCCAGAACCGATGATGGTGCCGGCGGCCAGCGGCCGGGTTTTCGCCGCATGTGCAATCAGCGCCGGAAAATCGAAGGTCATGTCCACGCCGGCGTTGGCCCGGCCGAACGGCTTGCCGTTGAGATCGACCAGCAGCGGCAGGCTGACCTTGCCGCCATCCCAGGCGTCGCCCAACTCGTCCGGCGTCACCGCGACCGGCGAAAAAGCCGAGGATGGTTTCGACTGGAAGAAGCCAAAACCCTTGGCAAGCTCTGGGGCGGTCAGGGAGCGCAGCGTGACGTCATTGACCAGCATGACCAGCCGGATCGCGGCCCGCGTCTCATCCAGGCTTGCTCCCATCGGAACATCATCGACAACGACAGCAACCTCCCCTTCCATGTCGACGCCAAAAGCCTCGTCGGCCGCCCGGATCGGATCACGCGGCGCGATGAAACTGTCCGAACCACCCTGATAAATCAGCGGATCGGTCCAGAAGCTTGCCGGCATCTCCGCGCCCCGCGCCTTCCGCACCAACTCGACATGGTTCACATAGGCCGAGCCGTCCGCCCATTGATAGGCGCGCGGCAGCGGCGAATGGGCGTCGTGCTCGTGAAAGCGCGCTGACGGCACCGCATTGTTCTCCAGCGATTCCGCCATGGCGGCCAGATGCGGCGCTATTCGGCCCCAGTCGTCGAGCGCCGCCTGCAGCGTCGGCACGAGAAACGAGGCATCGGTGAACCGCGTCAGGTCGCGTGAGACGACGACCAGTTTTCCATCGCGCGTCCCGTCTTTCAATGTGGCAAGCTTCATGTGTCCTCCCAGGGCGTTTACTCGTAGTATTTGCCGGCATAGATAACTCTGGCTGCGGCTTTCCAGGGATTGTCACCCGCCAAAAATGCCGGGTCGCCTCGCCCATTGTCTTTGAACCAAGTGACCGATGATTCAAGAAATGTGCTGAGCGAGCCATTTTCCCATCCGTTCCAGCTGGTATCAGGTCCTGCTGGCTTCGTTGCCTCCTTGCGATCCGCGTCCTTACGGTCCTTGCTCAGCGCGTCGATGAACCGGACGAAAGATGGCAGATCCTGCACTTTCTCAAGAAGCATCGAGAGTTGCGTCGAGGATCTCTCCTCGGATCCGCGCACCTCTTCCCAAAGCTTGTCGTTGGCCATCCTCACTCCCTAAGCCCCACAACAAGGCCGTCGCGGGTGATCGTCAAGTCACCGGCCCATGTTTTCCTAACGGCGGCGATCCAATCGGCCTCTCCGATCTCGGGATCGTCGGCCGGAATGAGGTGGTTGAGCACCAGTCTCCCGACCCCGGCGTCGGTGGCGATACACCCCGCCTCCCCAGCAAAACTGTGGCTGGCGAGCAGATGTTCTCTGAGCCGCGCGCCGTTGCCGGTCTTCGCGACGAGCCGCTCGATGCCGTCTTCCAGCATGGCTTCATGGACGAGGATATCGGCGCCTTTGGCAAAATCGGCCAATGGCGGAAAGTATGCCGTATCGGCGGAGAACACGACGCTTTGTCCGGCATGCTCGAAGCGCAACGCAAAGCAGTCGATCACCGGCGGGTGGTCGACGCGCAGCGCTGAAACCTTCAGGCCGCGCTCCTCCATTGCCCGGCCTTCGCCGAATTCGACGATCGAAACCATGTCTGCGATATCGGGCCGGCCTTCGTCGGCGATGCGTATCTCGATGTCGAATTCCATCGCCTGGCAAAAACGCTGCCAGTAGTGGCCCGTTCCGGGCGGGCCGAACACGGTGACCGGTGTCGCCAGACCCGCCGTCCAGGCGGTGTGGATCAGCGGACCGAGTTCCAGCACATGGTCGGAATGCAGATGCGTGATGAAGATCAGATCCAGCGTCTTCAAGCTGGTGCCGGCGTCGACCAGCCCACGCGTCACGCCAAGCCCACAATCGACAACGATGTTGCGGCCGCCGATCTCCAGCAGCGATGAACTCGGCCACGGCCCGCCCGGCCGGAGCGCCGGGCCGCCTTTCGAGCCCAGCAGCACCAGCCGCGTTGGATCAGCGCTCAAGACCAGTCGCCCTCGGGCGTGCCGTTGAAGCGCTTCTTTAGATCGGCCCAGCAGTCGATGTAATTCTCCTGCCGGGTTTCAACTTCGGCGGCGTAGCGGGTCAGCATCTGCGGGAATCGCGTCTCGAACATGAAGGCCATGGTGTTGTCGAGCTTGACCGGTTTCAGTTCGGCGCGCGAGGCCTTTTCGAAGCCAGACGCATCAGGCCCGTGGGCCAGCATCAGATTGTGCAGGCTAATGCCGCCGGGAACGAACCCCTCCTCCTTGGCGTCGTACTGGCCGTGGATCAGGCCCATGAACTCGCTCATGATGTTGCGGTGGTACCAGGGCGGGCGGAAGGTGTTCTCGGCCACCAGCCAGCGCGGCGGAAAGATGACGAAGTCGATGTTGGCGGTGCCCTCTTCGCCGCTCGGCGCTGTCAGCACGGTGAAGATCGACGGATCGGGGTGGTCGAACAACAGTGCGCCGACCGGCGAAAAGGTCGCAAGATCATATTTGTAGGGCGAATAATTGCCGTGCCACGCCACCACATCCAGCGGCGAATGATCAAGCTCGGTGACATGGAACTGCCCGCACCATTTCACGATCAGCCGGCACGGCGTCTCCTTGTCCTCGAACCAGGCGCAAGGCGTCTTGAAATCGCGCGGATTGGCCAGGCAATTGGCGCCGATCGGGCCACGATCCGGCAGCGTCAGCTTGGCGCCGTAATTCTCGCAGACATAGCCGCGCACTGTTTCATCGACCAGTTCGACCTTGAACACGAGGCCGCGCGGCAGCACCGCAATCTCGCCCGGTCGCAATTCGATGATGCCCATCTCGGTGACTAAGCGCAAGGCACCCACCTGCGGCACGACCAACAACTCGCCGTCGGCGTTGAAGAAATGGTCGTCTATCATCGAGCGGTTAGCGACATAGACATGGGCGGCCATGCCGGTCTGGCCGAGCACGTCGCCGGCGGTGGTGATCGAGCGCATACCGGCGATGAAGTCTGTCGGCTCCTTCGGCATCGGCACCGGATTCCAGCGATATTGCCCGAGCGCCAATTCGTGATCGCCGAGATTGGGCGCGCTCTTCCACAGCGGATAACTCGCAGACTTGAAACGGCCGGTGTGCCTGACGCTCGGCCTGATGCGATAGAGCCAGGAACGCTCATTGGTGCCGCGCGGCGCGGTGAAGGGCGAGCCCGAAAGCTGCTCGGCATAAAGGCCGTAGGCCGGCCGCTGCGGCGAGTTCCGCCCTTGCGGCAGCGAACCAGGCAAGGTTTCGGTTTCGAAGTCGTTGCCGAAGCCCGGCATGTAGGAAAAGGCCATGGCATCCTCCCGGATTGACCAGATTGGTTTCATTTGTAACCATTGAAAATGTAACTATCAATCTTCCGATTTGCCCGGATACGCACAATGGACATTCTCGAGCTCGAAAGCTTCCTGCCCTACCGGCTCTACCGTCTCGCCGATGCCGTCAGCCGCGAATTCTCGAGGGTCTACAAAGACCGTCACGGCCTCACGCGCCCGGAATGGCGCACGCTGGCCGGGCTCGGCCAGAACGGCACGATGACCGCGACGGAACTTGGCGAGCAGTCGGCCATGCATAAGACCAAGGTTTCGCGCGCCGTCGCCGAGCTCGAACGGCGGCGGTGGCTGACACGCATCCCAGACGAAAACGACCGCCGCCTCGAACATCTGACGCTGACCAGGGCTGGCCTTGCCGCCTATCGCGAAATGGTGCCGCTGGCGAAAGCCTTCGAGCGGGACTTGTTGGGAGAGCTGAACGCCAGCGAGCGAGCGGCGATTGTCAGCGGAGTGGCCGGGCTGGAAGCGGTGTTGAGCAAAGGCTAGCTCCCTGTATCTTCCGAGAACAGCAGCGTGGATTGGCTACCGTGGCCAACGTGCAAACGACCGTTCGAATGATTAAATCGCAAGTGGCTTAAGAATGGTGCGGTCAGTCCATCCGGCAATGAGCCGGTGCTGACCATCGTGTCTATTTCCGCGATGGTCTTAAGCAGCACCTTCTCGATTTCCGTCGTTCGGCGACTACGCTCAGAGAACAGCGACCGTTCTAGCAAATCCGGCCGACGTCGGGCGACTTCCGTGAATATAAGCCTCATGTCGTCGTATGATCGGCCGGCCAACTGTTCCAGAGCAGCCACCAATGGCTCAAGTAATCGGTTCTGCTTCAAAGTCGCGTCCTCGCTGGTCGTTTGCGCGGGCGTAAAACTGGTAGCTTCGGGATCACCAGTCCATCACCACCTTGCCGGAATTGCCGCTCTTCATCGCCTCGAAGCCGGAAATATAGTCGTCGATGCCGATGCGGTGGGTGATCAGGCCGCTGACATCGAGCGGGCCCTGCACCAGCGCGATCATCTTGTACCAGGTCTCGAACATCTCGCGGCCGTAAATGCCCTTGAGATGCAGCATCTTGAAGATGACCTTATTCCAGTCGATCTCGAAGCCGGTCGACGCAATGCCCAAAATGGCGATCTTGCCACCATTGTTCATGGTGTCGATCATGTCGCGGAAGGCGGGTGCGGCGCCAGACATTTCGAGACCGACATCAAAACCCTCGGTCATGCCGAGCGCCGGCATCACGTCGCGAAGCTTTTCCTTCGACGCGTCGACCACGTGCTGGACGCCGAGTTTTTTCGCCAGCGCCAGCCGCACCGGGTTGATGTCGGTGATGACCACTTTTCGCGCGCCGACGCACTGCGCCACCAGCGCACCCATGATGCCGATCGGCCCGGCACCGGTGACCAGCACGTCCTCGCCGACGAGATCGAAGGACAATGCGGTGTGAACCGCATTGCCTAAGGGATCGAAGATCGCGGCGATCTCGTCGGGCACATCGTCGGGGATCGGCACGACATTGTGCTGCGGGATCGCCAGATATTCGCCGAAGGCGCCCGGCCGGTTGACGCCAACGCCGAGCGTGTTGCGGCACAGATGCCCCCTGCCCGCCCGGCAGTTGCGGCAATGGCCACAGACGATGTGACCTTCGCCCGAGACGCGCTGGCCGACCTTGTATTCGGTCACCGCCGCGCCGAAATCGGCGACCGTGCCAACAAACTCGTGGCCGGTCACCATCGGCACCGGCACGGTCTTCTGCGCCCATTGGTCCCAATTGTAGATGTGGACGTCGGTACCGCAGATCGCGGTTTTCTTGATCTTGATCAGAACGTCGTTCGGGCCGATTTCCGGCACCGGCACTTCTTCCATCCAGATGCCCGGCTCGGCCTTGGCTTTGACCAGCGCCTTCATCATGTTCGACATTCTTTTGTCCCCAGAGCCTTAGTCGCTTGAATCTCTTGATCCGGAATCGCTTTTCGGTTCCGGCCGTTCAGGAAATCACACCGAGTTCGCGCCCGACCGCACCGAACGCCTCGACCGCACGGTCGATGTCGGCACTGGAATGGGCGGCCGACATTTGCGTGCGGATGCGCGCCTGGCCCTTCGGCACCACCGGAAACGAGAAACCGATGACATAGATGCCGCGCTTCAGCATGCGCGCCGCCATCTCCTGCGCCAGCGTCGCATCGCCCAGCATGACCGGTATGATCGGATGATCGGCGCCGGCCAGCGTGAAGCCGAGCTTACCCATCTCGGAGCGAAAGCGCGCCGCATTGGCATATAGGCGCTGTCGCAGCCCATCGCCATTGCCGATCAATTCGAAAACCCGGATCGAGGCCCCGGCGATCGCCGGCATCAGCGTGTTGGAAAACAGATAGGGCCGCGAGCGCTGGCGCAGCCAGTCGACCACTTGGCTCCTGCCCGAAGTATAGCCGCCCGACGCGCCGCCCAATGCCTTGCCGAGCGTGCCGGTGATGATATCCACCCTGCCCTCGACGCCGCAATGCTCGGCCGAGCCGCGGCCGTTCTTGCCGACGAAGCCGACGGCATGGCTGTCGTCGACCATAACCATCGCATCATACTTTTCGGCAAGATCGCAGACGCCCTTCAGATTGGCGATGATGCCGTCCATGGAAAACACGCCATCGGTGGCGATCAGCCGGAAACGGCAATCCATTGCCTCCTTCAGCCGCGCCTCCAGATCGGCCATGTCGTTGTTGGCGTAGCGGAAGCGTTTTGCCTTCGACAGCCGCACGCCGTCGATGATCGAAGCGTGGTTCAGCGCGTCGGAGATGACCGCATCCTGCTCGCCGAGCAGCGTCTCGAACAGGCCGCCATTGGCATCGAAGCAGGAGCCGTAGAGGATCGTGTCCTCCATGCCCAGAAAGCCAGAAATCGTCGCTTCGAGCTGCTTGTGCTCTTCCTGCGTGCCGCAGATGAAACGCACCGACGCCATGCCATAGCCATAGCGGTCAAGCGCCTGCTTGGCCGCGTCGCGCAACTCGGCGCTGTCGGCGAGGCCGAGATAGTTGTTGGCGCAGAAATTCAGCACCTTCTCGCCGCCCACCTCAATCTCGGCCGACTGCGTCGAGGTGATCACCCGCTCGGATTTGAAGAGGCCGGCCGATTTCAGCCCTTGAAGCTCGCTGTCGATGTGGGAGAGGAACGCCGCGCTCATGATCAGGCCCTGTTGAGATTGAATGGACTGTCGCCCCGCGCGGGCGAAAAATCCACCGCAAAAGCGACCGCTTTGGTGGCGCGAAGGCTAGTGCCCCCGAAAGGCGCGAATGGCTGATGTTCAAATGCGGGCGCGCCGCGAAAGAACACGATAACCATTTCGCGAGCTTTTCCACCGCTGCCGCTGTCGCCGGTCCGTCGACTTCCAGAGCTGTTAACACTTTCAAGCCAATGGTTCTCGCACCTAACAATCTGTCGGCGAGAGGGACCGCCCCAGAAAATGTCGCAGCAGCCGGTGCAAACCATTTCGGGTAGGCTAGTACTGTTGATCAGGGCGGGCTATTGGCTGGCGCTGCTGATCATTGCAGCCATGGTGATTGCCTCTTTCGTCCTTCTCCAGCAGATGATGGCTGCCCAGCGGCACGACGATGCGCTGCTCGACGTCGTCGGCATGCAAAAGGCGCTGTCGCAACGTATTGTCTTCCTTGCCAACGCGGCAGGTGCTGCTTCGCGTGACCAGCAACCGGCTCTGGTCACCGCATTCAAACAGGCAACGGCGGAGTTCGAGAGGAACTACGATCTCCTGCTCGAGCGGGTCGTCGCCCACCCGGCGTCGCCGGCAAGGTTCGACCCAAAGTCGATCGAGAGCGTACTTTTCGCCAAGCCGTTTCATCTCGATTACTTCTCGGTCGGGCTTATTGCCAACGGCGGACGCCTGGTTTCGGCGTTTGAATCGCAACTAGGGATGGCCGATAATGGCGGCTACAAGGGCGGCGGCGAACGCGTCAACCTCGACGCTTCCATCGCCAACGCTACGCTGTCGGGCTATGCGGCACTCGGCCAGCGCATCAGCGCCCATGCCGATGCACGATCGGAAACACTTCTCGATCTCCATCGAACGCTGTTCTACACCACCATCGGCGTCATCGTGCTGGTGGCACTTTTCATCTTCAGGCCGATGTCGAACGCCATTCTGCGCAAAACGCATGAGCTGATCGATGCCCGCAATTCGATGGCCTTCATCGCCGTGCATGACGGCCTTACCGGCTTGCACAACCGCACCTTCCTGACCGACCATTTCGATACGCTGATCAAGGGCGCGCAGCGTCGGCGAGAACGGCTTGCGGCGGTCCAGCTGGACCTCGACCGGTTCAAGCAGATCAACGACACACTCGGCCACGCCGCCGGCGACTATGTGCTGGTGGTGACGGCGCAGCGGATGCGCGATTCTTGCCGGACGTCGGATCTCTGCGTTCGTCTCGGCGGCGACGAATTCGTGATGATTCTCGATGGTGCCGGCGGGACCGAGGATATCAACATGGTTGCCAGGCGCACCCTGAGAAAGGTCAACGAGCCGATCGTCTTTCAGGGCACGACTATCCTTCCGGGCGCCAGTGCCGGCGTCGCCGTCTATCCGGTCGACGCCGACAATGCACAAGATCTGCTCGTCCACGCCGACCTCGCGCTCCACTGCGCCAAGAAGCAGAACGGCGGCAGTCTCTCATTCTTCTCCGAGGAGTTGCGGCAGGAACTCGATTACCGCAAACAGCTCGAGCATGACATCAGGATCGCCATCTCGGAGAAGGCGTTCCAGGTCTACTTCCAGCCGCAGGTTTCATTGTCGAGTGGCACGATCGGCGGCATCGAGGCGCTGGTTCGCTGGAAACACGCCGAGCGCGGCATGATCGCACCGGGCGAGTTCATTCCCCTCGCCGAAAAATGCGGACTCATGGCAGAGATCGGCCGCATCGTCATCGCCAAGGCGATCAGCGCGGCGGCCGAGTGGAACCGCGCCGGCATTGCCTTCGGACGGCTCGCCGTCAACGTGTCCGGCTCCGAACTGCGTGAGCCTGATTTCGATGCGTTCCTCTTCGAGACGTTGGAAAAGGCTGGCCTGCCGCCACAAAGACTTTCGCTCGAAATTGTCGAATCCGTCATTCTTGATGATGAGAAAACCGGCATTGCGGCAAAGCTTCGAAATATCCGCGCCGCCGGCGTGCATCTCGAACTGGATGATTTCGGTACCGGCTACGCATCGCTCAGCCACGTCAACCCGAACGAGATCGACCGGCTGAAGATCGATCGCCGCTTCGTCCAGAAGATCAATGAGAACGGCGACAACACCAAGATCGTGCGAGCCATCACCGAACTCGCCCGCGGCCTCGGCATCTCGATCGTCGCCGAGGGCGCGGAAACCGAGGCCGAGCTCGATTCGCTGATGGCGATCGGCTGCGACCAGGTGCAGGGCTATTCCATCGCCTTCCCGATGCCGCAGGACAAGGCACGCGAATGGCTGGTCGCGCGGGCGCCGAGGAAGGCCAGGTTCAGGGTGCTACAGGGAAGCCTGGCGTAAGACGCCAACCCTGACAAGTCTCCTCGGAAATGACCGCTTGTCGTGATCGGAAACGGATATTCCGGATGCTGATGCCGCTTCGCCTTGCCGTGCTGATCGTGCTGTTTTTTGCTTTCCCCGCAGGCGCCGCCGATCGCACCATCTACCTCACCTTCGATGACGGCCCGCTGACCGGCACCAGCAACATTCTCGATGTGCTCGAGGCCGAGCAAGTTCCGGCGACTCTCTTCATGGTTGGCATGCATGCCCAGGCGAACGCGCTCAACAAAGCGCTGGTGCAGCGCGCCAAGAGGATGCCGCTGGTGACGATCGGCACCACAGCTACAGCCACGCATACAACCACTACCGGCACTTCTACGGGGACACCGAAGGGGTCGTCGCCGACATGCTGCGGGCCAACGCGGTGCTGGGGCTGAAACAATCGGTCGATGCACGGCTGCCGGGGCGCGACGTGTTCAGGCTGCTCTCGATGTCGAAGAACGACACTTCACTCGGACTGGCCGAAGAGGGCCGCGAGGACCCCGACTACGAGTTCGTCGCTGCGTCTGGCTTCTATCTCTACGGCTGGGATCATGAATGGGTTCACGAAAACAGCGGCAATCCGGTGCAGACCGTCGATCATCTGGTCAGCGAAATCGATCATTTGTTCGGCTATGGCCGCTTCGTCAAACCGGGCAAGCTGATCCTGCTGATGCATGACGAGATGTTCCAGGACGTGTTCGACGGCAAGACGAACCTGACGGCCCTGGTCAAGGCGCTGAAGCTGCGCGGCTACACGTTCGGCGCGATCTCCGATTATGACGGCTGAGCACATCAGGTAGGTTCGGACTGCGCCACTTAGCCCTCGACATTCGCCCGCAGCGCCGCAAGCACTTCCGCAAACTCCGCCAGCCTGTCGTCGGACAGCCCCTTCCGCAGCCGCTTGTCGAAGGCGAACGCGGCGGTGCGCAATTTCAGGAACAGCGCCTCGCCGGCTTCGGTCAACTCGACCTGGTGAACCCTGCGATTGACAGGATCGCGGCGCCGGGTCAGCAGGCCTTGCGTCTCCATGGCGTTGAGATGGTGGGTCAGCGTTGCGCCCCGAATGCCGATCATGCCGGCGAGTTCGCGCTGGTTGGCGAGTTCGCGCGACTTGACCGACAGCAGGGTGACCCAGACCGGCAGCGTGCCGCCCGCCTCGACCAAGGCGGCGTCGAAGGCCTGTGCGACCAGCTTTGCGGTGCGGGCGAGATTCATCCCGACTGGCGGGCGGTCAAAGGGCGTCATGATCCCACACTAGAACATGGCCAAGGCCTAGGGAACTGGCCCGACCTATACATTGATATCTAATCATTAGATACCTATCTATATGGCCAGCGGTGGGCAAGAGAGGAAATGCGGTCATGCAATATGTCTACATCATCGTCCTCGGCCTTCACGTCATGGCGGGTGTGTTCTGGGCCGGCACGACCATCGCGGTTGCCCGCGAACCGGAGATTCGGGCGGAGCGGTTCTTCCGGCCGCAAATGGGCGCGGCCGGCCTGGTTTTCCTCACCGGCATACTGCTCTGGTACTTTTTCCATGAGGGCGTTTTCGGCTCGATGGAGAAGGTGCTGGCGCTGGGCATCGTGACGGCCCTAATTGCTGCCGGCGTCCAGGGCGCACTGGTCGGCTCTGCCAGCAGGCAGCTGGCCAGCGCTGATGCAGCGGCGCAAAACCAGTTGCGCGCGAAGATGACACGAGGCCAACGCATCGCTGGCGGACTGCTGGTCATCACTGTGTTCTGCATGGCCACCGCCAGGATGTTTTGAGCGGCCTGCCGCAATTGACAAGATCGTACGATGTCCGGCCGTAAGCCGGCGGCGTGCGCGGCGCGCAGATCGAGCGGACGTGCCTGGTGGCTCTCCGTGCGGACGTTCGATCTGCGCGCCACCAATTGAGCGGTGACGCTCGTCAGATCCGCAAGCCGAACCTGATGCCGTCATATATGGCGGCGTGGATGTTGCGCGAGGCGACGGCATCCCCGATGCGGAAGAGCACGAAACCGCCTTGCGGATTGCGCTCCGGAAAAATGTCGCCACCAGTGACCAGCCGCTCGTAATCGACCGCGCCGCCGTTCTTCGACAGCGGTTTCAGTGCGAGATAGAGATCGTCGAGCGGCAGCGTGCCGTGCTCGACCACCACTTGGTCGACCCGCCGCTCGCCACGCCAGCCATCGGCGAAGTCGGAGGCAAGCTCGGCGACCAGTTGGTTGCCCTCGCGCCGCACCGAGCGCAGCCGCGTGTTGATGGTGATGGTGACGCCTTTCTCCTGGAAGGCGCGCATATAGGGCACGTGATTCATGCCGCCCATTTCCGGGGCAAAGAAGCGTTCTGGCGAAACCAGCTCCAGCCTTGCACCGCTGCCCGCGATCAGCTCGGCCGCGCCCATGCCCTGATGGCCGCCATTGTCGTCATAGAGCAGCACGTTTTCGGCAGGCTTGACGCTGCCGGCCATGATATCCCAACTGGAAGTGACGAGGTTATCGCCTGCAACTAGCGGCGGGTTCTGCGGCAGGCCGCCGGTGGCGACCACCACCACGTCTGGCGACAGCGCCAGAACATCGTCCTTCTCCGCCCAGGTGTCGTAGCGGATCTCGACGCCGAGCCGGTCGAGCTCGGCAAGCCGCCAGTCGATGATGCCGATCAATTCCTTGCGGCGCGGGTTCTGTGTCGCCAGCCGAACCTGGCCGCCGGCCTGGCTGGAGGCTTCGAGCACCGTCACTCGATGGCCGAGCTCGGCGGCGACGCGCGCCGCTTCCAGCCCGCCGGCGCCGGCGCCGACGATCACCACCTTGCGCTTCGGGCCCGCGGTCTTGGCGATGATGTGCGGGATCTCGGCCTCGCGGCCGGTCGCCGCATTGTGGACGCACAGCGCCTCGCCACCCTCATAGATGCGGTCGAGGCAATAGGTTGCGCCGACGCAAGGGCGGATTTCATGCTCGCGACCCTCCATCACTTTCCTCACGATATGCGGGTCGGCGATATGGGCGCGGGTCATGCCGACCATATCGAGTTTTCCCGTGGCGATGGCATGACGTGCGGTAGCGACGTCGGAAATCCGCGCCGCATGGAAGGTCGGGAATTTCGTTGCCGCCCTCACCTCGCCGGCAAAATCAAGATGCGGCGAAGAACGCATACCGGTCACCGGAATGACCTTGGTCAGTGCCGCGTCGCTCTCGATCGAGCCACGGATGATGTTGAGGAAATCGACCTTGCCGGAACCGGCGAGCCGTTTGGCGATCTCGACCCCCTCCTCCTTCGATAGGCCTTTCTCAAAATCCTCGTCGGCGACCATACGGATGCCGACGACGAACTTTTCGCCGACCGCGGCCCGCACCGCATCGAGCACCATGTTGGTGAAGCGCAGGCGGTTGTCGAGCGAGCCACCGAACTCGTCATCGCGATGGTTGGTGGCCGGCGACCAGAAGCCGTCCATCAGATGGCCGTAGGACTCGAACTCGATGCCGTCGAGGCCAGCCGCCTGGCAGCGCTGGGCGGCCGCGGCGTAGTCGATAACGATGCGCTCAATGTCCCAATCCTCGATTGTCTTGGGGAAGGCGCGATGCGCCGGCTCGCGCACCGGTGAGGCCGACAGCACCGGCAGCCAGTCTGCCTTGTTCCAGCCGGTGCGGCGCCCGAGATGGGTGATCTGGATCATTACCTTGCAGTCATGCTCGTGGCAGGCATCGGCGAGTTCAGCGAGCCAGGGCACGATGCGGTCGTCATAAACATGCAGATTGCCGAAGGCGGCCGGGCTGTCGCGCGAGACGATCGCCGAGCCTGCCGTCATGGTCAGCGCCATGCCGCCTTTGGCCTTTTCGGCATGGTAGAGCCGGTATCGCTCTTTCGGCATGCCGTCCTCGGAATAGGCCGGCTCGTGACTGGTCGACATGACCCGGTTCTTCAGCGTCAGATGTTTGAGCTGATAGGGCTGGAGAAGCGGATCGTTGCTGGTCATCGTCTTCCTGCTGTTTCAAATTATGTTAATGAGCGGCCAAAATCCAAGGAAACCCGCCCATGATCGATACCAAAACCCTCACCCAGCTCGGCGCACACGTCGAGACACCACAGAGCCCCGAAGCAGCGGTCCTGGAAACCGTGCCGTTTGCGCGCGGCGACGGCCCACCGGCCATCGTGCGCTTCACCTGCCCGGAATTCACCTCGCTCTGCCCGGTCACCGGACAGCCGGATTTCGCCCATATCGTCATCGACTACGCCCCCGACGCGCTTCTGGTGGAATCGAAGTCGCTCAAGCTGTTCATGACCTCGTTTCGCAATCATGGCGCCTTCCATGAGGACTGCACCGTTATGATCGGCCGCCGCATTATCGCCGTGACCAAACCACTGTGGCTGCGCATTGGCGGCTATTGGTATCCGCGCGGCGGCATTCCGATCGATGTGTTCTGGCAGACCGGCGCGCCGCCGGAAGGCGCATGGCTCCCCGACACCGGCGTCGCGTCTTATCGCGGAAGGGGTTGAGCGGTCTGATGCGATCGTAGTCATTCGCACTGATATTGGCTCACCGCCCATTCGCCGGTCACCGACAGAAGGTCCGATATCTTCCAGCCGCCGTCCACCCTCCTGAGCTTCCACTCCAGCCGGTGCGCATTGCCTTCGACGGCGAAGGCGACGACCACCTTGGCCTCATCGCCATTGACCGCTTCGATGGTCTTCAGGCTCTTGTCGATCGCAAGCTTATCGTAATCGGCATTGTCGAGCGCCATGTTGGGATCGAGGCATTCGCCCTGCCCCGATTTTCTGAGCGCATCGCTCTTGTCGAGCACGGTCTTGGCCGGGTCGATGAAATTCTTTCGCTCGGCCGGGTCGAGCTCCAGCCCGAGATGCTCGTAGAACGGTTTCACCACGGCCGTCGGGGACCCCGGCAGTACCGGTGCGGCCGGTGCCGGCGCCGATGTCGCCGGCGGGTTCGCGGAAGATGTGTCGGCGGGCGGGTTGCCGGCGTCGCCGGAAGGCGCGTTCGGCGGCGGCGCGCCGAACAGATCTTGCGCCAAGGCGCCGCCGTTCAGCCCGGCCGCCGGCATCGAGACCAACGAGAGTGCCAGGACAAGGCGACGAAGCACGACATCACTCCGCCGAACCGAGCATGCACTCCAGCGCGCTGAGCGTCCAGCCGCTGGATTTGGAAGCGATGTCGGCGACCTTCCATTTGCCGTCGACCTTCCTGAGGGACCAGACCATTTCGCGTTTGGAATCGTCGCCTTCCGGGAAGAGATTGAAGGTCACCGTCACCTCGGCGCGTTCGCCATCCACCGCCTCAGACAGCTTGAGCGTCTTGGCGACGGTCTTCTCGTCGTAGTCCTGCGCGTCAAGTCCGGGGGCGAAGTCGATGCAGGGCACTTCATCCGGTCTGTTCTTCTGCGCCTGGTCGTTGAGAGCGAACAGCTTGGTCACCGGCTCGGTGAAGCGGTCGCGGTACTTCGCGTCGGCCTCGAACTTCACTTCGGGCACGTAGAAGAACTTCACGGCATTTGAAGCCGGGCCCGCCAGGGCGGCGCCCGGCACGGCAAGGGAGAAGGTAACAGCCAGCATTATCGGTTTCATCGGGGCGCTCCGGGCGATCGGCGGCGAACTGGCAAGGTCCAGTACCACGCACCCTCCATATCGGCTTTTTTGCGGCTCATGAAGTCCCGGAGCGCCAGCCTGAAGCGGGCAGCCGGACGTTCTGAAGGTTTCTGGAGTTCCGCAGTGCGACTGCCGCGGCGGTCGAGGCCGAGGGGTTCGATCAAGCCGTCGCAAAAGAGTCGGCAACTGCGTTTCAGAAATCGGTGAGACGGGAACGGATCCCTGACGAGCACAATCAATCAAGGCCAAGCGCCACCTTGCGCCCGTCATGAATGGCAAATGCCGCCTGCCTGGAAGCGGTACAATCGCCGATAGAGGTATGCCCGATACCGAGCCTTTCGAGTTCGATGGACAGGCTGTCCTCCGCCATATTGGTGGCGGCGAAGATCAAAGCGTCGGCCTCCACCTCTTGCTCGGTCCCGTCGAGCAGCGAAGCAATTCTGGCCATCTTGCCATCCCAGCGCACGACGACGCTCTCGGTGACAAACTTGACCTTCAGCCCGGCGAGCGCTCGACGCAGCGGCGCGTCCACGGCCATTCGCTGGAGTTCTTTGCCAACCAGGGCGTCGGGTGTCACGATTGTCACGGCGTGACCGTCCTCGGCGAGTTTCCAGGCGGTGCCACAGCCTTTCCAGTTGCCGCCGTCGTCCAGGATGATCACACGTTTTCCCGGCCTTGCCTCCCTGGCCATCACAGCTTCGGCAGAGAGAACCGGGCCGCCACCCGGAATGCTGTCCCATTGCGGCAGTGCCCGTTGGAAAGCCCCGGCTTGCGGCAAGGAGCCGGTCGCGACAATGACGTGATCCGCACCCTCGCGCTCTACATCCTCAGCCTCGACATACTGACCGTACCGCACGTCCACCTGAAGCTGGCTAAGCTGACGCTGATACCAGTCGATGAGATCCAGGATTTGCGCCCGGCGCGGCTGTAGACCGGCAAGTCGGAATTGCCCCCCGAGGCGGTCCGATGCCTCGGCCAGCGTGACACGATGGCCCCGCTCGGCTGCCACACGCGCAGCTTCGAGACCGGCCGGACCCCCGCCAACGACAAACACATATTTCGGCCGAACGGCCGGGGAGAAGCGGTCGCCTCCCCATTCCCATTCTCGTCCCGCCGACGGATTGATCACGCAGCTGATCCAGTAGTCGCGGCTGCGTCGGCCCCAGCACATCTGGTTGCAGGACAGGCACTCGCGGATGTCCTCGTGCCGTCCGGCGGCAGCCTTTGCGGCAAGGTGCGGATCGGCGATCTGACCGCGGACGATGGAAACGAGGTCGGCGCGGCCTTCACTCAGCACGCTCTCCCCGTTTTCAGGAGTACGAATGTGGCTCTCGGCGGTGATCAGCGCGTGGTTCACGGTCGATTTGAGTACCGCCGCGAGGTCCGCACCGAGCTTTTCCGGATAAAGGAAGGTTGGCATGATCTTGTAGAAATCGAAGTAGGAACCCGATCCACAGGTGACATAATCCATCAAGGCGTCGCGGTCGTGCACGTCGATTATCTCGGCCAACGCTTCTCGCTTCAGCGCCACCTCGACTTCGGGTTCGTCGTTGATCGCCAGACCAATGATGAAGTCCTCGCCGCATTCCCTGCGGATGCGGGTCATCACCTCGCGGCTCATGCGCGTCCGATTTTGAAGGCTGCCGCCCCATTGGTCGTCTCGGCGGTTCGACCAAGGCGTCCAGAACTGGTCCAGCATCGAATGGTACGCGGCCCAGACCTCGACGCCGTCGAATCCGGCCTCGCGGCAGCGGCGTGCTGCCTGTACGAAGCCGTCGATCGTCTCTTCGATCTGGCGCTCGGACATTCGATGCGAACCGTCGGAGTCGTGATAACTCGGCAAGCCTGAAGGCGACCAGCCAGCATGGAACGAGTTATCCGCGTCCGCGTGTTGACCGACATGGTAGAGCTGCTGGATGGCGATGGCGCCATTGCTGCGGATCGCCTCGGTTACTTTGCGAAAATGAGGAACGACGCTGTCGTCACAAGGGCGAAAGTTACCGCGCGTCAGCACCGCAGCCTGATGTACAGGCATCGGCTCGACCACGATCATGCCGGCACCGCCGATCGCCCGTTCGGCATAGTAGCCGACATGGCGCTCGGTCGGCAGCCCATTCTCGGCCATGTTCGCGGTATGCGCTCCAAACACGATCCTGTTGCGCAGCGTTTTGCCACGCAACGTTGCTGGCTCGAATAGACGCTTGAAGGCCCGCTCAGACATATGCCCTCTCTCGTTCAACGCGCGACAGCATGGCGAATACTGGCCCGATGCCGATCAGATCGGACTGCTGTGCTCAAGCGTGGTCAACGTCGTGCCTGCACTTCATCGCTATGCTCTGATTGTTGATCGAGCCGCGCCGTCGCCCCATCGAGTGCCAGCGCGGCTTGTTGCCAAGCTTTGGAAATTACGCGTCCAGCCAGACGTTCTGGAGATCCATTTCGAAGGTCTGGTGGACAGCGTAATTCTTCACCCTCTTGTCCATATGGCTGAACAGCTTCTGCCAGAACGGCTGAACGATAACGCCCGAATCCTGCAGGATCTGCTCGACGTCCTTCATAACCTCGCGCCGCTTCTCCACATCGATGAGTGAAAGAGCCTGCTTGAGCTTGGCGTCGAAATCGGGATTCGAATACGCCGATTCATTCCAGGCCTCGCCGGTGCGATAGCCGAGCGCCAGCACCTGAACGCCAAGCGGGCGCATGTACCAGATCGTCATGGAATAGGGATATTTCGTCCAGTCGTTCCAGAAGGTCGACCCTGGAAGCACCGTGCGCTTCACCTTGATCCCGGCATCGCGCAACTGGCCGGCAATCGCGTCGCCGGTATTCTTTTGCCAATCGTCCTCAACGGTGATCAGTTCATGCTCGAAATCGGCCTGTCCGGCCTCAGCCATCAGCTTCTTGGCGCCCGCCGCGTCGCGCGTCTTTTTCGGCAGCGGGTAGTATTCCGGATGGATTGGGCTGACATGGTGATTTTCACCTGGGGTGCCTCGCCCGGCGTAGCCAAGTTGGAGCACGGCATTGTTGTCGACGGCCATCTGCAGGGCGTTGCGCACCCGTTGGTCGTCATAGGGCTTGTGCGTGATGTTGGTCCGGGCAACGAGCGTCGTCGCGGTCGCGACCTCGGTCTTCTCCAACCCCATCTTGTCGAGGATGTCGATGAAGTCGGCGGGCGTCTCGAAATTGAGGTCGATCTCGCCGGACTCGAACGCGTTCACCGAGGCGTTGAAGTCGGTGCCGTAGTCGATGAATTCGACGCTATCGAGCGGCGCTTCACCACCCCACCACTTGCCGTTCTCGCGGCGCTTGACGACGGCTTTCTGGCCGACATCGTAAGAGACGAGCTCGAAGGGGCCAGTGCCGATCGGCTTCTTGATAGGATCCGCACCGTCGGCGTCGAAATTGCGGTGGACCACCAGCGCCGGGTAGTCGGTGAAGTTGGGGATCAGCGAGATGTCAGGCTCGTTCAGCTTCAGCTTGACCGTGCTGTCGTCGACCTTGCTGATCGCGCCATCCTTGGCCTTGCCGGTCTTCTCGTCGATCAGCGCACCGACGCGGGCGGCCATGGAATTGCCGGCCGCACCCTTCTCGCACCAGCGCGTCAGGTTGTAGACCACGTCATCGGCGTTGAAAGCATCGCCGTTGTTCCAGGTGATGCCCTTGCGCACATGCAGCACGTATTCGGTGGCGTCGTCGTTGACATCCCAGCTTTCGAGCAGGACCGGCTCGAATGTGAATTCGCGCGTATAGCGGACAAGCGGCTCCAGCCAGCAGCGCGAGATGTTCGCAAGCTCCACCCAGTCGTAAGTGCGCGGATCCTTCTGTGCCTTTACCGACATCGAAACGTGCAGCGTTCCGCCTTTCTTCGGTTCTTCGGCCAAGGCCTGTTCCGGCACGGCGAGACCGATCATGCCGTAGGCCAAAGCCGTCGATGCCCCAAAGGCGCTCGCCAGCGCCAGAAACTCGCGCCGGTCCATGCGGCCTGAGCGGGCTTCTTGCGCCATCGCCTTTATCGGGCTCGGGACACGATCACCGTTGCTTCTGAAGAGTGCCATTTTTTTCTCCCTGTGGTTCCCGTTGGGTCTTCGCCCGTTGCATCAACTAACGCTGTCCGGCAGCCGCTCCTCGCGCTGCGCGATGAAATCTCTCAGGCCATCGGCGACGCCTTCGTCGAGCTTCGGCTCCTCGTAATCCGCAAGCATGTTGCGCGCTTTCTCGCGCCCCCGGGTATCGTGGTCCTTTGCCCCTTCGGCCTTCCACTGTTCGAACGAATTGAAGTCCATGATGCTCGGTATGAAGAAGGCGGACTGGAAATGGTCAAGCGTGTGCTGGGTACCGAGGAAATGGCCCTGCGGCCCGACCTCGCGGATCGCCGCCATGGCCTCCTTGAAATCGTCGAACGGGAGACCGCCGGCGTATTTGTACCAGCCGACAAGCTGTTCGCAGTCCGTGGCGAATTTCGAATAGCCGCAGGTCAGGCCGGCCTCGAGCCATCCAGCGGAGTGCCAGATGTAGTTGGCGCCGGCGAGAATGGCGGCATGCATCAGCATGTTCGCCTCGTAGCCCGCCTGCGCGTCGTTCAGCTTCGACCCGACATGGAAGCCCGAGGTGCGCCACGGCAGCCGATATTTGCGCGCCAATGCTCCCATCAGATACATCATCTGGGCCGCTTCCGGCGTGCCGCCCATGGGAGCGCCGGTCTTCATGTCGACCGTCACCATGAACTGTCCGTAGATCTGCGGCGAACCCGGACGCAGGAGCTGCGTGAATGCGACGCCGGCAAGCGCTTCCGCATTGACCTGCGCGACCGCTCCCACGGCGGAAGCCGAAGTCGAGGCGCCGCACAACGCGAAAGGCGCCAGGATCAGCGGCTGGTTGTGGCGCGCATAGACCTTCATCGCGTCCAGCATGGTGGCATCCCAAACCAGCGGCGAATTGCAGTTGGTGATCGCCACCAGCACCGGGTTGTCGCGGACAAAATCCTCGCCGAAGACGATGCCGGCCATCGCCATCGTGTCTTCGGCCCGATCCTTTGATGTCACGATGCCCATGAACGGCTTGTCGGAGTGCTTTAGCGCCGAATGGATGATGTGGAGGTGGCGCTTCGGCACCGCAATTTCCATCGGCTCGCAGATGATCGAGCTCGACGAGTGCAGCGCTGGCGCCATATAGGCGAGCTTGTGGAAATTGTTGAGATCGGCGAGCGTGCCATAGCGTCTGTTGTTGTCGAGGTCGCGCACGTAAGGCGCGCCATACATCGGCACGAAGATCGAGTTGTTTCCGCCCACCTGCACGGTGCGCTCAGGGTTGCGCGCATTGAGCGTGAACTCGGACGGGACCTTCGACACAAGCTCCATCAGCAGAGCGCGGTCGATACGGACACGCGTCTCGGAGACTTCGGCGCCCGCCGCTTTCCAAAGGGCGATCGCCTCGTCGTCGCGGAACTCGCATCCCACCTCTTCGAGGATGGAGAGCGACTCCTGGTGGATCAGTTCCACCGCCTCGTCCGGGACCATCTGATAGACCGGAATTTTGCGGACAAGGGTCGGGAACGACGTGACCGGAGCGCCTCGCAGCGCCTTGCGTCCCAGGCGGCCGCCGCTGCGACGGTTGGTGTGTTCGGTCACTTCAACGGCCGGTGCGTTCATGGCAACTCCATCCTCCCAGGGTCAGTCAACTTAGCGAGACGTAATATCGCTGTGACGCTGGAAAATCCTGATCTCTTGTATAAACTCAGCTTATGCGAAGCCTACGCCATCTGCTGCCGTCGGCCGGCAGCCTGATCGTCTTCGAGGCCGCCGGGCGGCTGTCGAGCTTTACCGCCGCTGGCAGGGAGCTCGGCATGACGCAGGCTGCCGTGTCCTATGCGATCCGCGGCCTTGAAGAGCAGCTCGGCGCCAAACTCTTTCAGCGCCGCCATCGGCAAGTCAGTCTTACCGAAGCCGGCGACCGCTTTCATGCCGATGTCTCGCTCGGCCTGTCGCACATCCGCAAGTCGGCAGAGGATCTGCGCCTGCAGGCGACCGGCGGCCATGTGACGCTTGCCGCTTCGACCGCTTTCGGTTCCTTCTGGATGATGCCGCGCCTGCAGCAGTTCCGCGACGAACTGCCAGGCATTGATCTGCGCATCCAGACCGCCGACCGCGACCTCGACATCATCGCGGAGGGTATCCCGCTCGGTGTGCGCGGCGGCGAGCCCAGGGAATGGGCCGACTATCACTCGCTGCCGCTGGCCGACGAGGAGATATTCCCGGTTGCGGGCGCCAGCTATGTGGCGCGGTTCGGGCTTCCCGATACCGTCAAGGCTCTTGCCGTCCACCGCCTCATTCATCTCGAAGAGCCGTTTCGCGAGGCGGCGAGCTGGGAGGAGTGGTTCGCGTCAGCCGGCACCAGTCTCAGCGAGGCCGATGCCGGGCGCGGCCTGCGCATCAACGACTACGCCCTAGTGATCCAAGCGGTGATGGAGGGGCAAGGCATTGCGCTCGGCTGGCGGCACCTCGCCGAGCGGCTGCTGGCGTCAGGGCTGCTAGTGCGGGCAACGGATCACGTCATGACCACTGGCAAGGCGTTCTATGTCATCTGGCCGAAGAACCGCGAACTCAGCGACAATGCCCGCAAGGTGCGGGACTGGCTGGGTGCGCAAGCATGAGGCTATGCCAATCGTGCTTGGTCAAACCGTCACGACGATCTTGCCGAACTGCTCGTTCGACTCGAGAAAGCGATGCGCCTCGACGATCCGGTCGAAGGGAAAGGTTTTGGCGATCGCTGGCCGCAGCGACCCCGACATCAGGCCGTCGAGGATGAACGCCTTGGCGGCCTCCAGCTTCGCTGGATTGCCCGTGATTTCGTGGACGAGATAGCCGCGCAGCGTCAGTGTCTTGGCCAGCACGGCGAACAGCGGGAACGGCGTCGGCTCGGGGCTCAAGCCGCCATATTCGATGAGAATGCCGCCGCGTGCCATCGCCGCCGTCAAAGGCTCGAATATCGGGCCGCCGACTGCGTCGAGCACCACTTGGATGTTGTCCGGGCCGGCGATTTCCTTCAGCCGGGCTTCCAGATCTTCGCCCGCTGAAGCGATGACGTGAGCTGCGCCGAACTCGAGCAAGGCCTGCTTCTTGGCAGATGTCCGCGTGACCGCGATCGGTGTCGCACCAACGATGTTGGCAATCTGGATCGCTGCAAGTCCGACACTGCTCGATGCCGCGGTAATGACGACAAAATCCTCCCTGCCGAGCTTGGCAATATCGATCAGTGCGCCATAGGCGGTGAGATATTGCATCCAGACGGCTGCCGCCTCTTCCCAGCTGAGCGACGGCGGGTGTTTGACCACAAGCTCGGCGGGATATGTGGCGATCTCGCCATAGGCGGGCCAGCGGGCCATCGACAGTGGCGGCACGACGCTGACGGCGTCACCCGGCGCAAAACCGTCGACGCCTTCGCCGACCGCTTCGACGACACCCGCTGCCTCAAGGCCAAGACCGGATGGCAATGGCGGCGTCTGGATATAAGTGCCCGAACGCAGCAGCGCCTCGGCCCGGTTGAGGCCTAACGCCTTGACCCGGATCCGGATCTCGCCCTGACCGGGCGCGGGAATGTCGAGATTCTCGATGCGCAGAACCTCGGGACAACCATGCTCATGAAAACGAACAACACGTGCCATCCGGCCACCACTCCAAAATGCTTGAACCGAATAGGCTATGCCATCGGCCATCTGGCGGATAAATAGCTGCCTGAGCAGAACAGTGGAAACTGAGAGTTTTGAATATGGATCGCCTTACGAGCATGGCCGTGTTCGTCAAAACCGTCGACCTGGGCTCGTTCGCGGCGGCTGCTGCCGCTCTCGATCTGTCCGGGCCGATGGTGGGCAAGCATGTCCGGTTTCTCGAGGAGCGTCTGGGCGTGCGCCTCATCAACCGGACCACACGCCGTCAGAGCCTTACAGACTTCGGGCGCGCCTATTACGAGCGCTGCCGAATGATAATCGCGGAAGCCGAGGCTGCGGACGCATTGGCAGCAGATCAATTTTCCGAACCACGCGGAAAGCTGCGCGTCATCATGCCGGTGCATTTCGGCCGGCGCTGCGTTGCTCCGATCCTGCTGGAGTTGGCGCAGCAATATCCCGCGCTCGAACTCGACCTGTCGTTCAGCGATCCCCTCGCCGATCTTGCAGAGGATGGCTGCGACCTTGCCATCCGGACCGGCAATCTGGAGGATCAGGCAGGAGTGATGGCGCGGCGCATCGCGCGCCAGCGCATGGTCGTCTGCGCGTCGCCATCCTATCTCGATATGCATGGATGGCCACGGCAGATAAAGGATCTCGGCAGGCACCAGGCCATCATCTACCGCCGTTCGGGCCGTGTCGTTCAACCATGGCTGTTTCCGCGCAACGGCCAGCCCGCGCTGGAAGTCATGCCCGTCAGCCGGCTGCGGCTCGACGACCTCGATGCGATCGCCGATGTCGCGGCCGCCGGCATGGGACTTGCCTGGCTGCCATACTGGCTGGTCCGTGAGCGCATTCAGGCCGGCGCACTGGTCGTGCTGCTGCCGGACCAGCCGGGATTTCTTTACGACGCCTATGCGCTATGGCTGCAGACACCCCACTTGCCGCTGAAGGTTCGTCTTGCCGTGGACGCGCTGGCGACAGCACTGCCCAGGCTCATGACGTGAAGAGCGCGGTCAGCCGCCCGGATTCCTTAATTCTACCCCTCCCGCATGGGCCGCGAATCCGCCTATAGTGCTCCTATGCCCATTCGCCAGCTCTCCGAAACGATGATCAACCAGATCGCCGCCGGCGAAGTCATCGAGCGTCCGGCAAGCGTGGTCAAGGAGTTGGTCGAGAACGCGCTCGATGCGGGTGCTACCCGCGTCGAGGTCGTCACCGCCGGCGGCGGGCTGAACCTGATCCGCGTCACCGACGACGGCTCGGGCATCCCCGAGCAGGAACTGGCGCTGGCGATCGCGCGTCATTGTACCTCCAAGCTCGCCGACGACATTCACGACATCCGCTCGCTCGGTTTTCGCGGCGAGGCGCTGCCGTCGATCGGCTCGGTGGCGCGGCTGTCGATCCGCTCGCGCACGGCCAACGGCGACAGCGCCGCCGAGATCGGCATCGAGGGCGGCCGTGTCTCCTCGGTCAAGCCGGCGGCCGCCAATCGCGGCACCACGGTCGAGGTGCGCGACCTGTTCTTCGCCACGCCTGCGCGGCTCAAATTCATGAAAGGCGAGCGCGCCGAAAGCTCGGCCACCAGCGATGTGATCAAGCGCATCGCCATCGCCTTCCCGGCCGTACGCTTCACGCTGGCCGGTTCCGACCGCTCGACACTGGAGCTGCCGGCGACCGACGACAGCCCGGAAGGCCGGCTGCGCCGCGTCGCGCAAGTGATGGGCGCCGACTTTCCGGAGAATGCCATCGCCATCGACGCCGTGCGTGACGGCGTGCATCTGGCCGGTCACGTCTCGATCCCGTCCTTCAGCCGTGCCAACGCGCTGCAGCAATATGCCTATGTCAACGGCCGGCCGGTGCGCGACAAATTGATCGCAGGCGCCATCCGTGGCGCCTTCGCCGACGTGCTGCCGCGCGACCGCCATGCGGTGACGGTGCTGTTCCTGACGCTCGATCCGGCAATCGTCGACGTCAATGTCCATCCGGCCAAGGCCGATGTCCGCTTCCGCGATCCGGGGCTGGTGCGCGGGCTGATCGTCGGCGCCATCCGCGAGGCGTTGGCCAATGCCGGCATCCGTGCTGCCACATCAGGAGCGGCCGGTATGATGGCGGCATTCCGGCCGGGCGCGGCGTCCTATGCGCATGCCGGCCCGGCCAATGGCCACCGTAGCTACGAGGCGGCCTACCGGGCCTCCGGCTCCACCGGTTTCGATCCGGCCCGCTCGTCGCAGCGGCCACTCGACGTGGGATACAAAGGTACCGGTTTTGCAAATGGCGGCTTCGGCGAAAACGATCAGGCGGCGTTCGACGCCGGACCGCTTCACAGCGCCGACGCGCGTGCCGGGCAGGACGAAGCGGTGGAGACGCTGCTCGGCATGGCGCTGGGCGCCGCACGCGCCCAGGTGCATGAGAACTACATCGTCGCGCAAACCAGGGATTCGCTTGTCATCGTCGATCAGCATGCAGCGCATGAGCGGCTGGTCTACGAGGCACTGAAGAACGCGCTGCATTCGCGCGCCGTGCCGTCGCAGATGCTGCTGCTGCCCGAGATCGTCGATCTACCGGAAGAGGATGCCGAGCGGCTTGCCATGCACTCCGAAACGCTGGCCCGCTTCGGCCTCGCCGTCGAGCGCTTCGGCCCGGGTGCGGTCGCGGTACGCGAGACGCCGTCGATGCTCGGCGAAACCAATGTCCAGCAGCTGGTGCGCGACCTTGCCGACGAGATTGCCGACAACGACACGGTCGACACGCTGAAGGAGCGGCTCGACAGGATAGCCGCGACCATGGCCTGCCACGGCTCGGTGCGTTCCGGTCGCCTGCTGAAGCCCGAAGAGATGAACGCGCTGCTGCGCCAGATGGAGGCGACGCCGGGCTCCGGCACCTGCAACCACGGCCGCCCGACCTATATCGAGCTCAAGCTCGCTGATATCGAGCGGCTGTTCGGCAGGCGCTAGCTTGGATGCGAAAAGAGCCGCTCTGCGGCGGCTCTTTGAGTCACCCCAGCGTTTGAATCACCTCTTCAAATTCACCACGATCACGCCGCCAAGCGCCAGCGCTCCACCGAGAACACCGAGCAGTGTCGGTATCTCGCCCAGCCAGAAGAAGCCGATCAGCGTCGCCACCGGCGAGACCAGGTAGAGGAAGTTCGAAGCACGGGCCGCAGGCAGGCGTGACAGCGCGGTGGCCCAGGCGGCGTAGGCGATCAGGCTCGGCACGATGCCGAGGAAGATGACGGCGCCAAGGCCGGCGGTGTCGGCGACCGCTGCTTGCGAGAGTGCGTTCGGCAGGAATGGCGCAAGGCAGAGCGCGCCGAGCACCATGTTGGAAGCGGCAATGGTCAGCGGGTGATGGCGGGCAAACAACGGTTTCTGGACGATGGTGTTGACGGCCGAGCACAGGGCTGAACCCAGCACCAGCAGCGCGCCGGTGTTGAAATGCAGGCCCTGCCCCTCGCCCATGGCTATAATGCCGATGCCGGCGAAGGAGATGGCGGTGCCGGCCCAGGCCATGCCCGAAAAGCGCTCACCGAGCAGCGCCATGGCCATGATGGCGGTGAAGATCGGGCTGACGTTGATGATGAAGCCGGCCGCACCCGCCGAGACTGTCAGTTCGCCGAAATTGAGCATTGCCGTATAGAGCGCGACGAAGATGGCGCCACCGAAGGCAAACCGCCACAATTCGTCGAGCCGGGGCAGCGCCGGCCGCTTGACGGCAAGGAAGATCGCCGCCGGCACCGCCGCGATGGCAAAGCGCAGCGCGCCGAGTTCCAGGGGATCGAAGGCGTCGAGACCGGCGCGGATGGCCGGGAAAGCGGAGGCCCAACCGACCACCGTCAGCGCCACCGCAATGGCTGCCGTAGTGTCAATCCGCTGTGTCGAATTCAACGTTCCGGTATAGGCGCTCATCTCGCTGTCCTCGCTCTTCGATGCCATAAACAGAGAAAACGCCATTCCGGGACTGTTGACAAACGACCAAATCGAGAGCCACCTGTGAGCATGGATCACAGCTCAGAACCGATGCTGCCGCTCGAGACCTTGCGCGCCTTCGACGCCGCAGCGCGAACAGGGAGTTTTTCTGCCGCCGCAGAAAAGCTCAACCTCACCCATGGTGCCGTCAGCCGGCAGATCGCCAAGCTCGAGGACTGGCTCGGGCTGAAAGTGTTCGACCGTGGCGCGCGCGGCGTCTCACTCACCATCGAGGGAACTCGCCTGCATCTACGCACTACCGAAGCCTTCGCACTGATCGCCAGCAATTCGGACCGTTGGATCGAGCCGCGCGGCACCGCGGTGGTGCGGCTGGCCTCGATCCCGTCGGTCAGCGGCTTGTGGCTGATGCCGCGTATGGCCGCGCTTGAGAACAACCCCAGCAAACTGCGCATCGTGCTCGACGTCGACAACCGCCAGGCCGACCTTGCCGACGAGGGCATCGATCTTTCGGTCCGCTGTGGACGCGGCCGTATTCCGGGCCGCGTCTCGGTGCGGCTTTTCGAGGAACATGTTTTCCCCGTCGCCTCGCCGGAGTTCGCCAAGGAAATCGGTCGCGGCGACCCGGCCCGGCTGCTCAAATTCCCGCTGATCAACGATTCCGACGCCTCGGCCTGGCGCGCCTGGTTTGCGGCGCAGGACATAGACTATCGCCCGCGCCCGCAGGACCGCCGCTTCGAGGACTATAATCTGGTGCTCGATGCGGCAGCCCACGGCCTCGGCATCGCGCTGGCACGGCCGCCGCTGACAGTGGATCAGTTGAAGTCGGGCCGCATTGTCGCAGCCGACGAGCGCAGCGTGCTAAGCCCGATATCCTATTGGCTCGACCGGCCGCTGGGGCGGCCTCGCGCCGCCGCTGCGGAACTTGCGCGGCGCATCGCGGTCCAGGCCGGACTGGCAATGGAGAAAATGGAAGCGTTCCTTGAGGTAGAGAGCTAGCTCAGCCTAGCCATCCAGGAGCAGAATGACGGCATCGAACGGAACCGGACTTGGCACTTCGCTCCAATGACCCTTGCCGTTCACATCTTCCATCTGCCAGACCGATCCGGCCTCCACGAGACGAACCTCGCCGTCGCTCGCCGTGACCTTCAATGCCCCTGCCATGCAAAACAGGATCTGGCGATGCGGTGATTGATGCAATTCGCCGATCCATCCAACCGGTATACGGATCGCGACATAGCCCTTGGCCGGCATGATGAGCGAGACCAGGAACGGCAGTGCCGGCGGCGCAAAAGGGGTCTCCTTCAAGGTCAAATCGAATTGACCGAAGCGACTTTCGCCGGCGGCATCTTCGGTCAGATGCAGCACGTTGAATGCGGTGCCCATGAAGTCCCCCTTATCCTATCAATGCGACAGTAATCCGGTAGCTTCAAATGACCAAGCCGTCTGCGCCGAGCACTTCTTTTCGCTTCGCTCCACTCCTCGCGAGCGATATTCGGCTAACAATGGGCCTGTGAATTGCTCCAAGCTTGACCTTGCCGGGATTTATGGCGATGACATCGTCATGAATTTCGGCACCACCCCATGATGAACCGTTTCGAAGGCCCCGGCGGCAAGGAAGCTCGTATCCGCTACCTCGACGGCGACTTCCAGGTCACCAGCCCCGGCGCCTTCGTGCGCTGCGCGGTCACCGGCGAAAGCATCCCGCTCGATGAACTCAAATACTGGAGCGTCGCCAGGCAGGAGCCCTATGTGAGTGCCGCGGCCTCGCTGCGCCGCGAGATCGAGGCACATCCCGAATTGCGCAGCCGACGTTAGACCAGCTTTTGGATCGGCTCCAAAGTCAGCCTTGCAGCTTGCGCTGCCGCCAGGCATCCAGCGTCTCTTCGATGATGCGTTCGGGCACGTGGTCGGGATCGAACACGGTTTCGATCTTCAGCACATCGAGCTGTCGGAGGAAATCAGCGAGCGCGGCGTCGTGGCGCAACCGGGCAGCGTCCTTGGCGGTGGTGATGAGGCCAAGTCCGGCACCTCGCGCTGTCGTTGCCAGTTCGGCAAGCTCGTCCTCGCCATAGAAATGATGGTCCGGAAACGACCGGGTCAGCACGACTTCACCGCCAGCTTCACGGACCGTGTCGAAGAACTTGTCGGGATGGCCAATGCCGGCAAAGGCCAGAAACCGCTTGCCGGCAAGCCCCGCGGTGCTGCTTGGCCGCGTATACGCCTCGAAGATCGGCCGGCCGGCACGCGCCGCCTGGCGCACGACCGCGTCGGCGGCAAGGCCCTCGCCCATCTTCAGCAGCGCGCTGGTGAAAACCAGCTGGTCGACGATACCAGCCCTGAGAGGCCCGCCAGGAATGACGCGGCCGTTGCCGACGCCATAGCGTGCGTCGACGACGACCAGCGCGTAATCGATATGGATGCGCGCGCTCTGGAAGCCGTCATCCATGATCAGGAAATCACAGCCATGCTTTTCCAGCAGAAGACGCGCGCCAGCGGCGCGGTTCGGCGTCACCGCGACCGGTGCGTGCTCGGCCAAAAGCAGCGGCTCGTCGCCGACATGCTTGGCGGCGTCGTGATGCGGATCGACGACATGAGGCTGTGCGAAGGAGCCGCCATGGCCGCGCGACAGGAAACCGGGATTGAGCTGCATGCGCCTGGCCTGTCCGGCGAGAGCGATCGCCACCGGCGTCTTACCGGTGCCGCCAACGGTGAAGTTACCGACGCACAGCACCGGCGCCCCAACTTTTTCACGTGCCGCCGAGCGCATGCGGCGGCCGGCAACGAGAGCATAGACCGCGGACAGCGGCGCCAGCGCCAGCGCGCGCCAGTCCGGTTCTTCCCACCAGAAGGGTGGTGCTTCGCTGGCCACCTTAGCGGCCGTTGGCGCCCTTGAGGCGCGACTTGACGACCAACGGCTGGATGTAGGGCTCGAGCGATTTCAGCGTGCACGCCAGCGCACCGCGCATCTCTTCGACGGTCGCCGCACCGGCTGCCATCATCTCGTGGCGAGCCACCTCGTTGCTCAAAAGGAAATTGACGGCGCCGGCTAGCATGTCGCGGTCGCGCACCAGCTTGGCGCCGCCGCTGTCGAGCAGGCGCTGATAGGTCTCGCGAAAATTCTGAACATTGCGGCCGGCCAGAACCGCGGTGTCGAGCATGGCCGGCTCCAGCGGGTTCTGGCCACCCTCGGAGGTGAGTGACCGGCCGACGAAGGCGATCTCCGTCAGCCGGAGATAAAGCCCCATCTCGCCGATCGTATCGCCGAGCAGAATGTCCGTATCGGCGGTGATCCTGTCGCCCTTGCTGCGCCGAGCGACTTTCAGGCCCATCCCGGAAATCTGCGCGGCAAGCGCTTCGGCGCGATCGGGATGGCGCGGGACGACGATCGTCAAAAGGCCATGGTGCCGCTTGTGCAGCATTGCGTGAACTTCGGCGGCCACCGTCTCTTCCCCTTCATGGGTCGAGATCGCCGCCCAAGTCGGGCGCGCGCCAATCTGACGCTTAAGCGCGTACAACGCCTTTTCATCGGCTGGCGGCGGCGTGGTGTCGACCTTGAGGTTGCCGGATACGGTGACCGGCCGGGCGCCCAGCGAGAGAAAGCGCTCGCCGTCGATTTCCGACTGGGCGACGACATGGGCGAGATTTTCGAACAGCGCCTCGGCGATGTTGGCGCGCTTTTTCCAGGATTTGAAGGAACGGTCCGACAGCCTGCCATTGACCAGCACCTGCGGCACACGCCGCGCGCCGAGCTCCAGGATGGTCATCGGCCAGATCTCCGATTCGGCGATGATCGCCAGATCCGGCCGCCAATGGTCGAGGAAGCGGCTGACTGCCGGCTTGAGGTCGAGCGGCACATATTGGTGGATGATGCGTTCGCCGAGCCGCTCTTCGGCAACCTGAGCCGAAGTGACGGTCCCCGTCGTCAGCACGATGTTGACGCCGTAGTCGAGAATGCTCTCGACCAGCGGCACGACGGCAATGGTCTCGCCGACGCTCGCCGCATGGATCCAGATCACCGGCCCTTCGGGGCGCTCGCGCCCGGCGATGCCATAACGCTCACGCCGGCGAACTCGGTCCTCCTTGCCCCTGGAGGTGCGCCAGGCAACATAAGGCCCGACCAGCGGATAGGCGGCTGCGCCTGCGAAACGATACGCCGTTAGGAAGGTGCGCGCCCAGCGCCCGCTCATTTCGAGCCATCCACGAGGCGGTAGGCTTCAGCGGTTGCAGCGTTGAGCGCGTCCGTGACCTCTTGGCGCTTGCGTTCCATTTCGGCCTCGTCCGCATTGGCCGGAACGAACACCGGCGTTCCCACGACGATGGAGGAGCGGCCAAACGGCAGATTGATTGTGGTCTTGTCCCAGCTGCGCTCGAGCACCTTGCGGCGGCTGGTGGCGATGGCGGCGGGCAGGATCGGCCGGCCTGAAAGCCGCGCCAGGAGAACAATGCCAAGCCCCGCATCGCGCGGCGTGCCATGTGGAATGTCAGCGATCATGGCGACGTTCTTGCCGGTGGCGAGCGACTTTTTCAGGGCAATCAGCGCCTTGGCGCCGCCCTTGTCGAGATGCTTCGAGCTTTCGCGCCCGCCCGAGCCGCGCACCGCCTCGATACCGAATTTCTCGATCATCAGCGCGTTGAGCTCGGCATCGGCACTGCGCGAGACCATGGCGACCAGCGGCCGCCCCTTTGGATAGTAGGCCGGGGTCAAAAGATGCTGGCCGTGCCACAGCGCAATGATGCCTGGCTCGAACTGCGAATAAGCGCCGCCCGATATCTGAGCCGATCCGTCGACAACACGATTGGTCAGGCGGATGAGACGAACGAACTGCGCAAACAGGCTGGCGATGGCATTCTTGACGAATCGCGATTGCGCGAGCGGTTCGCGAATCTTGCGCCAGAATGTCCGTGGGGTGCCGCCAGGATGCCTTCTGACGCCGGACCTCGTCGCCGGTCCTTTCACCGCTTCATGATCCATCGATTTCAATCGGCAGCCTTGGTGTCGGGGTCGAGCAACCGGTGCAGGTGAACGACGAAATACCGCATATGGGCATTGTCCACGCTGGCCTGGGCCTTAGCCTTCCATGCCGTTTGCGCGGATTGATAATCCGGATAGATGCCGACGATATCGAGCGCGTCGAGATCACGGAATTCGGTCCCGCCCAGCGTCTTCAGTTCGCCGCCGAACACCAGGTGCAAAAGCTGCTTCTTTCCGTCTTCCGCGGTCATGTCGGTCCTTCACATATCGTGAGTTTGTGACAGGTCTAGACCAAAGCCGCCGACTTTGGAACCATTGATGATATGTTCAACCGTCCAGCCCGGCGATGATGCCGGAGAGGACGGCAAGCAGTTCGCCGCTGCCGGCAACCAGGGGGCCGTGGCTGATCACTTCGCCGGCATAGCGCGGTGCGCGGCCTTTTTGGTCGAGCAATGCGCCGCCTGCCTCGCGCAAAATGAGGTCCGCCGCGGCGATGTCCCAATCATGTGCGTTGGGCTTGACGAAGGTTGCATCGAGCACGCCATTGGCGACCATCGCCAGCCGGTAGGCGAGCGAGGGAATATAGGGCACGCGGCTCAGCCGGCCCTGCCATTCCGCCGGCATCAGGCTGATCAATGGCTTCGGCCCGCCAATTTCGACCATGGCTGCCGGGCGGCGCACGGCGATGCGACCGCCATTCAGGAACGCCCCTTCACCGGGCAACGCCCAATAGGTCTCCTGCGTGGCTGGACATTCGAGCACGCCGGCAAGCGTGCGGCCGTCCTCGACCACGGCGACGCTGACGCACCATGAGCGAAGCCCTTCGAGGAAGCCGCGCGTGCCGTCGATCGGATCGACGACGAAGGTGCGGCGGGCAGCAAGCCTTGCGGGATCGTCGGCCGTCTCCTCCGAGAGCCAGCCATAGTCCGGCCGTGCCGCAAGCAAGGTCTCGCGCAGGTAGGCGTCGGCAGCGTGATCGGCCTCGCTTACCGGCGAGGTCCCGCCCTTCATCCACACTTGCGGGTTGTTGCCGAAATAGCGCATGGCAATGATGCCCGCCTCGCGGGCAGCGTCGCGCAGCAGCGGCAGATCCTCGCGGACTCCGGCGGAGGTGACTTGGTCAAGCTCCGGCAAGGGTCATGCCTTCGATCAGAAGCGTTGGTGCGGCGGTGCCGAAATTGCGATCGAGATCGCTCGCCGGAACCATGTTGAGGAACATGGTCTTCAGGTTCGAGGCGATGGTCACTTCCGCAACCGGATAAGCGAGCTCGCCGTTCTCGATCCAGAAGCCGGAAGCGCCGCGGCTGTACTCGCCGGTCACCATGTCGACGCCCTGGCCGAACACTTCGGTGACGTAAAAACCTGACTTGAGCGACTTGATGAGGTCTTCGGGCGTCCGCTCGCCCGGCTCGATGGCGAGGTTGGTCGATGACGGCGAGACGGAGGAGCCGTTGCGCGAGCCGCGCCCGTTTGTGGTCAGTCCCAATTCCCGCGCGGCCGAGGTAGAGAGGAACCAGTGGTTCAAAATGCCTTTTTCGACCATGAGCAGTGTTTCGCCCTCGACGCCTTCACCGTCGAACGGACGCGATGCCTGGCCACGGCGCCGGAGCGGCTCGTCGGTGACGGTGATCGCGGCCGCCGCTACCTGCTTGCCCATCATGTCGCGCAGAAAGCTAGTCTTGCGTGCGACGGACGCGCCGTTGATGGCGCTGGCGAGATGGCCGGCGATGCCACGGGCGACGCGCGGGTCGAACACCACATTGACCGACCCGGTCGTCGCCTTGCGTGCGCCGATGCGACGGGCAGCGCGTTCGCCGGCCTTGCGACCGATGTCCTCCGGCGCGTCGAGATCGGAATAATGCTGGCGCGAGGAAAAGTCATAATCGCGCTCCATGCCGGTGCCCTCGCCGGCGATGACACTGGCCGAGCGCGAAAAACGCGACGCGACATAATGGCCGACAAAGCCGTGCGAGGTGGCGAGCACCAGCCCGCCAAGACCGGCGCTGGCGCCGCTGCCGGCCGAATTGGTAACACCCTTGACGGCAAGTGCCGCCGCTTCCGCAGCCAGTGCTGCTTCCTTCAACTGGTCGGCCGAAACTTCCGTCGCGTCGAACAGATCGAGGTCGCGCGGCTTCTTAACCAGCAAAGCCGGATCGGCGAGGCCCTGATTGGGATCCTCAGGGGACACTTTGGCCATCGCAACAGCGCGCTCGGCCAGCGCTTTCGGATCCGATGCAGCGGTTGCCGAGA
The DNA here is from genome assembly GCF_040319125.1 of Mesorhizobium sp. M0938. Classification (NCBI taxonomy): domain Bacteria; kingdom Pseudomonadati; phylum Pseudomonadota; class Alphaproteobacteria; order Hyphomicrobiales; family Phyllobacteriaceae; genus Mesorhizobium; species Mesorhizobium sp. M0938. Next base: position 167,517 of record NZ_JAMYNS010000007.1, on the reverse strand, counting down.
CGCTCGCCACCCGCTTGCCGACGAAGACGCGCAGCGAGACATCCTCGCTCTCGGACGCTTCGGTCCCCTCGACCTTGCCAAGCCGCACCGACACACCGGTCGAGCGGCCGCGCACCGCAACCGCGTCGGCGGCGTCGGCCCGCTTGGCAGCCTCAACCAGGGCCGCGACGCGGTCGGTCAATTTTGCTGAGTCCAGCGTATCGGTCATGCACATAGTCCTGTTTTTCCGCCTGACATAAGTGGCGGCCGCTCCGCACCATCTATTGTTCCGATGTGGCTTGTGCAATGGCAGAAGTGGCAAGCAGAATAGATCGGCCAGCGGACATCGGCTTTAGGCGGCATGATCGAAGCGGCTCCTCAAAGGCTGCTTCGCGCCAGGTGCGGATTGGCCGACAGCCCCTTTGATGCCGTATCTCGATCACGTATGGACGTTCGATTGCGGTAACGTCGCCCTCGTCCTTTTCCACTCATGACCGACCTCTGATCCAACCATTAAATTAGCAATTTCTTGTGCATCTTTGGAACTTTGTAGCTTGCGTTCCATTTTCAACCGCATGCGAGACTCTGTGATCCAAAGCATCAGGACTGCGGTGAACGTGTCGCCGCCGCGGTACTCGCTGGTCCTTCCCATATACAATGAAGAGCAGGTGCTGCCTAAACTGATCGAGCGGATCAGCTGGCTGATCTGCCGGTTGGACGGAGAGGCTGAGGCGATCTTCGTCGATGACGGAAGCCTCGATGGAAGCGTCGAATACCTTCAGAAGGTGGTCGCTGCCGAGCCGCGCTTCCGGCTGATCGAGCTTTCCCGCAATTTCGGCCACCAGGTCGCGATCACGGCCGGCATGGACGCGGCTGCGGGTGATGCGGTCATCGTCATGGATGCCGACCTGCAAGACCCGCCGGAGGTGGTTCTCGATCTGGTGGCGAAGTGGAAGGAAGGTTTCGAGATCGTCTATGCCCGCCGGGTCAAGCGTGAGGGCGAATCCTGGTTCAAGCGCGTTACGGCGAATCTCTTCTACCGTCTGCTGGAGAAGATGACGTCGGTCGACATCCCGCGCGACGTCGGCGATTTCCGCCTGGTCGGCCGCAAGGCGCTGGAAACCTTCAGGCATATGCCCGAACACGACCGCTTCGTCAGGGGCATGTTCGCCTGGATGGGCTTCAAGCAGGCGGCAGTGTCTTTCGAACGCCCCGCGCGGACCCTGGGCCAGACCAAATACCCATTCTGGAAGATGATGCACCTTGCCGTTCACGGCATCGTCAGCTTCTCCGAGAAGCCGCTGCGAATGGCACTGTGGGGCGGATTGGCCATCTCCGCGCTTGCGGTACTGTTCGGTGCTTACGCCATCTTCGCCTGGATTTTTGAAACCGGCATCATCGCCGGCTGGACATCCACCGTGGTGATCGTGTCGCTCCTTTGTGGCATCAATCTTTTCATGACCGGCGTAGTCGGGCTTTATGTCGGCGGCATCCACGCCGAGGTGAAACGCCGTCCGCTTTACGTGATCGATCGGGCCACCGGCTTCGACAAGGCGATGCGTATCGCCACCCCTGGTGAGAGCCGTCGTTCGATCCGAAAACCCAGGAACGGAGCCTCGGCTGATGGCCGAACTCTTCGACAGCTATAAATCAAACTATGGCGAGGTGGTCGCAGGATCTGTCCGGTTTTCCGGACTCAAGCACGACTTCTTTCTGGCCGCCAAGGCCGACCTGCTGCGCCGCCTCGTGGTCGAGCGAAGGCTTCGGCAGGGCGGTGCTGATGTGCGGGCGCTGGATGTCGGCTGCGGAGTCGGGTCGCTCCACCCTTATCTCGAAGGCGTCTTCGAGCACCTGGATGGCTGCGACGTCTCGGAGGAATCGATCCTGCGCGCCGGCCGGGACAATCCAGGTGTGACCTACAGGGCCTGCACGACGCCGAGCCTGCCCTATGAAGACGGCGCGTTTGATCTGGCTTTCGCCAGTTGCGTCGTCCATCACGTTCCGCCAGTCTCCTGGCTCGATTTCTTCCGGGAGATGCGGCGCGTAGTACGGCCGGACGGCGCCGCCTGCATCATCGAGCACAATCCCTATAATCCGCTGACGCGTCTTGCGGTGTTCCGGTGTCCATTCGACCAGGACGCGGTCCTGCTCAACGCCACCAAAGCAAGGTCCCTCTTTCAGGAGACGGGTTTTCGGGATATCCGATCCGAGCATTTCCTGCTGCTGCCCTCGGCCAGGCCTTTCGCCAGAAAACTCGAGCGCCTGCTCGCGCCACTGCCACTCGGAGCCCAGTATGCGTGCAGCGCCCATGTCTGAGGGCCGCTCGACAGCCGGCGCCGGGCTGAAGCTGCTGGCGCGCTTCGGGTTGGTCGGCGTCGCTGCGACGATCCTTTACGCTGTCTTGGCTACCGTTTTGGTCAAATCGGAACGGTTCGGCGTCACGCCCGTCCAGGCGTCGCTTTCGGCTTACGCCGCGGCCGCCGTGTTTTCGTATCTCGCCCACAAATCAGTGACCTTCATGTCGAGCGGCTCGCATCGATCGGAAGCTGCGCGTTTTCTCCTGCTGACGGCGACAGGCTTCGCCGTGGCTTACGCAGTGCCGGCGCTATTAACGATGAAACTCGGCCTGTCGCCCATCATTGGCATTCTGGTTACATGCTTGCTCATTCCGGCGGTCAATCTGCTCATGCTCGACCGATGGGTTTTTGCGCAGGGAAGACCCGGCCGGCAAGGCGACGGCTCCAGCTAGTCCGTCTCAACGGCATCCAGCCTGAACGACACCAGCTTGATGGCGCGGTTGTAGATGTTGCTGGCGGCCGGAGTTTGCGGAATGCCGTCGAGATAATCGAAGGCGATTTCGAGTGCCTTGGTCTCGCCGAGAGCCGCCGGTGGGATGACGAACGAGACCATTCGTGTTTCTTTGCCAGACAGCGTCACCGCATGCGCCCGAACGCCGTTCACCGAGATCACAACCCTCTGCGTGATCTGCGGCGGACGAATGACGGGGGCCATTTGCAGCGTGGCAGCCAAGCCGTGACCGAGCGGCGGTATCCCCACGCGAAGCCGCGAGGTCTCGCCCAGCGAATGGGTGCCGTCGCCTGCCGGCCCCGACCAGCCGCAGACCTTCATGCTGGCTGCCTGTTTGGCGCCGTCGCTGCGGAACGATACCGTCTGGCCAAGTATGTAGCCGCCGATCGCATCGCGGTTGAGGCAAGTCGTCGTCCGATCGATGTAATAGGCGCGATAGTCGGCGTTGACGTTCGGATTGAGAGCAAGCGCAAGGATGACGATTTCGGACCCGGCCAGAACCGTCGCGAGCGCGTAGCCGCTGAGCCCGGCGGCGCGCCGATACGGGGCCGGAATGTCAGACCAGGGCAAGGTAGCCTCCGATCCACGCCACAGTCATGAAATAACAGGCGCCCAGGAAGAGAACCAAAGCCGCTAGGTAAGTCAGCCTCGACGCCGATAGCAGGACGGCCAGCAACATTGTCAGAGGCGCAAGCCCAATGACGTACCTGACCATCGAGGCCAGGTTGGTGATCAGTGGCAGGATGATGCAGAGCGCGCAGAACAGCGCAGCGCCATATTGCCTGCGAGCCGCCAGAACGGCCGACAGCGCCAGTCCGGCGATTGCGGCAAGCGCGCTCCATTGCGGCGCGGTGGGCAGCCAACCCGTCTTCGGAACGGCGGAGAGTCCGTCCCATAAAAAGACGAGTGGATTGCCCGCTACCCGTCCAAATGCGCGCTGGACATGCAAGAACGCAAAGCCGTCCCCGATCGTAAGATAAAGAAACAGGATGTAGGCGAACAAGCCGGCGGGCGAGATGAGGATAGCGACCAGCAGATCCGGTCGGCCAAGCAGCCAGCGTGGAAAAGACAGCGCCGATCCGCCCTGCTGGCGGTGTTCCCTGAACGTTTGAATGACGGTCGCAAATACGACGAGCACCCCGACGAGCCTCGTCGCCGACAGCAGCGCGGATGAGACACCCACGGCGAGATAGCTGGAGCGCTTGAGCGCCAGAAAAACGCACGAGGTCAGGAGCACGAAAAGAGGTTCGGTCAGGAACGTCGTGAAATGGAAGGAGAACGGGCCGCTGAGCAGAAAGGCGCAATACAGCACATAGGCCCGCATGTTCTTCTCCAGCAGCGGCCATGCCACCAGACAGGCGGCGTAGCTGCAAACGATGGAGGTGATGGTGGCGACCAGTATCGTCTGAAAAGGGAAAACAACCCGGATCGCCGCCACCAGCATCGGATAGAGTGGAAAGAAGCCCCAGCGACCGACATTGCTTTGGTTTGGAATGGGAAAAGGTTCGTAACCTTGTTCGCTGATGTCAATGTACCAGGCGCAATCCCACCGGCAGAGCGCGCGGGCATAAGCCGCGAAACCTGGCTCCTCCGATACTGAAGCAAATGCCGCATAGCGAATGGCTAAGCCGCTGACGACGAACAGGAGCGGAACCGCCGCCACGGCCATCGCTATTGAGCGACCGCCGGCGTTCGAACGCGCGACATCCAACTGTGCCTCCACCCATTCGAGCGGCTGTCGCCACTCTCCCTTCTAAATTAGCGCAGTGGCGGCAAATTCAAGACGCTGCCGTTTGCCGGCACAAGATCCGGATCAGGAGTCCCTCAGCCAGACGAGCATCTCGCCGGGATCGCGATTGTCCCAGGCGAAATAGGGAACGGCGGTGACTTTCGCCCCCTCCACCGCCGGTGGTTCGGTGCGATAGAGCCCGTCTTCCCAGTTTTCAGAGGCTTCTTTGCTGGCGACGGCTGAAAGCGTGACGATGCCACCCAGAAGGTTCGGCTCCTCACGCGCCTCGATCTTTGCCGTCCGTGGCAGAGCGATGCGGTGCAGCTGGCCGGCATTGTCGGTCTCCTCAACGCAATAGATCAGCGGGCCGCGGGCGAGCGCGACGCGGCCGATATCCTGCCGCACCTCAGGGTTGGCGTAGAGGCGGTCGACCGCCATTTCGAGGTCGAGTTCCACCCGGTCGCCCTTTCGCCACTCGCGCCGGATCGCGGCATAGCCGTCGCTGGTGACCTCATGTAGATCGACCTCGGTCCCGTTCACCTTGAGCGCCGCCTTGCGGCACCAGGCCGGCAGGCGCAGGTGCAAGGTGAATTCGGTCGGCGCCTCGGGCTCGACGCTGATCGAAACCGCGCCATCCCATGGATAGTTGCTGGTCTGGGTCAAGGTCACCGGCCGACCTGCGATGTCGAAACGAGCCGTTCCGTTTCCATAGAGATGGATCGCCAACGCGTCATCCGACAGGCTGTAGAAATAGCTGCCGATCGAGGCGACCATGCGGCCTATGTTGGGCGGGCAGCACGGGCAGCGATGCCATTTCCAGCGGTTGTGCTTGCCGCGGCTTTCGAGCGGATTCTCATAGAAGAACAGCGAGCCGTCGAGCGACAGGCCCGAGATCGAGCCGTTGTAGAGCGCCCTCTCCATCATGTCGGCGTAACGCGCATTGGGGCCCATGCCGAGCATGCGGCTGGCCCAGAACACCAGTCCGACCGAAGCGCAGGTCTCGGCATAGGCGGTTTCGTTGGGCAGGTCGTAGTCTGATGTAAAGCCCTCATTGTGCGACGACGGTCCAAGTCCGCCGGTGATGTAGAGGTTCTTGGTCATGAGATCGTCCCACAACCGGTCAAGCGTCATCCGCAGCGTGTCGTCGCCATATTCGGTGGCGATATCGGCCATGCCGGAATAGAGATACATCGCCCTGACCGCATGGCCGACGACCTTGTCCTGTTCGCGCACCGGCTTGTGCGACTGGCTGTATTCGTAGGTCTTGAAATGATAGGCCTTCGGGTCTTCACCGCGGGCACGCGCCTCCTCGTCGAAATAATGCGGCTCAAGCCCGCGCTGGTCGATGAAGTACTTTGCCAGGTCCATATACTTTTGCTCGCCGGTGACCCGCGCGAGCTTGACCAGCGCCAGCTCGATCTCCTCATGGCCGCAATAGCCCTTTTTCTTGCCGGGCTCGGGACCGAACGTCTCGGCGATATGGTCGGCATAACGGCACATGATGTCGAGCAGCTTGCGTTTCCCGGTGGCCTGGTAGTAGGAGACCGCGCCTTCGATCAGATGGCCGGCGCAATAGAGCTCGTGGCAATCGCGCAGATTGGTCCACCGCTTGCCGGGCTGGATGCGCTGGTACCAGCTGGAGAGATAACCGTCGGGCTGCTGCAGCTTGCCGTACATGTCGATGACGGCGTCGATCTTCTTCTCCAGAGCGTCATTGCGGCGGCGATAAAGCGAATAGGCCGCGGTCTCGATGGTCTTGCCCCAATCTGAGTCCCAGAACATCTGCGTCGTCACCGTCGAGCCGGTGAACTCGTTGCCGGCGGCAGCGGCCTCGTCCGGCGAGGGTGAGTGGAACGGAATGACGACGCCGGGCGACGGCCGGTCCGGGTCGATCTGCTCCAGCATGCGCGCCTCGACGCAGCGGTCGTAGAGGATGTCGGCGGTCCTGGTGGCGACCGCATCGACCCGGTCGCCCCAGAAGCCTCTGATATCGACCTGTGGCACCGGCAGCGGACGGAAGGCGAGCTTCGGCTTGCCCGGATTGGCGGCCGGTTTGGCGGATTGCGATGCGGTCATCAATTTACTCCGTTCGAATAGGGATCACTTCACGGCCCCTGCCATGAGGCCGCGGATGTAGAAGCGCTGCAGCAAGAGGAAGAGCACCAGGCACGGCACCATCATCACGGTGACGCCGGCCTGCACCGCGCCCCAGTCGATGGCGCCGAAACGGCCGGACTGAAGCGCCGTCATCATGATCGGGAGCGTGAATTTGGACTGGTCCGTCATCAGCACGAGCGCTGCCAGGAACTCGTTCCAGGCGCCGAGGAATGCGAACAGCGCGATGGTGACGATGCCCGGCCAGACCAGCGGCAGCATCACCCTCAACAGCATGGTGACATTGTTGGCGCCGTCCATGCGGGCGGCCTCCTCGATCTCGCGCGGCACCGCGTCGAAGGCGTTGCGCATCATGAAGATCGAGAACGGCAGTTGCAGCGTGACATAGACGCAGACCAGCCCGGTCAGCGTGTTGTGCAGGCCGATCTTGGTCAGCACCAGGAAGATCGGCGTCAGGATCGACTGGAACGGGATCATGATCGTCGACAGGATGACGACGAAGAGCAGGTTCTTCAGTGGAAAGCGGAAGCGCGAGAACCCGTAGCCGGCCAGCACGCTGACGATCACCGACAGCACCACCGTCATGACAGAGACGTAGATGCTGTTTTGCGCCGGCAGCCACAGCCCATCGCCGAACGTATTGAGCGTGGCGTAGTTCTCGACCGAAAAACCCGTCGTCGGCCAGGGCGGCAGCGGCGGTTGACGCGATTCCTGCGCCGGCTTGAACGCCGAAAGCACGGTCCAGACGATCGGCGCGAGGAACAGCAATGAGGCGATGATGCCCGTCGCATGCTCGGCGATCTGCATGCCGATGCGGGTTTTGCGGCTGCGTGCCTGCGCCATCAGTCAACGCCCTCCGGTTGGCGCAGCAGCCGCAGCTGGATGAGGCTGAGTGCGACCAGGATGACCAGCAGGACCATCGACAATGCGGCGCCGTAGCCGAGCTTGAACGACACGAACGACTGGTTGAAAATCCAGTAGACGGCGGTCAGCGTCTGGTTGCGCGGCCCGCCGCGCAGGATGATGTAGAACTGGTCGAAGGCGAGCACCGAGCCGGCAACCGACAGGATCAGCGCCAGCGCCAGGGTGCGGCGCATCAGCGGCAGGGTGATGGCGCGAAACCGCGCCAGCGGCCCTGCCCCGTCGATCATAGCCGCCTCCTGCAGGTCCGGCGGAATGGACTGCAGACCGGTCATCAGGATGATCATGGTGAAGCCCGCCACCTTCCAGACGACCATGGCGATGATCGACCAGAATGCCGGCTGGAAGGTCGCCAGCAGATTGACCTTCCTTTCGGTCAGGCCGAGCTCGAAGGCGGCCGGGCTGAACAGGCCGGAATCGACATTGAGCAGCCACGACCAGAGCAGGCTGGCCGAGGCGAAACCGATGACGGCCGGCATGAAGAAGGATGTCCGGTAGAAGCCGGTCATCTGCCTGGGTTTTTCGATGAACAGCGCCAGCGGAAAGGCGACGGCGAAGATCGCGATGGTGACGATCACCGTGTAATAGCCGGTGAATTTGAGCGCGTTCCAGAACCTGTTGTCGCGCAGGATCGCCCAATAATTGTCGAGGCCAATGAAGGAATGCGCGCCCATCAGCGGCCAGTTGTGCAGCGACATCCACGCCGTCATGCCGAGCGGGATGATAAAGAAGACGACGACGAGCGCCACGGCCGGCGCGACATAGAGCAGGCCGATCCACTGCCGGCGGCCGGCGCCGACCAGTTTGCGGCGGCGGGCTGGGGTGGAGGTTGCTGCGATGGAGGTCATGGCTGGGCGCTCCCCTCCCCCTTGAGGGGAGGGTCCGGCCGAAGGCCGGGGGTGGGGTCCTGCGTGCAGCGCGCCGACGAAAAAGAACGTCGAGCACTGCCGCAACGACCCCACCCGGACCTGCGGTCCGACCTCCCCTCAAGGGGGAGGTGGGGTGCCGGTGCTGTGATTGCCGCTGCGATTAAGGTCATGGCCGTTCTTCCATTAGCGCTGCGTCCCCCTCCCCCTCGAGGGGAGGGTCCGGCCGAAGGCCGGGGGTGGGGTCCTCTGCGAAGCGTGCCGACATCAAAAGAACGTCGAGCACTGACAGAAAAAGAACGTCGAGCACTGCCGCAACGACCCCACCCGGACCTGCGGTCCGACCTCCCCTCGAGGGGGAGGTAGCCGGCGCCTACTGCTGCGGCGCCGAATCTATGATCGACTGCATGGTTTCCTGCGCATTGGCGATGGCGCCATCGACGTCCTCGCCGAAGAAAACCTCGTTGACCATCTGGTTCCACGGACCGTTGGCGGAGTTGATCAGGTCGTTGAACACCACCGAATAGGGCGTGCGGCCCTTGGCCATGGCCTCTGCGGCGACCTTGTAGCGCGGGTCGAGATCCTTCAGCGCCTCATTGGCGATGTCGCCGCGCACCGGAAGGCTGCCGTATTTCGCCAGGATGGTCTGGCCTTCGAGCGAGTAGGCGAAATCGAGGAACTCCTTCACCACCGCGATTTTCGTGGTGCCCTTGGTGACGACGAAATTGTCGCCGCCGGCAAAGGACGACCAGCCGCCATCCTTTCCCGGCAGGAAGGTGACGCCGTAGTCGATATCTGGGTATTGCGTGTTCAGCGCGCCGATGGCGAAGGCGCCGGACGGCGAGATGCCGATATTGCCGCCGGCAAACGCCGCAAAGAAGTTGGAGCCGGTGTCGGTCTGCGCACCTGAAGGCACCAGGTCCTTCTTGACCATCGAGCGGTAGAGGTCGATGGCGCCGCGCAGCTGCGGGCTGTCGAGCGTCGCCTTCGAGCCGTCCTCGGTGAGGATGTCGCCGCCCGAGGCCCAGATCAGCGGCGTGAAGGTGAAGATGTTGCAGCCGCCGCAATTGCCGGAGAAGTAGAAGCCTTTGATGTCGCCGCCGAGCGCGTTGACCTTCTCGGCGTCGGCTTCGATCTCGGCCCAGTTGGTCGGGCCCTTTTCAGGGTCGAGCCCTGCCTGCTTGAACAGCTTCTTGTTCCAGATCAGCACCGAACTATCGGCGGAGAACGGCAGCCCGTAGATGCGGTCCTTGTAGGTGCCGGTTTTGACGTGCGCCGGCGACAGGCTGTTGAAATAAGGCAGCGATTTCGCCCAGTCGGTGATGTCTTCCAGCTGGCCGGCGGCAGCGAAGGACGGCGTGTAGATCAGGTCGAGCGAGAGCGCATCCGGTGCTGTGCCGCCGGCGGCGGCGGCGCCATATTTCGGGATGATCTCGGCATTGGGGATGATATCCAGCTTGACCTGGTTCTCATGCCCCTTGTTGAAGGCATCGACGATGCGCGGCATGAAGTTCGAGCCGTCGGCGCGAACCCAGATGTTGGCGGTCTCGGCGGCGGCCGCCGGAAAGCTCAGGATGCTCGCGGCAAAGGCGAGCCCGGTAATGACAGTCCTCATGTTCTCCTCCTCATGGTTCTTCCTCGGCCGCGCTCCCCGCGCAGCGTCGTTTCGCTTTGATGCATGTCGTTATCCCAAAACCGCTGCGCACTTTTGGGCGACATGCATTGGTCTCAGCCGTCCGGCGGACGGCCGCATGACTGCCGCACCACCAGCCGGCACGGCAGTTTTCGGATGCCCGGCTCGGCGGGCTGGCCGCCGACGAGCGAAAGCAAGGTAAGGCCGGCCTCGCGCCCGAGTGCCGCCAGGTTCATGTCGACGGAGGTCAGCGGCGGGCGGGTTGCCTCGGCCACGATCTGCCAATTGTCGAACCCGATGACGCCGACATCATCAGGCACGCCAAGCCCGCGCTCGCGCAGCGCATCGATGACGCCGCGCGCGATCTGGTCGTTGCCGCAAAAGACGGCATCGGGCTTTTCGCCCCCACTCTTCGACAGCTTGCCGTCGAAGAGCTTCTTCACCGCCTCGTGACCCCACGCTTCCGACCACGATCCGAGCAATGGTTCCATGACCGGCAAGCCTTTCTCGGTCAGCACGTCACGATAGGCCTGTGCCCGCGCGTGCACCACCGCAAAACTCGCCGGCCCGGTGACATGGGCGATGCGCCGCCGCCCAAGCCGCCAAAAGTGCTCGACCGCCAGCCGCGCGCCGCCGGCGTCGTCAGAGACAAAGGCGATGGCGTCGGGATCGGGCTGGGTGAAGGCGTAAATCACGGGAACGCCGAGATTGGACAGGTCGACCGGCAGATGGCGGTCGATGCGCTTGCCGGTGGCGATGATGCCGTCGACGCGCTTATCGAGCATGGCATCGACGTGGAGCTGGCCGAGCCGCTGGTCGTCCTCGACATTGCACAAAAACACCGAGACGCCCTTGTCGACCAGCGCATCCGAAATGCCCGACATGACCGGCAGCGAAAAGCGCCCATAGGTGTCGTTGGTCAACAGGCCGACAGTGAAGGAGCGCCGGCGTAACAGGCTCTGCGCCAAGCTGTTCGGCCGAAAGCCAAGACGCTGCGCCGTCTCGCGAATGCGCTCGCGCGTCTCGGCGGTCATCCGCCCCTGCCCGTTGAGGGCTTTTGACGCCGTCGCCACGCTGACGCCGGCAAGTGCGGCCACCTCACGGAGGGTGACGGGGTTCTTGGCGGGCGCTGGCGAGGTGTCGGAGGCCATGGTGCGCGGTGAATTCCTTAGTTGGGAAAAGGTTTTCTCTTGCAGGCCAGTAGAGTATCGATTTGGGTGGCTGGCGACGCTTGGAGGACTGAGAAAAGGTTTTCTCAGAGGAGATTAGGATGCGAATGCTGGGAATGCAAGCGGGTATAGTGGGGTGGGTGACGCGAGCAGCGGTTACCCATCAACGACCGCCTTGCGCCGATATCGTTGAAAAACTCGGAGTTTGAGCATCCGCGACGCTGTGCACGCGGTTTTTCGAAGAGTTGGCAAGGTGTCTCTCGTTCTGATGCCGTGGGATGGCTCCAGGCCACAGGCCATTATGCAGCCATGGCCGCGGTTGGGAGGCGTGAAGGCCTAAGCTTTGCCAGCCTTCTGAGGTTTTGTGCCGTTGCTGCGAGCAGGAATTCGTCGCGTGCACCACATGGACCGCGCAGTCTCAACCTGGCCATCCGCAGAATGCGCTTGAGGTGAGCGAAGAGCATCTCGACCTTCTTGCGACGATGCCGTGAACGCTCGTAATCGGGCGTGCCGGCAATGGCTCTGGCGACGTCACGGGCATCCTCATTGAGATCACGAGGGATTTTGCGAGCAACTGCATTCGGGCAGCAGAGCTGTTTGAGTTCGCAAGCGTCGCAGTCCTTCTTGCTGGCTCGATAGAGCCGGGTGCCTTCACTGGTGATGCCCGATCGGGGCGTCGCGTAGGTGCGGCGGAACTGAACCAGTTCCTTACCCGCCGGGCAGATGTAGCGATCGCCCTCGCCATCCCAATTGAAGTCGGCACGCGAGAAAGTCCCGTCTGTCCGGTTGGACTTGTCGAACACAGGAATGTGCGGAGCAATCTCCTTTTCCTTCACAAGCCAAGCCAGATTGTCAGCCGAGCCGTAGGCACTGTCGGCGACCAGATAGCCCGGCTTCAGGCCAAAGCGGTTCTCTGTTCTGTCGATCATGGTGCGTGAAGCGCCAACTTCAGCCTGTCGAATGGCACGGGTGGCTTCCACGTCAAGAATGACGCCATGGTCGGTGTCGATCAGATAGTTGGTGGCGTAGGCGAAGAAGGCATGGCCTTTATGGGCACCCGTCCATTGGGCTGCCGGGTCTGACGGGGAAATAAACTTCGGCGTTACCGGCGAAGCCGCACCAAAAGCAGCGTCATCAAGCACCGCCAGATATTCCTGAGCGGAACGGCCTGCATTCTCCTTCGCCTCTTGCGCGCTCCATTCTGCGCCAGACACCGAGCGCTGTTTGTTGGCATCCGCGGCAATCAAGCTGGCATCGACGGCAAAGCCTTCAGCACCGACAAGACCCTGTACGAGGCAGCGCTCAACCACCGTCTCGAACAGATGCCGAAGGATATCGCTTTGCCTGAAACGTCCATGGCGGTTCTTCGAGAAGCTGGAATGATCCGGCACCTTGCCGGCCAGTCCAAGCCGGCAAAACAAACGATAGGCGAGATTGAGATGAACCTCCTCGCACAGCCGCCGCTCCGACCGGATGCCCATGCTGTAGCCAATGATCAGCATGCGCATCATCAGTTCCGGATCGATCGATGGTCGACCCGTGCTGCTGTAGTAGGCCTTCAACTGCGCGCGGACGCCATCGAGGTCCAGGTGGTTGTCGATCCGGCGTAGAAGATGGTCGGCTGGCACGTGCTCATCGAGACTGAAATCATAGAAGAGCTGCGCCGGAGCCGCCTGCTTGCCCATCATCGCCTGATCCCCTGCCAAATCACTCAGAGGATTGAATCACGCGTCCCAAGTGCCTGCAATGACGAGTTTTTCAACAATATCCGCCAAGAACAGACGCTCGCGGCCAGCGCGGAGTTTGAAAACCGTCAAGCAGCGGGCGATTAGTCGCTTGACTGATAGGATGATGGCAACCCAGTTGTGGTAGTAGACTTAGGTAAGTTAATCACACGTCTCCAATGCTTTGAAATTCGCAGTTGTGAAAAGGGGTTCCTCCAAGGCGGGCCCAGGTCGGGAGTTAGCGCTCATGGAAGTCATGGATGCCGCGCTTAGGGCCGAGGACGACAAGGGAAATCGCGATCCAGCGGCTGCGCTTAGATCTAGCCCTCTCCGCATTGGTATCTCTACGCGCGCGCTTTTTGACTTGGAGGAAGAGCATCGCATATTCGAGGAGTACGGCGTCAAGGCTTATGCCGCTATGCAGCTCGAACGGGAGGACGTCATCCTCGGCAGGGGCGCCGGCTTCGAGGTGGTCGAGCGGTTACTCGCGCTGAACGATCCTGGCGCGGCGCCTTATGTCGAGGTGATCCTCTTGTCGCAGAATTCGCCAGACCTCTCGCTACGGGCCTTCAAGTCGATCGACCACCACGGGCTTGTCGTTAAGACGGGTAGTTTTACTAGCGGGCGGTCGCTTGCGCCCTTTGTACCGGCGTGGGGCATCGACCTATTTCTCTCGAACGCGGACGCGGACGTAAAAGGAGCGGTAATTGGCGGTGCGGCTGCCGCCCGGCTCGGCTTGGCCCCTAAGGACCGTGCCGAAACGCCCTCGGGCGAGGTCCGGGTCGCGTTCGACGGCGACGCTGTCGTGTTTGGTCCCGAGTCCGACGCGATCTACAAAGAGGATGGATTGGACGCCTTCCTCGCTCATGAGACCGCGAACGCGAGCAATCCAATGGCGCGTGGCCCGTTTGGAAATTTTCTTCATAAGCTGTCCGCGTTGCGGCGAGTTTTCCTGGATGAGGGTAACGTAAGCAAGGTCCGCATCGCACTAGTCACGGCTCGGAACGCCCCTGCTCACGAGCGTGTCATTCGCACGCTGAGGGCTTGGGGGACACCTGCCGATGAGGCGCACTTCGTCGGAAGCCGTGAGAAAGCACCTATATTAAAGGCACTCGGTGCGCACATTTTCTTCGACGACCAAGAGAAGCACGTACTCGGCGCGGCGGCAGTGGTCCCCGCCGGCCATGTTCCTGGACCGCACGATCCGGCTGCACTGGTGATACCGGCAGGTTGACTCGGCGTGTTATAAGATCGCGTCTCTCTTGGTCCAAGGTCAACAAGGCGCGGACGCTTGGCGCCAATGTGCCAAACGTCTTGATTTGGCCGGAAGCGGACTGACAGCTAATAGGTCGAAATTATCGAAAGCGGTCATTCTGCTTCTGACCTCGAAGCGAAAGTTGCGGCCCGGCCGACGTGGGAACTGCCACGAAAATGCGGGGCAGAGAACCTCCTCAAGCGCGAGCGGATCCAGCGTAGGACTTACCGAACGCGAACAGGGAAGCTAGAACGTGTTCGACGACATTGAGATGGCGTCCACAAGACTCTGGGCTTTTCGTTTAGGTTAGCGCCACCATCGGGCCCACTTCCATTCGATGGGGTCCCCAAGGCGTCCGGTTTGCCCGAGCCCATCAGCCCACTGAAGAAAGGCCGCGACCTTAGCCGCCGGAAAATCATACTCGTATCCCGGGCGGCCGATAGCAAAGTGAGCGAATTGCTGGGGGAGCTGAGGTGCCTGATCACCCCAGTACTTGAAGTTCATCGACAGCAGGACTTTGTCGGTCGTGCCGGTATCACGATTCAGGTTCTTTTGGTTGGCTACGGCCCCATGTTGGCTATGCCTCGAGTCCGCCTGGATCCAGGGACTACCTGGATTTGCACGATGGTAGATATTGTCCCCGAAGCGCACTTTGAAGCTGCCGCTCAGCACCGGGCGCTTGGCTAAAAATCTTGGATCACGCCAGTACGCATCGAAGCTGGTGATCTCATCGACCCGCATTAGGAAGACCGCTCGGTCAGCAAGGCCGCGCTTCGATGGTCCGGTCCCAAGAACCCAATCACCCACGTTGGCCTTTTTTCTTAGGCCGGGTTTGCAGGTGGCCAAGCTGCACACCCCGTAGAATGGATTGGGCGCAAAGCCGTGATCCCAACGCACGACGTACGAAAACAGCACCATGGTCGTTTAGCCTTTATGGCGGGGCGTCTTCTGGACCGCGCGTTTGGTGCCGTCAGGCTCTTTCCAGATGCGTTCCTTTTCGATGACGGCCTTCTTCACGCTTTCAATCGTTGGTTCGACCACCGCGTCGCCCTCACGGTCGAGCGCAGCCGGAATACCAACGCCGCCGCCTCCGGCAGTCTCGTCTAGCCAGATCCCAACGATGCGCTTGTTGGTCTTCTTCGCGTAGTCAGTAGCGGCCTCGTAATCCGCGCTGTCCGTTTCCGGGCAGATCAGAACGACAACGACATCACACTGGTCAATACAAGCCTCAAAGCCCGCGATCGTTTGCTTGTCATCACAAATCAATTCGCCACCGGCATCGACGATCATTTTCTTGATCGCGGCAATTTTCTGTTCCCGGCCCGGAACAGGGAAAACGTAGGCCTTTACTTTATTGAATTCCAATCTAGCCTCCGAATACATGAAAATGTGATTCGTTTTTTGTTTCTAGCAATCTTTTGGTCAGAATGTAATACGCCAGAATAGAATGCCCATATATAGAAACATCAGTTTTGCCACGGCGGCGAGCGCGAGGGACTTGCTAGCGCTGGGTGCGGACATTTCAGTTCGCGGAAAGCAAACCAAGGAGCTGATCGGGCGGGTGACGCAGATTGAGCGCCCGCTTGAGCGATACCTGTTTGTCCCGAATAGGCTCAACGATGTCGTTGCCCAGTTCGCCGAAACCCTATGGGTTCTGGCTGGTCGTGATGACGTCGCCTGGCTGGAACGCTACCTCCCTCGCGCGCCGGATTTCTCTGATGACAAACGGGTGTGGCGGGGCGCCTATGGTCCGCGGCTGAGGAAGTGGGCGGGAATTGACCAAATTGACGAGGTCCGCAAGCTGCTTCTGGCCGACCGAACAAGCCGGCAGGGCGTGATGATGCTTTTCGACCCGGCGCGCGACTTTGTCGCGTCCGTGGATATTCCATGCAACAACTGGTTGAGCTGGATCATCCGCGACGACCGACTTCATCTCAACACTGCCCTGAGGAGCAACGATCTCTGGTGGGGCTTTTCGGGCATCAATGCTTTCGAGTGGAGCGTTTTGCACGAAATGCTCGCCCACTGGGTCGAGGCCGATGTGGGAGAGGCTCAATTCGTAGCTGCCTCGCTACACCTTTATGACAACCACTTCGAGCGAGCGTTAAAGGCGGTTGAAGCCTTTCATGGGTTGAGCCCGTACGACTACAACATCGACCGGGCGAGGTTCGGCACCTCGTGGGAAGAATTTCCTGCCAGAATGGCACGATGGTTTGAGCTCGAGGAGATGATCAGAAACAATCCGAGCCGCTCTATCGGCAGCTATGGCGAGGTCGGCGATCCGCTTCTCGATAGTGCTCTGACTTTGATTCATTTTAAGTGGGCCGCGGCAGTCTGGGACTACGAGCGCATTGCTCGGGAGCTAACCGCATTGCCAGCAGTCGACTATGCCGCTGCGTTGTTCGAATTCTTTGGCCGACAGTTCCCTGAGTTGCTGCGCGAGGCTGCTCAACCTCCGATCGCCGAATTCTTTGCCGCCGTCGAAGCCCAATTCGCAAGTGTCGACGATGACGCGTTCAAAAACGCGATCAAGAAGCTCCATGCGGTGAAGGATCGGGCGTATGGCGCCGCCTGGAAGCGGCGCGGCGAGCTGGTGAGCGTTCTTCCCAATATCGCCCGCAAGGTTGATCGGCTCGACACGCTTTCCACGACTGGGTTGGAGATGAGCGGAGAATCTGCCCTCGATACCGCGATAGACTTGCTCGTTTACACCCAAAAGTACCGCCTCAAACTGGCGGAGGAGCTGGCGCCTGGCACTTTGTTGCCAGGAACTGCGCCGACACCGCTGAGCGACCATGAGGCTAATTTCGATGCGCTCATTGACCAGACGGACTTTCCGCCGATCCAACGAACACAAAAAGCCGTCATCGACGAGATCCTGAGCACGTTCGAGAACTGCTGGACCCGCGCCGAAGCCAAGGCTTGGCCGACGGAAAAACTTGAGCTGGCCTCGGCGCTGGTGAAGTCATCGGCCGAACTTGTCGGCCAGATTGTGACCCGCGATCGTTTGGCGGTCACACAATTTCTACACGCTGGCATAAACTGATGAATCTTTCCGACGTCGAGAAGCTCAAGACCAAGCTTGCTGAGACGATTGTCGCGCGAGACCCAGGCGTGAAAGTCGCGATCGTTGGCTGGACAGCGATTGCTTTCGACATCGCAAGCTCAGCCGCTTTGCGATCAGGCGGTGTAGAATTCCTAGGCATTTTCGCCGCCGGCGGCACCGGCGGGATACATGACCTCTCGGAGCTTGCCGGCCAGCACCCGGATATTGTCGTCATTGCCGACGACGCCGGCAAAGAGCCTCTACTCGCGGCCGTTGCCCTACTCGTGCCGCCAAAAACCAAGATACTCATCGGCGGCTTCGGCCACTTCGAGTTTCGAGACGAGCTGTTCGATAGTGCTAGGAAGGAGCTCTTCATTCCTTCCTTTGCGAACGGCTATCGTCATTGCCTGGTGCACATCTACCAATGCCTCAAGAATGCTCATAATCGTGGGCTTGAGGGCGTTGTCGCCGAATTTGGCATGTTTAAGGGCGGCACCACGATGCTGATCTCGCGCTTCATCGAGCAGCTCGGGGCAGACTGGAAGGTCTTTGGCTTCGATACCTTCAAGGGATTCCCCGACAAGCGCAGTCCGTTGGACATGTATGCACATCCAGACTGCGTATTCCTAGATGTCGATATGGTTCGCGCTGTCTTTGCCAAGCGGAACGTCGAAGTGGTCGAGGGCGACGTGGTCAAAACGGTCTCAAAGCTTGCTGACCAGGCCCTTGTGCTTTCTTTCGTGGATACTGACAATTTCTCCTCTGCCCAGGCAATTATCCGTGTCATAGCAGAGCGCACGCAGGTTGGAGGGGCGATCATCTTCGACCATTGGACGGGACATGATCGACATATCGACACGATCGGTGAGAGGATTGCCGCCAAGTCTCTCGCTGCCGACCCCCGCTATTTTAACCTCCACGGCACCGGTGTTTTCATGAGGCAGTCATGACCAAGTCCCCGAACAACTTCGTCCGCCGTTCGACACCGCAGCAACGCTCAAGCGTTTATGAGCTTTACTGGACCTTCGCATCACGCCGCCAGGCAGCATTCGAGAATAGGCTATCGGGACAGAGCTGGCCGTGGACTTCGGATCCAATCCTGCGGACCTTCAAGTTCTGCAATGTTTTTCGCGCCGCTGATCGTGTGTCGCAATTCATGATCCGCGACGTCGCCTATGGCGATGATCCGACGACGACCGCGCTGGATCGCGTCTTCCAGATCGTGGCTTTCAGAACCTTCAGCAATATCGAGACGTGGCGCTCGCTGACAGCTTGGCTCGGCGGCGCACCTCGGCTTGAGCACCTGCGATCAGGCACCTTCGAACAAGGTCTAGATCATGTGAAGGCAGTCAATGGAGGGCTTTACACCGGCGCCTTCATTCTGTGTGCGAACAAGGCGTTCGGCTTTGACGAGAAGCACCGCAACCATGTTGCCCTTTTCAAGCACATGTTCCTAGAACACGCATGCGCAGAGCGGGTCCTTCAAGCGCCGGCGATCGAGGACATCGTCGCGCTTTTGCAGGGTTTCCCGCTGATGGGGCCGTTTATGGCCTACCAGACCGCGATCGACATCAATTATTCGGATTTGGTCGACTTTAGCGAAAATGACTACACGCAGGCTGGTCCGGGAGCACTGCGTGGTTTGAAGAAGGCCTTCACCGATATGGGTGACTACTCGCCGGCTGACACCATCTTGTGGATGGTGGAACAGCAGGAGCGTGAGTTTGATCGCCTGGGCTTGGCGTTTGACGGACTTTTTGGCCGCCCGCTCCATGCCATCGACTGCCAGGGCCTGTTTTGTGAGCTGGACAAGTACTGTCGAGAGGCGGTTCCAGAGCTTACGAGCGCCCGCAGCCGCATTAAAGCCCGATACAGAGGCTCTGCCGAAGACATCGTGCTTTTCTTCCCGCCCAAATGGGGCATCGCGTCTCCGGCGGTGATGCCGGGCGGGTCACCTTTGGCTTCTGGCCAAGCCACGTCAGCGAACCGACCTGTTGGGCGGCCACACGGAAAGCCTAGCGAAAATGATCGGGCCAATCGCGCCATCGCGGATCTCTTCGCCTGAGTGATTTTCGGGTTCTATTGGGACGCCAACTGCGCATTTCGGTCTCCCAACGTCCCTTGTGTTGCAATGGCTGAGTGGGACGCAGAGCTGCCATTCAGAATCTGACGTGTGGGCGTCGCCTTCCGGTCAAAAGCGGCCATCGCGGACAAACAAGCACCGACCGCCCACCACCGCTTCGCGCTTCTCCTGCCGGTTGGAATTGGCGCCGGGCACAAGGTCGGCTGAAATCGACGCTTGTGTCTGACATCGACCAGAGACCAACAAAGCGCCGCGCTTTTTTCACCAAGCGGTCGCAAAAGGCCCGCGCGGTTCGTCCTCTGACAGAAGGAGAACACCATGAGAAAACTCATCGTCACCGAATTCATCAGCGTCGATGGCATTGCCGAGGTCGAGAAGCTGCCCGGTGTGACCTGGAACGATGAGATGAACAGGTTCAAGGAGGACGAGCTTGCCGACAGCGGCGCCATGCTGTTGGGGCGCACGACCTACGAAATCTTCGCCGGCTCCTGGCCTGAGGAAACCGGAGACTTCGCCGACCGGTTCAACGCGCTGCCGAAATATGTCGCCTCGACCAGCCTGAAGGCGCTCGACTGGAAACCGGCAGAGCTGCTGAAGGGCGCCTTGCCGGATGCGGTCAGGGAACTGAAACAAGGCAGCGGCGGCAACATCTATGTGCATGGCAGCCTGAGCATCGCGCAGGAGTTGCTGCGCCACGGCCTGGTCGACCGCATCAGGCTGCTTAGCTATCCCGGTGCCGTCGGCCAGGGCAAGACGCTGTTCCCGCCCGGCGAGCAAGTGCCGCTCGAGTTGATATCGGCCACGCCCTTCAGCAGTGGCGTTTGAGTATGGGGCTGGGATGGGGAAGGCGTGAGGCGCCGATGACAGCCAATCTCCCCCACAAGCAGGGCTATCGCCTACGGGTAAGTACCCCTCACCGTTCAAGCCTCTGCGGCCGTCCTCGGCCAAGCGCGCCGTCGGCACGGGCCTGCAGGTAGGCGTAGATGTCGTCGATATAAGGGGCGACGTTCGGGTCGTCGGCGAAGCCCTTCATGACCGAAGGACCGGTGCGCACGCCGTCGCGAACGTTGCTGCGGAAGACTCCGATACTGGGCAGCCGGTCGACAAGCGCCGAGGCGAAGGTCGAGCCCATGCCGTCGGGGCCATGGCAGTGATTGCAGCTGCCATGGTAGCGACGGAAGCCGTTATAGGTTCGCGCATCGACCTTGCCGCCGACAATTTCGTAGAACTTGCCCGTGGCCAATTTGCCCGTGGTCAGGTCAGCTTGCGAAGAGAAGCCGGCGCCGACGGTGAAGACGACGACAGACGGGAGGACAAGCCATAGGGACATCGTCTGTCGCCCACGTTGCAGCCTCATCCAGCACCGCCGCAACGCGCGTGCAGCTGAAACATTCGATCTTGGGTCACTCGACCTTGGGATCACGCGACTTTGGATCACTCGGCGGGGGTCATCAATCGACGGCGGACTTTGGAGTAGCAACCACGATCCCGTCTATCGGATGCGGGCTGACAACAAGCTTGCCGCCGACACGCGAAATCTCGAGGATCTGGTCCGACTCTCCCAGCTTGCCCGGCACGGAGAGTGCGACCGTCTGGTTCTCGGTCAGTGTCGCCACGAAACGCACGGGCAGGCCCGCCTCGCCCTGCGCGATTGTGGTGACCACCCGATAGCCGTCCTCCTGCGGCGTGTAATAGACGACACCAAGGAAGCCGGCGAGATCGATGCTTTCGGCCTTCATGGCCCCAAGCTCGCCGCCATGCGCTGGTATCGCCGCCATGCAAAATACTGCAAAAGCAATGTACCTATACATAATGCTGCTCCATCCCGAATTGGCCGGGTCGAACCCCGGCTCAAGGTTTCAGCAATAGACGGTGGCGCGCCGAGACAATCGGCGCACACAGGAAGAATTCTTGATTAGTCCCCCCGGCTGCTTCGCAGTGGCGACGGCCCACGAGCCGGGAACGGCGCTGAACCCCACTGGTCGTCAAAGTCAAGTGTGACCTTTTCTTCTTGGCGCGAGTATTTCACCGCCCGGTTGCTTGCGCATCCCCTGTTTGGGGGAGATAATCCGAATTTAAGCGATCGCTAAAGTTTGGAGAGGCGAGAGCACCTGTGAGAGCGCGCGGCTTTCCGCGTCGGAGCGCTGTCGACATGCGGGGGGCCGTCGATGGCCAAGGCATTGTCGAACCATGAGCTGTCGAAGCTGATCGGCTCGATTTACGATTGCGCACTCGACCCGGAGCGATGGGAGGACGCGCTTGCCGGGATCAGGGATGCGCTCAACGCGCAGACTGCGGTCCTGCACCTTGACGACCTTACCAACGACCGGCTGCTGATCTCCAGGACTGTTGGGATAGAGCCATACTGGCAGGAGCAGCAGGCGAAACACATCCCCGAGATTCACGCCCGGCTGCGCGAGGATCTCTCGACGTGGCCTTCCCTCGATATGCCGCATGTGGTCTCACGCCATGTCCCTCAAACCTATCTGGAGACCTCCCGATATTTTCAGGAGTGCCTGAAGCCGCAAGGTGTGGTCGACATCATGTCGTTCTTCCTGATCCACACCCCGACCCGATTTGCCGGCTTCGCCGTTACCCGGCATGAGCGGCAAGGCATCATCACCGAGCGCGAAATCAAGCTTGGCGGATTGTTGCTGCCGCATGTCCGTCGTTCTTTGATAATCAGCAACATGCTCGACATCGGCATGATCGAGCGCGCACGGGTGGCCGAGGCGCTCGATGCGCTCACATGCGCCGTGGTCCTCACCGACGAGCGTGGCGCCCTCCTGCACGCCAACCATTCGGCCAAGCGCATGCTGCGGAGCGGCGCCCCGATCCAGGAAGTTCACGGCATTCTGCAAGCGCAGATCCCGTCGGCTTCCAAGGAGCTTCACAGCGCCATCATGCTTGCGGTTCAGGATGCGGCAAGCATCGGCAAGACAGGGCTTGCCGTCCTCCTCACCGAACCCGGCCTGCCGCCCGTCTTCGCCCGCGTGCTGCCGATGCCCGGCGGCGATCTGCGCGCCGGCATGGAACCCGCGGCGGCAGCCGCGGTGTTCATCGGCAATGCACTGGACGAGCGCGACGCCGCCGACATGCTGGCGACAGCCTTTGGGCTCACGCTGGCCGAGACCCGCGTGCTCGCCAGCCTTCTCGCCGGGCACACGCTGGCCGAGACCGCCGCCAGCCTTCACATTGCCAGCACGACAACGAAGACGCATCTCGACAATATCTTCCAGAAGACCGGCGTCTCCCGCCAGGCCGATCTGATGCGCCTTGTCATGCAGATCGTTCCGCCCGCGGGGCAGCCCGTTCCCTGAACCGTTCACCGCTTTGGA
This sequence comes from Mesorhizobium sp. M0938, assembly GCF_040319125.1. Lineage (NCBI taxonomy): Bacteria > Pseudomonadati > Pseudomonadota > Alphaproteobacteria > Hyphomicrobiales > Phyllobacteriaceae > Mesorhizobium > Mesorhizobium sp. M0938. Next base: position 144,851 of record NZ_JAMYNS010000007.1, on the reverse strand, counting down.
TACAGGTATCCAACACCGCGGATCGTCTTGATCAGGTCCGGCTTGGCCGGGTCCTTTTCGAGCCGGCGGCGCAGCCTGGTAATGCGGCTGTCGATGCTGCGGTCGAAGGGCTCGTCGCCCCTGGGCGGCGCCAGATCGAGCAATTCGTCGCGGCCGATGACCTGGCCGGCCCGGGTGGCGAAGGCCGCCACCAGATCGAGCTCCATCGGCGTCAGCGCAATGGCCACGCCGTCAGCATCGATGAGGTTCCTCGCGCGGGCGTCGAACGCATAGGTTCCGAAGGCGAAATGCCCGGCCGGCAAAGCGTCGGCATCGTTCGGCCCTTTCGGCCTGCGCCTGCGCAACACCGCGGCGATGCGCGCTTCCAGCTCGATCGGCGCGAAGGGCTTTGCCAGATAGTCGTCGGCGCCGACCTCGAGGCCCGCCACCTTGTCGAATACCGAATCGGCGCCCGTCAGCATCAGAATGCCGGTGTCGTGATGCTCGCGCAGCCAGCGGGCCAGGCTAAAACCGTTCTCGCCCGGCATGTTGAGGTCGAGAACGACAAGATCGGCTTTCGCCGCCGCGATCGCCTCGCGCAGTTCGGCGCCGCCGGACGCCGTGCGTATGCGATAGCCTTTCGCCTGCAAATAGTCGGCGATCATGAATACCACGTCGGTCTCGTCGTCCACGACAATAATGTCGGCCATGCGTTTCCCCCGCGGCGAGCGACGCCGCAAACCTACAGGGCGCATCAACCCCGGGTCAATCGGCCCGTCTGCTGCCGCTTCCGGGCGGGCTCGACACAATTGAAACAATCCAAGCCGGGAAACCCGGCTCACGGCATCATCGTGAAACATCCCGCGGCTAGTGTCGAAAGACGTCGGGCGGGTGGCCGGCAGGCCGGCTTGACAGGCCGCGGGCCGTTCAGTCCACTGGCCCGCACGGGAACAGCAACCGTCGTGACGGCGCATCCGTCTGTGGAGACCTCGCCGTGCCGACCTCCTCCAAGCTGTCCAGCCATTACGCATCGTTGATGGCGGCCTGCGTTTTGCCGCTCCTCGTGCTTGTCGCCGGCATCGGCCTCTACCAGTCCTACGCCCTGCAACAGTCGCTTCTACCCTATGCGTTCATTTTGCTCGGGTTGCTTATCTCGGTGTTCGCTTTGCACAGAATGCTTCTGAGAGAGATCGTCGGTCCGGCGATCTCGCTTGTCGACCATGTGCGCTCCGGCGCCGCCGGCGAAACCACCGACAAACCAGGCACCGCAATCAAAACCTCGGCGCTTTGGCGGCCCTGGATCGACATGGCTTCGAGCATCTTCGCCGAAAACCGCAGGGCGCTGCGCGAACTGGCCGACAGCGAGCAGCGCTATCGCAACGTTGTCGAGGCACAGACGGAATATATCATCCGGGTCGCGCCGGATGGGCGCATGAGCTTTGCCAACGACGCCTACTGCCGTCTTGTCGGCAAGACGCGCGAAGAGTTGCTGAGCCCGGACTGGCACTATTTCAACTCGTTTTCCGCCGATTTCGGTAGCTTCGACGAGATCATCGGTCGCGTCACCCCCGAACGGCCTGTCTGCGAAGTGGAAGAGGCCGGCGCTCTGAGCGATGGCCGCGAGGTCCATATCCATTGGACCGATCGCGGTATCTTCGACAACAGCGGCAAGCTCATCGAAATACAGTCCATCGGTCGCGATGTTGCCGAGCAGAAGCTCGCCCGTCAGGCACTGGAGGCCAGTGAGCAGCGCTATCGCAGCGTGGTCGAGCTGCAGACCGAGTTCGTCGTCCGGATGTCGCCGGAGGGCCATTTGAGCTTTGTCAACGACGCCTATTGCCGGGCGTGCCGGATGACGCGCGAACAGCTTCTCGACCCGTCCTGGTGCGAACTCGATGTGCTGCCGCCCGACGAACGGCGCCGGTTCCTGGACCACCTTGCCCGCCTGACTCCGCAAGCGCCGGATGCCAGCATAGAACTTGTCAATGCGATGCCGGATGGCGCGCGCCGATGGCTCGCCTGGAACGATCATGGCATTTTCGACAGCGACGGGCGCCTTGTCGAAGTGCAGTCCGTCGGCCGCGATATCTCCGACCGCGTCCTGGCCGAGCAAGCCAGAATTGAAGCCGAGAAACTGTTGGCCGAAAGAGAGGCGCAGTTTCGCGCCATAGCTGAAGGCGTGCCGCTGCCGATCACCATCTCGGCAATAGAAGGCCCCGAAATCCTGTTCGTCAACGAACCGGCGCGCAAGACGCTCGGCATCGAGGTTGGCCAGACCGGAGCCGAAGCGACGGCGACCTGGGAAGATCTCTCGCAGCGAGACGATCTCATGCGGCTTTTGCTGAGAGATGGCATCGTCGATGCATTCGAAGCCGGCATGACCAATATGCAAGGCTCGAGAATGGATACGCTGGTTTCGGCGCGGCTGATCACGCAGGCCGGCCGTTCGGCCATGCTTGCCGCCGTCACCGATATAACCCGCCAGCGCGAAGCCGAGGCGGAGATCGCCCGCCAGCGCGAGACGCTGTACCAGTCGGAAAAACTCTCCGCCCTCGGTTCGCTGCTGGCCGGCGTGGCGCATGAGCTCAATAACCCGCTTTCGGTCGTCATCGGCTACAGTTCGATGCTGAAGGAATTCTCGACGGACAAGGTAACTGTGGGGCGCGCCGACAAGATCCACGCGGCGGCTGAGCGATGCTCGCGGATTGTCCGCACCTTTCTGGCGATGGCCCGCAAGAAGCCGCCGACCAGAGGCGCTGTCGACATCAATGAAGTCGTCGCCGCTTCGCTCGAGCTCGCCGCCTACAGCCTGCGCTCGGCCGGCGTCGAGATCCGCACCGAGCTGGCGGAACCGCTTCCCAACATCTGGGGCGACAGGGACCAGCTTCATCAGGTGATCACCAACCTTGTGGTCAATGCGCAGCAAGCTCTGCTGCAGGTCCCGCACCCGCGGCGGCTGACCATCGTCACGTCAGGGGAAGACGATGCCGTTGAAATTGTTGTCGCCGACAATGGTCCAGGCATGCCGGAAACGGTGCGCGCGCGTGCTTTTGAGCCTTTCTACACGACCAAGATGGCCGGTGAAGGCACCGGGGTCGGACTGTCCGTCTGCCAGGGCATCGTGACGGCTCACGACGGCAGCATAGAGCTGGATTCGACGCAGGGCGGCGGCGCACGCTTCACGGTTCGGCTTCCGAGCGGCAGAGCCGAAATCGTTGCTCCGCCCGAAGCTGCAGGCAAGATGCCGCCTGCCCCATCGGCCGCACGAATTCTGGTGGTCGATGACGATGCCGACATTGCCTCGATGATCGCAGAAATGCTCCGCCGCGACGGCCACGATGTCACCATCGCCGACGACGCGAATGCCGCCCTCAAGGCTGTGCGTGAGGATGGGATCGACCTGTTGATCAGCGACATACGCATGCCCGGCCTCGACGGCCCCGGCCTTTACCGCGCGCTGGAGCAACTGCGCCCCGGACTCACCCGTCGGCTGCTGTTCGTGACCGGCGACACGCTGGCGCCCGAGATCGACCGCTTCATCGGCGAAACGGGCGCGCCGGTGATCGAGAAACCGCTCGATCCGCAAACCTTTCGCAGGCTGGTGATGGAGCGCCTGAGGGCGATGGAGACCAGCGCAATGGAAGAGGCTAAAGCGTGACAAAACAGAAATTGCTCATCGTCGACGACGAAGCGCCCTTGCGCGAGATGCTGTCGGATTACCTGCTCGCGCACGGCTTCGATGTCCGTTCCGTTCCGGATGGAACGGGAATGCTGACCGAACTCGACCGCTTTGGCCCCGACCTGGTCATTCTCGACGTCAATCTCGTCGGTGAAAGCGGCTATGACCTCGCCCGCGAAATCGCCAAACGCAGCCGCGCCGGCATCCTGATGCTGACCGCCGTCGGTGACCTGCCGCATCGGCTCGAAGGTCTTGCCGCCGGGGCCGACGACTATATGGCCAAGCCGTTCGAGCCGCGCGAACTTCTGGCGCGTGTCAGGAGTGTCATCCGGCGCCTTGGCGAGGAAGAGCGGACGCCGGAAAACCGCATCCGTTTTGGCGGCTGCGTCCTCGATATGGCCGGCCGCACGATGGTCGACCCGGACGGCGCCGACGTGCAGTTGACGTCCATGGAATTCGACCTGCTATGCGTGTTCGCGCGCCACCCCCGGCAGATATTGTCGCGCGACCAGCTGTGCAGGCTGGCCCACAACCGCGACCTCGAGCCGGGCGACCGAAGCATCGACATCCGCATCACGCGGCTGCGCAAGAAGTTCGAGACCGAACCCGACGCGCCGGTGGTCCTGGTGACGGTTCGCGGCGAAGGCTATGTCTATGAGCCTGCTCACGACGAAGGCCGGCGCCGCTAGAAAAAGGGCGTTGCCAAGAAAGAAGGGGCTTGCGATCCAGCGGGCTACCGGTCATCGCGCCTTATGCGACAGACCTGCACGCTTGCGAAATTCCCGTCGCAGGCTTCGCACGGTGTCCCGCACGACCGGCACGGTCCAGCGCGCGGTCATCGTTGCGATCAGCAGACCGGCAACCGGATCGACGAAGCGGGCGATGATCGTGCCTTCCCAAATCAAGGCTGTTGCGAGCGATGCGGCGATAAGCAGGTTCGACGAAAGCTTGTCCGAGAACAGGCAGATTTGCGCGCGGGCCAGCGCGGAAGCGGCAGCATTGTTGCGGGCCTTCCACCGGCGCAGGATCCAGAAATTGATCGCCGCGTAGGCCCCGTTCAGGCTCATGGCGAGAACAATGCCGGGACCGTGGGGTTCGACGCCGCCGACGGTGATCCGCTGGATGGCGATGCCGGCGACGACTGCCATGGAAAAGCACATGCCTGCGGCGGCCAGCCCATTGACTAGCGTCTCGGCCAGGGCTGCTCGCCGCTTGTTCATGCCCAGTTTCTTGCTGCCGCCAGCCACAACCATGACTGAGACCAGCACCAGCATGTCCATCAGCGTCAGGGCGAGATCGGCACGGATGGTCAGCGACGTGGATGTCGCCGCTGCATATGCGGTCAGCAGCAAGCCCGGGGTGCCCGCCAGCACCGCCAGACGTGCAGTCCGGGCCGCCTCGCCGGTCGGTTGGCCATTGGTTTTTCGCAAAGCTTGCATCGCCAGAAATCTCCTCGTTCTGGCGTCACCAATGGCGCAGGGGTGTTGCGCGGATTTGCCGATTTGCCGGCTGAAGGTTTCCTTTGTGTCGTCGCGCCGTGCGCATCAGGCGCAGCGCCCGAGGGATCGCAACAAATGAAACAATTCGGACGGATTTCGGCATTCGTCCGAAACAGTCGGGAGCGAAAACCGCGCCATGGAGCGAACCCGACGGGACGGCTCCGCTGATAAACGAAAAAGGAAATCAAGATGAATCGCTTCAAGACTTACCTGGCTGCTGCCTCGGCAATGGCCTGTCTCGTCGCACCGGCTATCGCGGCGGGTCCGATCGGCGCGAACGGCAAATCGCTGAACGGCCTGCAGAACAACTCACTGACCAGCAACTCGCTGACCAGCAATTCGTTGACCAGCAACGGCCTCGGCGTCCTTGCGCTCAACGGTGTGCATGCTGACCGCATCGTTCTGGCGAAGAGTCTCGCTCCGGCCGGCAAGTCCATCATCGACCCGAATGTCCGCTCCATCGTCGACCCGAACATCCGCGGTCTGCCGGCTGTCCAGCACGGCAGCGGCTCGGTGATCGACCCGAACATCCGCGGCTTGCCGGCTGTCCAGAAGGACAATGTCCGGTCATCGGCTGCTGGTAAGAAAAGCAACGGCCTTCCGTCTGGCCAGCACGGCACCGGCAGCGGCGCCGGGACCGACCATGACCGGCCATCCCCTTCGCCGAGGCGTTGATATCCGGCGTCCGTGATCAATGGAACGGATGGCGTTGTGCCCTCCGTTCTCATTGGCCGCGCTTCATTCGAATGATATGCCGTCAGGAGCCAACAATGTCAGCCCACAGAAATCGCTTCGCCCAGATTGGCCGCCACGCATTCGTCGCGGTCGGCGTAGCCATTTCCAGCACGGCCGCGGTGCCTCTTGCCCAGGCCGGGACCGAACAAGCGATCGGTTCGATCTCCGTTGTCGGCACAAGGTTCGAGGTGACGATGCAAGATGGTCGCATTGTCACTCAGGAGTACCTCGTCGGCGCCGTTCTGACGATTGGTGACGGACAGGACCGGATGCCGCTGCGCATCGACGCGGTCGAGATCGATCCGAGGAATCCGGATGGCGGGGTCATGCTCTACGCCATGTCGACGCTCGACCCGGCAAGCGGCGCATGGCGCAACATCTGCGAACCGGACATCGAAGGCCGGCGCATGGGTTTTCCGCTTGCCGGCACCTGGACGCAGGACGGTCGCCATCTGCCGTCCGACACGGCGTTCAGCATTACCTGCACCGGCGGCGCCCAGGCGAAATGCGTGCGCTTTGGATATCGCCCCTGGGAAAAATCGCCGGACGGCACGTCGCTGTGGGATCATCATCAGGCATGCACCCGCATGATCCGCGCCGATTATTGCGGCGATGGCGTCGGCCATACCCGCAACGGGACGCCGATCGTCATCTATGATCGCAAGGGCATTCAACAGGACGAGGCCGCGCCTGATATGTCGTTCGAGGCGGCGTGGGGTGCCGACGGCGCGCTTTGCGTCAGCCGCACGCGAATACCCGACGTGCTGACGATGGAGGGACTGGCGGCGGCCTGCCCTGATGTGCGGCAACAGCCACAGACAGCGGCGTGCGAAAGCGATGCCGCGGCGCTGATCCTCAACCGTTCGATCGACCCGCAAACGGCTCACTCCGCGGCGGAATAGTCATGCCGCGGAGAGTTTGTCGGCTTGCGCTCGTTCCATTGAGGCCAGCAAGCGTCAGACTTTCCGCGCCGCCCCCGCCTCCACCTGCTTGGTGCGCTTGCCCGTGTCGGCTTTGGCCCGCGCCTCCACCGCCTTCTCGATTTCCCGCTTCAGTTCGTCCTTGATCGCTACTGTTTCGGTCATCAAGGCGTCGATCTTCATGAAATCGAGCACGCGGTATTTCGATACTGCCGGGCGGACCAGAATGTCGGGCCGGCTCTGCATCAGCTTGCTGGCGATAATCGACTGCATCATCAATTGAGTTGCGCCGAACATCAGGTCGACGGAGGTCGGGTATTTGCGCCCGCCTTCGGTCGGCGCGCCGACGACGTCGACGGCGATGATGATGTCGGCGTCGAGCTCGATCAGGTCAAACGGCACCGGGTTGTAGATGCCGCCGTCGATCAGCAGCGTGCCGTCGCGCATCACCGGGCGGAACACCGCAGGAATAGCCGCCGAAGCGGCCAGCGCCGAGTGCAGGTCGCCCTCGTCGAGCACGGCCAGGCTATGGCCGAAGAAATCCGTCGCCGTCACCTTCAGCGGTATGGACAGTTCGGCGAAGGTTTCGGGAATGGCGTCGGGCAGGAATGCCTTGAGGATGCGTTCGACATTGAACTGGCTGACCCGCAGTCCGCCTTGCAACACCTCGGCGAAGGTGCCGGGCCGTGCCCGCCACATACGCGTCGCCACCTCGGCGCGGCGGCTGAGGATCGAGCGCGTATAGGCGTGCATGTCCTTGCCTGTCATGCCCGATGCCATGCAGACGCCCATGATGGCGCCGATCGACGAGCCTGATATGGCGACCGGTCGTATGCCCAGCTCGTCGAGCGTCTCGATGACATGGATATGCGCCAGCCCGCGCGCGCCGCCGCCGCCAAAGGCGATGCCGAAGCTCGGGCTCATTCCTTTTTGGCCTCGCCGGGTTTCGGCCCGACGACCATGATGGCCGGCTCGGCGGACAGCAGCTTTTTCGCCGCCGCCTTGACCTGATCCAGCGTCACCCCGTCGATGAGGGCGGCGCGGCGCTGCATGTAGTCGATGCCGAGCTTGTCGAGCTGCAGTTCGAGCAGCGTTGCGGCGATGGCGCCGGAGGAGTTCAGATTGTTGATGGCATAGGCGCCGATCATGTATTGCTTGGTCGCCGCCAGTTCCGCTTCGGTCGGCCCCTCCTCGGCCATGCGCCTCACCACTTCGCGCACGACGGCCAGCGTCTCCGTTGCCCGGTCCGAGCGGGTCGCCGTGGTGATGGTCAACGCGTTGGCATGCTGGTGGTCGACCAGGTCGGAACTGACGCCATAGGTGAGGCCGCGCTTTTCGCGCACCTCGTCGAACAGCCGCGAGGTGAAGGCGCTGCCGCCGAGGATCTCATTCATCAGCGCCGCGGCGAAGAAGTCCGGCGCACTGCGTTTGACGCCGGGATAGGCCAGCTGCAACGAGGTCTGCGGCTGGTCGTAATTGACCTCGAGCTGCTGGTTGAGTTTCGGCTCGATATCGGCGACCGCGCCGAGGGCCTGGTGTGCCGGCAGGTCGCCGAAGACCATGTCGAGCTTGTTCTTCAACGTTTCGGCATCGATGGCGCCGACGACCGCCACATGCAGCCCGTCGCGGGCGAAGTTCGCCTTGTGAAAGGCGATGAGATCGGCCGGTGCGATCGTGGCGATGCTTTGCTTGGTGCCCTGGTCGGGTCGCGCATAGGGATGGGTGCCGTACAGTGCTTCCAGCCATTTGCGCTGGGCGACCGTGTCGGGGTCAAGCTCGTTGGCGATGATGCCTGACAGCACCTGGGCGCGGATGCGGTCGATTGGCGCCTGGTCGAAGCGCGGCTTCGTGACCGCCAGCCGCAACAGCTCGAACGCCGCGTCCCGCTGCTCGGCCAGCATGCGCATCGAGCCGTAGGTGCCGTCGCGCGCCGCTTCGAAGCTCATCTCGGCGCCGACGTCGTCCAGCTTGATCTGAAAAGCCTCGCTGTCGAGATCGCCGGCGCCCTCGTCGAACAGCCCGCTCATCAGATTGGCGAGCCCCTCCGTCCCAGCCGGATCCTGCGTCGTGCCGCCGTCGAAGACGAAGCGGATGGCGACGAGCGGCACGGAATAGTCTTCCACCAGCCAGGCGGTGATGCCCTTTGGGGACGTCACCTCCTGGATGCTCATCGCCGCGCGAGCTGTGAGTGACGGCAGGATCAGGAAGAACAGGGAGAGGAGCAGGGTGACCAGAGGGGTGGTGACGCGCGCGGTTTTCCCTTCTCCCCTTGTGGGAGAAGGCAAGATCGGGCGGCGCATGAAGTTCATCATCAAATCAATTCCCTGCCTGTGTCTGCGGCAAGAGATAGCCTAATGTCGAATGGTTGAGATTGAGATAGCGCGCGGCAACCGCCTTGACTTCGTCGGCGGTGACCTTGCGGATGCGGGTCGGCCATTCCTCGACATCCCTGACGCTGCCGCCGGTGGCGAGCGTCGCCCCGTAGATGTTGGCCATCGAATCCTGCTTGTCGCGGGCGAAGATCATCGAGCGGACGAAACGATCCTTGGCCTTCTCCAGCTCGTCTGACGCGACGCCGTCCTTGGCGATGCGGGCGACCTCGACCTCGACCGCCGCCTGGACATCGGCCAGCTTGGCGTCGCCGCGCGGCGCGCCATAGACGGTGAAGTTGGTGGCATCGAGCATGGTGCCCTGAAAGAAGGCGCCGGCCTCGGCGGCGATGCCTTGCTTGACGACAAGTTGCTGGTGGAGCCGGCTGCGGCTGCCGCCGCCGAGGATCTCTGCCAGCAGGTCCAGCGCTTCCGCTTCGCCCGGCTTTGCAGTGTGGTAGGAGGGAACCACCCATTGCGTCGAAAAGTTCGGCACGCTGACACGCGCGTCGGTGAGCGTCACGGTGCGCCTGGTGTTCTGCTCGGGTTCGACCGGACGGATGCGCGGCGGCAGATCTGGACCGCGCGCGATCTTGCCATAGGTCTTTTCGGCCAGCGCCTTGACCACTTCCGGCTCGACATCGCCCGCCACCACCAGCACGGCGTTGTTGGGCGTGTAATATTTGTCGTAAAATGCCTTGGCGTCGGTGCGGTTCAGCTTCTCCATCTCCTGCATCCAGCCGATCACCGGAATGCGATAGGGCTGGTTCTGCCAGAGGGTGGCATCGATCTCCTCGCCGAGCACTGCCTGCGGATTGCTGTCAATGCGCGAGCGGCGTTCCTCGAGGATGACGTCGCGCTCGGTGGCGATGACATCGTCGTTGAGGATGAGGTTGCGCATGCGATCGGCCTCGAAATCCATCATCTGCTCGAGCGCCTGCGGCACCACCGTCTCGTAAAAGGCGGTGTAGTCATAGGAGGTGAAGGCGTTGTTGGAACCGCCAATGGAGGAGACGGCACGGTCGAACGCGCCGGCCGGATGATTGGTCGTTGCCTTGAACATGAGATGCTCGAAGAAATGGGCGATGCCGGACTTGCCCGGCGGCTCATCAGCGCTGCCGATCTTGTACCACACCATATGGGTGACGATCGGCGCACGGTGATCGGGGATGACGACGACCTCCATGCCGTTGTCGAGCAGGAAGTTCGTTACCTTGCCGTCGTCCGGCTTGGTGTCGGCCAGAACCGGGCCGGTCATCACGAGAGCGAGCGCCAAGACCGTTCCGCGCAGCCATTCAGCCTGAGATGTCATTAATGGCTCCGGTTATCATGGGGTGGGACGATAGGCGGGGACGGCGTCACAGGCAAAGTGGTTTGTTCGTCATTTTCGCGCGCAAAGGAGGCCGAACTCAGGCGATCGAGTTTCAGGCAGCTTCGATGAAGCGGATGACGGTCTCGCCATAGCTGCGCTCGTCTACAACCGAAAAGCCCGGCCCTGCCTCGAATGGCGCCCCCGCCGCCTCCTCGATGACGCAGAGCGCCTTGGGGGCGAGCCAGCCGCCGGCCTTGGCCGAGCGCAAGGCAAGCTCGCCCAGGCCCTTGCCATAGGGCGGATCGGCGAACACCAGGCCGAACACGGCCATCGTGCCCGCCTCGCCCAGGGCGGCGGCGTCGCGGCGGAATATCTTGGTACGCCCGGTGAGGCCAAAGGCCTCGACATTGGTGCGGATCAGGCCACGCCCTTCCGCCGATTCTTCAATGAAGACGCCGTAAGAAGCACCGCGTGACAGCGCTTCGAGGCCGAGCGCACCGGTGCCAGCGAACAGGTCGAGCACGCGCGCGCCGTCCAGCCGATCGGGAAAGCGATGCGCCAGCACATTGAAGACAGCCTCGCGGGTCCGGTCGGTGGTCGGGCGGATGGCGCTTGAGCGGGGCGTCGCCAGCGGACGCCCGCGAAACTCACCGCCGACGATCCGCATTGCTTCCCCTTGATCCTCCGGGGCCGCTGCGCGGCCGGTCGCCATCACTCTTGCCGGAATTTGGACGCTCGCCGCGCGGCTTGCCGAACGGCTTTGCGCCCCCGGGTTTTCCCGCTCCCGGCTTTCCACTGGCGGGCTTGCCGTAAGACGGCTTGAACGAGGCCTTGCGCGCCTTGGCTTCGGCTGCCTTGGCGGCATCCGCATCCGCCCTGCCCTTGCCGATCGGCCGCGCGCCCGGCGCCATCCAGACATTGGCCTTGCGCTGGCCCGGCGGCTCGATCGGGCGCTGCTCGCGCTCGGACTTTTTCCCACCGCCCGGTTTGCCGCCAAAGCCGCCTGGCCCGCTACGTTCAGACTTGGGGCCACGCTCGCCAAAGCTCTTTTCCGGGCCAAAGCTTCTGCCGGGACTTGTCGACAGCTTGCCCAGCGCCTCGTCGCGGCTGCCTTCGCGGCGTTTGCGGTTCTTGATCAATCCGCCTTCGCCGATCGGACGGCGTTCGCCGTCGCGGGTGAATTTCGGCCGCTCCGGTTCCGCGTCCCGCACCGCTTCACGCCGCACCGGCTTGTTGGAAAACGGCTTGGTGATCTCGGCGTCGAAATTGGCGCCGGATTCTTCGACCAGGCGTTCGCCGAGCTGGTCGCGCAGCACGCGGCCCTTGATCTCCAGCACATGGCCCTCGGGCAGGTCGTCGAGCTGGAACGGCCCGTAGGAAATGCGGATCAGCCGTGTCACGTCGAGGCCAAGCGAGCCCAGTATGTTCCTGACTTCGCGGTTCTTGCCTTCGCGCAGGCCGAGCGTCAGCCAGGCATTGGTGCCTTGCTCGCGATCGAGCGTCGCCTCGATGGCGCCGTAGAAGACGCCATCGACGGCGATGCCTTCGCGCAAGCCGGCGAGCGCACTTTCCTCGACCTTGCCATGGACGCGCACGCGGTAGCGCCTGAGCCAGCCGGTGGCCGGCAGTTCGAGCACGCGCGAAAGGCCGCCATCGTTGGTGAGCAGCAGCAGGCCTTCGGTGTTGATGTCGAGCCGGCCTATGGTCATCAGCCGCGGCAGGTCGGCCGGCAGCACGTCGAAGACGGTCTTGCGGCCCTCAGGATCACGGTTGGTGGTGACCACACCAGCCGGCTTATGGAACAGGAACAGCCGGGTGCGCTCGATCGGCGGGATCTCCATGCCGTCGAGATGAATGATGTCGCCGGGCATTACATTGAAGGCCGGCGAGGACAGCACTCTTCCATTGACCTTGACGCGGCCGGCCGCGATCAGCTCCTCGGCGTCGCGGCGCGAGGCAAGGCCGGCGCGGGCCAGCCGCTTGGCAATGCGCTCGCCAGCCTCTTCCGCCGCTTCGGCCGGACGCGGGCGCGGCTTGAAGCCACCGCCCGATGCTCCCTGGGGTCGATCACCTCCAAAATCGGGCTTGGGCCGATCGCCGAAGTCGCGCTTGGGGCGATCACTGAAGTCTCCCTTGGGACGGTCGAACTTGGGACGGTCGAAGCGCCTCTCGCCGCGCTCGCCTTCGGCAGCCGCCGGCCGGTCGCCGCGCGGCGCGTAGGGCTTGCGCGGCCCTTCGCGCTTCTCGTAAGGCTTGCCTTCCGCACGCGGCCCTTTGCTGAACGGCCTGTCGCCACTTTTGAAGTCGCGCCTCGGCTGCTCGCCGTCGGCGGCCATCGGCCGCTCGCCGCGCGGCGCGTAGGGCTTGCGCGGCCCTTCGCGCTTTTCGTAGGGCTTGCCTTCAGGGCGAGGTCCCTTGCTGAACGGCCTGTCGCCGCTTTTGAAATCACGCTTCGGCCGCTCGCCGTCAGCCGCAATCGGTCGGTCGCCGCGTGGCGCATAGGGTTTGCGCGGCCCCTCGCGCTTTTCATAGGGCTTGCCTTCAGGTCCCTTGCTGAACGGCCTATCGCCGCTTTTGAAATCGCGCTTCGGCCGCTCGCCGTCAGCCGCCATCGGGCGTTCGCCGCGTGGCGCATAGGGTTTTTTCGCGCCGAAAGACGGCTTACCGCCTTTGCCAGCAGCGGCATCACGACCACGCGGGCCCGACGGTTTCGGGCCGCTCTTGCGCGGGCCTTTTTGGCCCGGGAATTTCTTGTTTTTGTCGTCCATGTGGCCTTTGCTCGTTTGGGCGGGTAAATAACAGGATCACGCTTGAGTAGCGAGGAGATAATAGGAATGGAAACCGCTTGAAGCGGCCGGACTTTATGGCGCTGGCGTTGAAAGAGGCCGAAACCGCCGCCTTGCGTGGCGAAGTGCCGGTCGGCGCGGTCATCGCCAGCGGTGATACGGTCGTTGCCAGTGCCGGCAACCGCACCCGCGAGCTCGCCGATCCCACGGCCCATGCCGAAATGCTGGTGATCCGCGAAGCCTGCAGCAAGCTGTCCAGCGAGCGGCTCACCGGTTACGATCTCTACGTGACGCTGGAGCCCTGCGCCATGTGCGTCGGTGCTATTTCCTTCGCTAGGCTGCGCCGGCTCTATTTCGGCGCCGCCGACGAAAAGGGCGGCGCTGTCGTCAACGGCGTGCGCTTCTTCGCCTCACCGACCTGCCACCATGTGCCGGACATCTATCCCGGCATGGCCGAAAGCGACGCGGCGCTGCTTCTGAAGGATTTCTTCAGAGAACGACGCGAACCGTAGCGTCGCCAGCTTTCCCTAGAGCGCTTTCTCTCAACGTATTTTGTCGGACGCCAAACCAAGACGTTCGGCTGCAAAATGCTCTAGCGCCGGCAGCTTACCACGGCAGCCAGTCGAACATGCCGCCGCTCTTGTTCTTTGCGGCCGCTTCCTTCTTGAGGCGACGTTCCTTCTTGTACTCGTCCTCGCCGAGATCGCCCGTCGGCGCGGTGTCGGCAGCGGCGCGGTATTGCACCGGCGGCTCGCTCAGGTATCTGCGGGTGTTCGGGTCACCCTGCTTGCCTTGGGCGAGGCGGCGCTTGACCTCGGCGGCGCGGCCCTTGTCCGAATCCGCCGGAGTCCAGGCCGGGGGATGGCTGGATCCCGACTGCGCCATCGCAGCCTTGATCGCCGTCGGATCCGTCTGGACGTCATCGACGATCTGCGCCTGGTAGGCCGGATCATCCTGATGGAGCGTAGCATCGGCGCGTAGGCGAGCGCGGCGCTGCTCGGGCGATTCCGGCCAATCGGCGCTCGCCGTCGCGATACTGTCCTGCGGCGGCGGCAGTTCTTTCTGCCCCGGCGCCGGCTTCACCAGCTCGGGACGCGGCTTGTAGTCGATCCTGTCCTTGTTCTTCGGCACGACTGAAAAGGCGCTGGTGAGATCGCCGGCAAGCTGGGCGGAGGCGGACTTGTCGGTTCCGTAGGTCGGCGAGCCCATGCAGCCGGACAGGGCCAAGCCGGATACGACAAGCGGCGCCAGCAGCGCAACGCGCACGCAAGTTCTTTCGGTCATGCCAAAAAGTCCCACTCTAGACAGCCTCTCGATCGCCACCGGCCAAAGGTCCGGTCCCCATCGCCTATGCTCTTCCGACGGAAATCCGGCGACAATTTGTCGTCCGGAGTTTCGCGTGTTTATCTCAACCACTCGTTAAGGGCAACGCGCCGGGGCCGATCAGCCGTCCGCAGTGGCATTTGTGCACCGATATGGCGGCTGTGCATGTCGTTATCCCAAAACCGCTTCACACTTTTGGGCGACATGCATCAGATACGACCAAGCGACTTCAACTCGTGCAGCACAGCGGCATCCCGGGCCGAAACATCGGGGAATTCCGCGTCGCTGCCGACGTCGGCGGTATAGCGCCAGGAGCGCGCGCATTTGACCAGGCCCCTCGCCTCGGCCTTATCGACCACGACAGCGACGCCCTTGACGTCATCCAGCGTGAAGGCGCCGGAAGGCGCTGTGCCATGCGCAATGACCAGATCACTGGTGATCGCCATCTCGGCCATGTCGACATCTGAAATCGCCGCTTCGAGCGCCGCATCGTCGAGCGTGACGACCGGCACCGCTTCCAGCGACGAGCCGATGACCTTCTGCGCACGTGCGATCTCCAGTGCGCCGGTGACGACACGGCGAACCTGCCGGACCTTGCGCCATTTTTCCGCCAGCACCTCGTTCTTCCAGTCGGCCGGGATTTGCGGAAACTGGTCGAGATGCACCGAGACGGCACCCGGATGACGGTCAAGCCAGGCCTCCTCCATGGTGAAGGGCAGCATCGGCGCCAGCCATTTCACCAGGCAGTCGAACAGATGGCGCACCACCTGCACGGAGGCCTTGCGCTTCACGCTGGACGGGGCTTCGCAGTAGAGCGCGTCCTTGCGGATGTCGAAATAGAAGGCCGACAGCTCGACCACCATGAAATCGAGCAGCATGCGGGTGATGCGCTTGAACTCGAAAGCGTCGTAGCCTGCGCGAACGACTTCATCGAGTTCGGAGAGCCGGTGCAGCATCAGCCGTTCCAGTTCCGGCATCTTGTCCAGCGGCACTTCCTCGCCATCGTCATGGGCAAGCGTGCCCAGCATCCAGCGGATGGTGTTGCGCAGCTTGCGATAGGCGTCGATGTTGGTCTGCAGCACATTCTTGCCGAGCCGCTGGTCTTCCCAATAATCGGTCGTCACCACCCAGAGCCGCAGAATATCGGCGCCCGACTGCTTGATGACGTCCTGCGGCACCACGGTGTTGCCGAGCGACTTCGACATTTTCCGTCCCTCTTCGTCCATGGTGAAACCATGGGTGACGACGGTGTCGTAAGGCGCCCTGCCCCTGGTGCCGCAGCTTTCGAGCAGCGAGGAATGGAACCAGCCGCGATGCTGGTCGGAGCCTTCCAGGTAGACGTCGGCCGGCCACTTCAGGTCCGGACGATCCTCGAGCGTAAAGACATGCGTCGAGCCCGAATCGAACCAGACGTCGAGGATGTCCATCACCTGCTGCCATTTCGAGGCATCGTGATTACCGAGGAAACGCTCCTTGGCGCCGGCCGCGAACCATGCGTCGGCGCCTTCCTTCTCGAAGGCGTCCATGATGCGCTGGTTGACCGCCTCGTCGCGCAGGACATTTCCGTCCTCATCGGCGAAGACGGCGATCGGCACGCCCCAGGCGCGCTGGCGCGACAGCACCCAATCGGGACGCTCCTCGATCATGGCGCGGATGCGGTTCTGGCCGGCGGCCGGCACGAAGCGGGTGTCGTCGATGGCTTTCAGCGCACGGCTGCGCAGCGTCGTGCCGTCGCCCAGTTCCTTGTCCATATAGACGAACCATTGCGGCGTGTTACGGAAGATGATCGGCTTCTTCGATCGCCACGAATGCGGATAGGAATGCTTCAACCGCCCGCGCGCGAAGAGCGCATTGCGCTTGATCAGTTCGTCGATGACCGCCTGATTGGCGTCGCCTTTCTTGCCATTGTCGTCGATGACACGCGCCGCACCGCCCTCGCGATCCGGACCAAAGCCCGGCGCGTCCTTGGTGAAGAAGCCGGCATCGTCAACGGGGAACGGGATCGCCGTGTCGATGCCACGTGCCTGCAGTTCCGATGCGGCATCCGTCCAGGCATCGAAATCCTCACGGCCATGGCTTGGCGAAGTGTGGACGAAGCCGGTGCCGGCCTCGTCGGTGACATGGTCGCCGGCGAGCATCGGCACAGCGAATTCATAACCACCGTTCAAACCCTTGAAGGGATGGGAAAGCGTAAGGCTTCCAAGCTGTTCCGCCGAAACGCTATGAAGGCGATTCAAGGTGACTTTTGCCTTGGCGGCGGCATCCTCGGCCAGCGCCTCGGCGAAGATCAGCTTTTCGCCGGGCTGCGGGCCGAAAGCATTCTCGGCCGCCTTCACCTCGTAGAGGCCATAGTTGATGCGTGGCGAATAGTTGACGGCCCGGTTGCCGGGGATGGTCCAGGGCGTCGTCGTCCAGATGACGACATGGGCCTCCAGCAAGTCCAGTGACGTCTCCGTCAGCTTCGGATCCAGGGCTGGCTGCCCGTCTTCGATGTTGGTGACCTGCCGAGCGAGGCTGACGACCGGAAACTTCGCCCAGATCGTGTCGCTCTCATAGTCCTGGTACTCGACCTCGGCCTCAGCCAGCGCGGTGCGCTCGACCACACTCCACATTACCGGCTTGGAGCCGCGATAGAGTTGGCCCGACATGGCGAATTTCAGCAACTCGCCGGCGATCCGCGCCTCGGCATGGAACGCCATCGTCATGTAGGGGTTGTCGAAATCGCCGACGACGCCCAGCCGTTGAAATTCTGCGCCCTGCACCTTGATCCAGTGCGCGGCGAACTCGCGGCATTCCTTGCGGAACTCGTTGACCGGCACCTCGTCCTTGTTCTTGCCCTTGGCGCGATATTGCTCCTCGATCTTCCATTCGATCGGCAGGCCGTGGCAATCCCAGCCGGGCACGTAGTTCGAATCGTAGCCGCGCATCTGGAACGAGCGGGTGATGACGTCCTTGAGGATCTTGTTCAGCGCATGGCCGATATGGATGTTGCCGTTGGCGTAGGGCGGGCCGTCGTGCAGGACGTATTTTTCGCGGCCGGCAGCGTTTTCGCGCAGCTTGCGGTAAAGGTCCATGTCCTGCCAGCGCTTGACCAGCAGCGGCTCCTTCTCGGGCAAGCCGGCGCGCATCGGGAAATCCGTCTGCGGCAGATAAAGCGTCTTGGAATAGTCGATCGTTTCGACGGTGTCGGTCGTTGGGGTGTCGGTCATTGGTCTGCCATATGCATTGCCCGGCGGCAAAAGAGCCCGGGTGTTGAACTATCATGATCTGGAAAAAGCGCGAGAGGCCGCGCGCAAAATTCCCGGCGGCTCCGGCGGCGGTCAGGCCGCCCGGAACACCGGGCTTGTAATTCGTATCGCCAGCGCGAGAAGGCGCGAAAAGCTCATCATCGCAGGGCTTTTAACCGAGACGGCCGATATTGAAAAGCCCGAACTCTGACGCTTGCCCTAGAAGCGTGTACCATTGCGTGGAAGACGAACCTCATCGGCTACGGCATATTCGCCTGAACTAGGCGGCTGCGCGCAGCGCACAACCTGCAACGTCACATCGAGAAATCAAACCGATAGGTCGTTGAAACACCGATCGTGAACTGATTGCGGTCGCCGCGCTCCTTGACCAGGCTGGAATCGGCCGCCGGACCCATCAGGCGCGAATATTCGCCGAACAGGCTGGCCGTCATCGGCTCGGTCACCTTCCAGGTCACCGCGCCGCCAAGGCCCGCCGACTTCACTCCGCCGCCCGGATGGTATTCGCTGAGGCCCGAAGCCACGGCTTCCTCTGCGTTGACGCCATAATAGGCGTCGAAATAGTCCGATGAGGCGAACGAAACGCGCGGCCCGCCCGAGATCCTGACCTCAGGCGTCACATCGTAGAAGGCGTCGGCGGCGATGTCGGCAACAAAGCCGCTATGGGCACGAATGCCGTGGCGCAATTCGGCGCGGGCCCGCAACCAGTCAAGAGGATAGAATTCGAAGAAGCCGCCTGCCTCGCCGCCCCAGCGCACCGGGTCGAGGCCCTTCAGCTCGTCGGCGTCGCCGCCATCGCGCGAAAACAGGATTTTTCCGGCCAGACCGGCGCGAAGGCCGCCGTCGTCGATCAGCGCCAGCGAGATGTTGTCATTGCGCGAGGTGAAGCGCGCCGCGGGACCGGCTTTGCCGAGCGAGATGATCGGCGAGGCACTGAGCAGGTATTTTTTGCTGCCCTCGAAATCCGGCGCGACCATGCCAGTGGCGCCGACCGTCAGATACCAGTCGCCGGACAACCAGCCCAAGGCGCCCTCGCCTGCTTCGGCGGCACCGGTCGGGCCCAGCATGATGGTGGCCAAGACCACCTGAAACAACCTGGCAGAACGCATCGTCACTCCATATGCACGGAACACCGGCAGGAACAACCGGCTTTGCCAAGAGCCATGGCGTCGGTTCGGTAAAATTTGATTTAAGTTCGAAACGCTGGCTCGCTTTTTTGGCGTGGATCCGGCGCAAGCTGCTCGCTGGACGGGCAACGCCTTCGGCGCTACCCTCCAATTGGCAAGATGCCAGGCAACTTCGGTGGAGATGGCGGCAATGACCCTGCAAGGCGATGCTTTAAAGGATGCGATTGGCCAGACGCGGGCGAAATGGGGATGGTTCGTTGGGCTCGGGGTGCTGCTGCTGATCCTCGGCGGCATTGCCTTCGGCAATCTGTTCATCGCCACGGTCGCCTCGGTCTATGTCGTCGGCTGGCTGATGCTGATGGCCGGCATCATCGAGATCATGCATGCCTTCGGCGTGAAGACATGGAGCCGGTTCTTCTACTGGCTGCTCAGCGGTCTTCTCTATGCAGTTGCCGGGTTCTTCGCCTTCTATAACCCGCTGCTGGCCTCGGCGGTGCTGACCTTCCTGCTGGCAGTCGCCCTTCTCGCTTCAGGCGTACTCAGGGCCTGGGTCGGGTATAAGCACAGACCGGACAAAGGCTGGGGCTGGCTTGTTGCGGCCGGCGTGATCAGCGCGCTGGCAGGCCTGGTCATCGCCATGGGCTGGCCAGTCAACAGCGTATGGGTGCTGGGGCTGTTTCTCGCCATCGACCTGATCTTCCAGGGCTGGGCCTTCATTGCGGTCGGCCTGGCGTTGAAGAGGTAGGTTCAAAAAGCAACGGCTGCGTCGAGCTCGGAAAGCGGGCTGACGCCGGCCAGCAGCGCCCTCGCCTCGGCCTCGTCGCGCTTCATCTGCGCGACCAACGCATCGAGCCCCTCGAACTTCACCTCCGCGCGCAGGAAACCGAAGAAGGACACCGCGCATATCTCACCGTAGAGATCGCCGGAAAAGTCGAAAACGAAGGTTTCAAGAAGCGGCGCGCCGTTGTCGTCGACGGTCGGGCGGCGGCCGAAGCTGGCAACACCGTCATGAAGCGTGCCGTCGGCGCGACGGAAGCGGACGGCATAAATCCCTTCCTTCAGAGAGGCTTCCGGCGAAAGCCTCATATTGGCGGTTGGAAAGCCGAGCGTCCGGCCAAGCCGCTGGCCGCCGATTACCTCGCTCTCGACCGTGAAGCGATAGCCGAGCAGGCCGGCGGCTTCGGCCACCGCGCCTTCGCCGAGCTGCGCGCGGATCCGGCTCGACGACACCACCTCGGCGCCCTCGTCGCGAAACGCGTCGACCAGCGTGACGCCGAAGCCGTGGCGCTCGCCGGCCGCCATCAGATAGGCCGGGCCGCCCTGCCGGTCCTTGCCGAAGTGGAAATCGAAGCCGGTCACGGCGTGAATGATGCCGAGATTCCTGTCCAGCACGTCGGTCACGAACGCTTCCGCCGACAGCGAAGCGAAGTCGCGCGTGAACGGCTGTTCGACGAGTGCGGCAAAGCCCAGATACGACAGCAGCCGTGCCTTCATCGGCGGCGGCGTCAGCACGAACAGCGGCATATCAGGCCGGAACACCTTTCTCGGATGCGGCTCGAACGTCAGCACCAGAGCCGGCACACCACGCCGGCGGGCCTCGGCAAGCGCGCGCTCGAGCACGGCCTGATGACCGCGGTGAACGCCATCGAAATTGCCGATCGCCACCACGCCGCCCCGCAAAGGGGCCGGCAGCGGCGAGATTGCAGAAACGCGTTCGAAGGCTTCCGTCATTTAGAGGCTTCCGTCATCGAGCGACCCTATTGCAGTCTTGGCCCTATTGCAGTTTTGGCACTATTGCAGTTTTGGAATGACCGCGACCGGCCGATAGCCGTGCTTTTCAAGAAAGGCTGTTAGCCTGGCCGGATCCGGTTGTAGCGGATTGCCGTAGTCGCGGGCATGGATGCCGCCCGAAACGTAGAGCACGTCGAAGCCGTTGTCGGCAGCGCCTTTGATGTCAGTCATCATGCCATCGCCAATCGCCAGTACGTCCGAACGCTCGACCGGACGGCCGAGCAGGTCGGCGACCTCCTTCATCGCGACGTCGTAGACCGGCGCATAAGGTTTTCCGGCGATCAGCGTGCGCCCGCCGAGCTGGGCATAGTCGCGAGCCAGGGCACCGGCGCACCAGATCATCCGCTCGCCGCGCTCGACCACGATATCGGGATTGGCGCAGATGAACGGTAGGTTCCTGGCGCGTAGCCGCCGCAGAAGATCGGCATAGTCCTCCGGCTTTTCCACCTCGTCGTCGAACAGCCCGGTGCAGACGACGCCGGATGCTTCGAACTCCTCGACCAGCTCGACATCGAGACCGCCATAGAGCGTGAAATCGCGATCGGCGCCGATGTGGAAGATTTTTCGCGGCCCTTCGGCGATCAGGTCGCGGGTCACGTCGCCGGAGGTGACGACGCGGTCGTAGGCCGCCGCGGGAACGCCGATCGCGTCCATCTGCGCCACCACATCGGCGCTTCGACGCGGCGAATTGGTGATCAGGACCACGGCTGTCTTCGCTTCGCGCGCGGTGGCCAACGCCAGAGCCGCGGCCGGAAAATGCCGTTCGCCATTGTGGACCACGCCCCAGACATCGCACAGGATGGCAGAATAGGCTCCCGACAAAGCCGCGAGCGAGCCGATGATATCGGGCGAATCCGCCATATCGTTTCCCAAATCATGATGGTTGCGAGCGCCGCCGCCGACGGTCCGCCGCGGCATGCCCGCATTAACCGAAGCTCTTCAGCCTGTCACCAGCTTTTGCAAACGTTCAGGAGTGCCGCCAGCGATAAAGGCAGGATCGCAAGCACAAAAGTCCCTCATTCCGGAGCCTTAGCCGTTCTGGAGGCTTCGCGGCGATCCAGGTCGTCGCCGACTACCGCGTGGTTAACAGGTTTTGAAAAAGTGTGCTGATCTTGGACGCATTTTAGCAATCCGAAATTTAAACATTCATGGCATCGTTCGCCGACAAAGGGGTTCTGGCGGGTGCTGAAGGCAATGATCCGGAAATTCGGTAGGGACCGGCGTGGCAACTATGCGCTGATGACGGTCATCACAATGGTGCCGCTGATGGGCGGATTGGCGCTCGGCGTCGACTACTCGGAACTGCTTCGCCAGAAGCACAATACCCTGAACGCCCTGGATGCCGCCGGCATCGCCACCGCTCAGCAGATCGTCGCCGGCGCAAGCGACGACGACGCCAAGGCCTATGCCAAGACCTTCTTCGAAGCCAATCTTGGCCGCGTCAATCCGGCGAATACGTCGCTTACCGTCACCCTGCCCAACAGCAATGCGGGTGGCGGCACGTTGAAGCTTTGCAGCGCCGTGACGTATAGCCCCTATTTTCTACCGGCTGCCGCCATGCTGACGGGCGGGACCGCCAGCGATACAACCTTCACGGCCTGCTCGGAGATCCGCCTCAAGAACACGCTGGAAGTAGCCCTTGTGCTCGACAATTCCGGCTCGATGAACGACCTTGGTTCCGGCACCGGTGCGAAGCGAATAGACCTGCTGAAAACCGCCGCCAAGCAGCTTGTCGATACGCTGGCGCTGCAGGCACAGCAGATGAGGCAGGTCAACAAGCCGGTGCAGTTCTCTCTCGTGCCGTTCGCCGCGTCGGTCAATGTCGGCCCGACCCATGACCAGGATGGCTGGATGGATCAGGACGGCATCTCCCCGATCCAGCATGAGGATTTCGACTGGACGACGATGACCGCGGCCAACGACCCGAACAGATATGCCGAGAAGCTCAACGGCGTCTGGTACAAGCGCGGCACCGGCTGGGGAGACACCGAGGACCAGCCTCTGACCCGCTTCAGCCTGTACGCCGACATCACGGTCGAGTCAGGCCGCGAAGAAGTGCCGAACACGAAACAGTACATCTGTGACACCTATAACAAAAAAGGCAACTGCAGCAGCGGCCATTGGACCACCCCGGAATATATCTACACCACCAGCCGCTATGCGAGCTGGCAGGGCTGCGTGGAGGCGAGGCCGTACCCGTATAATAACGACGACACGACGCCTAATGCCGCCACGCCGGCCACGCTGTTCGTGCCGATGTTCGCACCGGATGAGGCTGGCACCTTATGGCTCGATTTCAACCGCGACGGTGTCAACGACGTCAACAGCACGTCGTATAATTACGGCAACAACTGGTGGGCCGACTGGCCCTACATCGCAAATCCGACCGCCTCCGAGCGGCAGTCGGACATGCGCAAATATTTTCTGGTCAAGCCTTATGGCTCGAGGTCGGCTGCCTCGGGCGACGGCCCGAATTCGTCCTGCACGACCAACCCGATCACGCCGCTCAAGGACGTGAGCCAGCTTGCCCAGAAGAAGGAAATCAACGACGCCATCGACGCCATGGCACCGAACGGCAACACCAACGTGCCGGAAGGCCTTGCCTGGGGCTGGCGGACGGTGTCGAGCAACGAACCTTTCACCGAAGGCCGACCGAACACCGAAAAGGGCAACGACAAAGTCGTCATCGTGCTGACCGACGGCGCCAATACCTACAGCGCCGTCAGCGACAGCGGCTATGCCAATAACAGGTCAACCTACGCCGCTTACGGTTACACCGGCCTGACATATCCGGGGTCGGGAAGCGTGACGCGCCTGTTCATGAACACAAGCGGCGACATCGGCAAGACCACCTACACCGGCACCAACTACACGGCCGCGCTGGACGAGCAGATGCAGACGCTTTGCGCCAACGCCAAGCGTTCGAACATTCTCGTCATGACCGTTGCGCTCGACCTGTCGACCACCGATACCGGCGACAAGAAAGCACTCGACGCACTGAAGGCCTGTTCCTCGAACTCGCGCTTTCGCAAGGATCCCGCCGATCCGACCAAGCCGGCCAAGCTGTTCTGGAATGCGACCGGAGCGACGCTGTCCGACAATTTCAAGGAAATCGCCAACGAATTGTCGAACCTGCGCATCGTCGGCTGAGCGGCGCGCCGTTGCTCAGAAGCCACAGGCTGGCGGGACAGCGCCGCTCTGGCCTGCCGGCCATCGCCGCCAGCGGAGGGCGCGAAGGGATCGCTGACTAACCGTTTCTTCCGGCTGGTAGCGGGCCTGGCGCAAAGGCTATCGTCACCTTGCCCTTGCGGCGGTCGAACGGACATGGTGAGTGTCCTCCACCACCGGAGATGCGCCTGTGCCCGACGCCGCCAACCATCTCGCTTTCGCGCTGGTCTGCCTCGGCATGGTGCTGACGCCTGGCCCGAACATGATCTATTTGATCTCGCGGTCGCTGTCACAAGGGCCGAAGGCCGGCCTGATTTCGCTCGGTGGTGTGGCGCTCGGCTTTGTCTTCTACGTGTTGTCGGCGGCATTCGGCATCACTGCGCTGCTGCTTGCCGTGCCTTACGCCTATGATGTGCTGCGCTTTGCCGGCGCGCTCTACCTGTTATGGCTTGCCTGGCAAGCAGTGAGGCCCGGCGGACGCTCGCCGTTCCAGGTCCGGGAACTGCCGAAGGACGGGCCGCGCAAATTGTTCGCCATGGGCCTGATGACCAATCTGCTCAACCCGAAGGTGGCGGTGCTTTATCTGTCGCTGCTGCCGCAGTTCATCAGCCCCGGCAAGGGCCACGTGCTGCCGCAGCTTCTGGTGCTCGGCACCACGCAGATCGCGATCAGTCTCACCGTCAACGCGATCATCGCGGTGACGGCCGGCTCGATCGCCGTCTTCCTCGCCGGCCGGCCGCTGTGGCTGGTGATCCAGCGCTGGATGATGGGCACGGTGCTGACCGCGCTGGCCCTGAAGATGGCGACCGAAGCGCAGCGCTAGCCCTGCGCCTGCTTACATCGGCCGCCGGTCCTGCTGCACCCGCTCCGGCTCGACCACTCTGCGATAGAGATGCCACGTCGCATGGCCAAGCACCGGCATGACGACAGCGAGCCCGGCAAACAGCGGGATCGAGCCGATGACCAGCAGCACGGCGACCATCAGGCCCCACAGCGCCATCTGCAGCGGGTTAGCCATCACCGCCCGCGCCGATGTCTCGATTGCCGAAACAGCGCCGACATCGCGGTCGAGCAGCAGCGGGAAAGCGACGACGGTCGTCGCCAGCACGATCGCGGCGAAGACGAACCCAGCCGCATTGCCGAGCAGGATCAGCGCCCAACCTTTGGGCGTCGTCAGCACCTCGCGCACAAAGCCGCCGATCGAAGCCGGCGGCTGATTGCCGAACAGGCCGGTGTAGATGGATTGT
Source organism: Mesorhizobium sp. M0938 (assembly GCF_040319125.1). Lineage (NCBI taxonomy): Bacteria > Pseudomonadati > Pseudomonadota > Alphaproteobacteria > Hyphomicrobiales > Phyllobacteriaceae > Mesorhizobium > Mesorhizobium sp. M0938. The sequence goes on along the minus strand of NZ_JAMYNS010000007.1, from coordinate 119,671 downwards.
GCGGTGTACAGCCAGAGCAGGAACAGTGCGACGAGCATGACGCCGATGACCGCGATCGCCGGCAGCGCCTTGGAGTGGCGCACGTCGAGCGCGTGCCACCAGGACGTGTCCATGCCGAGCTCGCGTCGGCGGCTGATCTCGTAGAGACCGATCGCGGCGAAGGGTCCAAGCAGGGCGAAGCCGGACATCAGCGGGTAGAGGAGCTGGATGGCATAGGAGCCGGATGTCGTCCACTGCGCCAGGATCAACCCGACCACCGGATAGATCAGGCACAGGAACACGTAATGCGATGGTTTTGCCCAGAAATCCTCGACGCCGAGCCGCAGCACATCCATCAGGTCCGCCGTGGTGATGCGGCGCACCGTGGGCTGCACGTGCATTCCGCGCGCGTCCGACATGACATGAAAGCTGGCCATGACCATTCTCCCGTGTGTCGGGGCGGTCACCGCCAGGATGGCCGCCCGTAGCTGCCACTTCTCGTACAAGCGCTATGATAGCCGATTTAGGGGTGATTGTCGCCAAGTCGACGGTCGCGATGATAAATCCGGTTATAGATTTCCGACGCCGCCATCGACGAGCAGTTCCGTGCCGACGACGAAGCTCGACTCATCCGATGCCAGAAATACCGCCGCCTTGGCGAGTTCCCAGGATTTGCCCATCCGGCCGATCGGCACCAGTGCGCGTATCCGGTCGCCAAGCGCCTTCTCTTCCGCTTCGGACAGACCGAGCTTGCCCAGTGCCGGCGTCTCGGTCGGCCCGGGGCTGAGGCCATTGACGCGAATACCGCGCTCGATCATCTCACCCGAGAGGGTACGCGCCAACGACAGGAGGCCCGCCTTGCTGGCGGCATAGGCGCTGCTCTGGGGCAAGCCGATATGGGCACTGACCGAGCCGCACAGGATGATCGACGACGGGTTGGAGAACATCGGCAACAGGGCCTGGATCAGAAAGAACGGCCCCTTGAGATTGGTCTGCATCAGACGGTCGTACACCGCCTCGTCCCAATCCTGCAGCGGTTGGTGCATTACATCGCCGGCGTTGATGTTGAGTATATCGAGCCGAGGCCAGCGCTGCGCAAGCTCGGCGGCAAGCGCGCGCTGATCGGCGAGATTGCCGGCATCATTGCTGATCACCTGCGCCGATCCACCCAGCTCGCGCTGCGCAGCTTCGAGCCCAGACGGGCTTCTGCCGGTGATTGCCACCGTAGCGCCCTCGGCCAGAAACTGGCGCGCGGTTTCGAGACCGATGCCGCTGGTTGCGCCGGTGATGAGGGCATATTTGCCTTTCAAGCGACCCATGATTTGGCGACCCATGATTTGCCTTCCCAATGAGATGAGAAAGGCATTGTCGGCATGATAGTATGCTTTGTATAGTAGGCACCGAATGGGTACTAACGGAAATAATTTCATAGCACAGGCAAAAGCCATCGAGGTCGCGCCCGTCGAAGGCGGAAATGGCGCGACCGATCGTTGCCCGATGATCGATTTCGTCAATCTGGTTTCGGGGAAATGGGCCATTCCCATTCTTTACCGCCTGATCGTCACCGGTTGTCCGATCCGCTTCGGCGAGCTCCAGCGGGCCGTCGCGCCGATTACGCAAAAGGAGCTGACGCGGCAGCTGCGCCTGTTCGAACATCGCGGCCTGGTCTATCGGAGGGTCTATGCCGAGATGCCGCCGCGCGTGGAGTATGAGATAACGCCGCTGGGCAGAACCTTGCGCGGCACGCTGGATTCGCTGGCCGACTGGATGCGTGCCAACGCATCCCACCTGATCACCTGACTGGACGGATTCTCCACCCTGCCGGGCAACCACAGCCGGTCACCGCGCGGCGCCACTTTGGCACCGCGCGGTGGGACGCGTGACAAACTAGGCAGCGAAGCGATCGATCACCTCGGCCAATGGGACATGGCCGAGGCAGGCGCCCGAACCAGCGGGCTTTTCGCCATCCTGGATGGCTTGCGCATATCGCTCGGCCGGATCGGCTTCGGGGCCGGTTCGCCCGATTCCATTTCAGATGCCACCCAGAGCGGCGCGAAAGCGGCGGTGAAGCCGGTGTTCACGAAAGCCATCAGCTGATGCATCCGGTCTGCCGCTCATCGACGCGCTCGGCGACTGGTGGAAAGAGACCGAGGACGAACGGGCCGGCCGGGTCGCTTCGACGGCGGAAACGAGGCTCGTGGCGGCGGAATAGCCAGTGGGGAAAATCTGATGCCTGATACCGAAGCTGGACAACCGGCTTGGGTGGGACTTGATGTCCGTGCCGAGGATCGGAATGCGCGGGCAGCGAACTGCCGACGCTCTGCGCCTAGAACAATGAACGTCCTATTGAGACGTAACTCGGCTGTCCGCAATCGAGAGCCATATGGGCTAAAGCAGCCATTTCTGAACCGACCTCTTTGTAGACCTTGAGGTATGGCAGGCCATCGAGAAGCGGCCCAAGGTATTCGACGACGGAAGAACCCGTGCCGCTAAACTTGACCTTAGATTTGTAAAGGTCGCTTCCGATATTCCTATGTTGACGGCAAACACAGTGGTATTTATTCGGATCAAATCCTGACCGATGGAAAATGCTAATCTGGCCTTTATGGCACGAAGATATAGCTGACGTCCTGGGTCAGATCCGGCTGGCTGACGTAGTGAAGTGTCGTTCGCCTGATTTCGGCATGACTGGAGCTGATGCCCGCGGCGGCGAGCAAATTCAACACACCTTGAGATAGCTCACCCGTTGATACCGCGACAACAGGCTGTCTTATACGAGATGCCGCGCCCGGCATCGCCGGATAGGCAACGACCAAGTTTGGATCGTATAGCCGCAGATTCCCCGGAATCTGCGGTCCCTCGGAAACCACGACCTGAAAGTCTCCTGCTTCCCGCAACCGTTCGTAGAGGCTCTTGTAATCCAACTGCCCGATCGGCGGCTTTCCCGCCCTTCCGTAGGAAAGGTTGAGTGCCAGCACCGGCATGATGACAAGAGCGGCCATAGCGCTCCAGAACGCGATCTGCCGCAGGCCCCTGTCGCCGCGGATATGATACGAAAAAAGCAGCGCCAACAAAAGCGGCAAAAGAAAAAGGACTGGCTGAAGCCAACGGTCCTCGATGCGCGTCGCCCCGCTGATGACGATACCGACGAATACCACCCCAAGGCTCCATGACACGAGCAAGACGACGAAGCGCTCGCCAGTGCCCATTGCAGGCGATCGTGCAATAATGTCGGCCCGGTTGCGCCAGACCGCGATGGCGAACAAAATCACCGCGACACAGGAAAACAGAGCTGTTTTCAGCAGCATCACTCCAATGCCGGTCGCCCGGCTGATCAATAGGTTTCCGCTGTTATCGAAGGCGAACTTGTTCGACCGCGCCGTTACATGATGGCTGTGCTCCAGCATCCATAGGCCTACCGGCGCAAGCGCGGCCACCAGAACGACCAGGGTGAGCAAGCCGGTCCGCGAGAGAAGTGTCCTCCTGTAATCCGACACTGAAAATCCGGCGGCCAACAATGCTAGGATGAAGAACGTCGCGTTCAATTTGCCAAGCAGCGCAGCCGCCGCCGCTAAGCCAAGTGCAACGGCTGAGAACCACGATTTCGACTTCATGTGCCAGGCGAAGCAGAAGAACGTCCAGGCGCAGCCCGCCACACCTACGACCGAATGGGTAAGGGCGCGCTGCGATTCCCAGCCGATCGGCGGCAGGAGAAAAATTCCGAGCGCGCCCGCCGCCGCAACCCACCGGCCAAGTCCGAGCAGCCGGGCGCCGCAATAAACGCTGGCATACATGCTGGCGAGAAGGCTGAACTTCACCAGCTGCAGCGTGAACAGATTGATGCCGAAAACGGCCGTGGCCGCACTGACGATCCAGTTGTAGAGGGGTTGCTGCGAACTGCCGTATCCCAGTTGCCAGGATCCGGCATAGGCAAGCTGTTCGGCATCGTCCATGCTGGCGCCGTTCGACATGAAGGTTACGAAAATGATCTGCAACGCAAAGTAGATTAGGACGAAACAGAGAGCGGGATCCGCACCCAGCCATCGGCACTTACGTGCACCGGACAACGCTTCTGAAATGGAACTTTGCTGCATCGTACTTTTCGGAGCTCGATCCTGAACGCAGTCGGAAAACCTGGATCCATCCTCATCCTCTAAGGAATAAAGCGGTCGCCAACATCCGCTACACCATTGCAGTCGTTGCGAAAATGGTCGGCTGTACATTGAAGATTGGGCCATTGTGGTCGCTGTCGGTGCCGAGCCCTTACTGACGCAGAGCCGCGCCAACGCGGCGATAACCGTAGAATTCGAACTCGTCGCAGATTGCGATCATCGCCTCCACAATCGCGGTGTCAACGGCCCGCTTTTCGGGACGGTCATGAGATCCAGGCGCGACCCTCTCAGTGGCTTACGCTATGCCGGCCTTCCGGAAGCTTTTCTCGGTATCCGTCTCGCACCACGCGTCGGATTTTACCACCGACAAGACGAACCGCAGTGAGCGAGATTTTTGAGCGCCTGCCCGGCAAAAGCCATGATCACTGCTATGTCAGGCAGGCATGAATGCTGCGAAAATCGAAAATTACGAAAGCCGACCAAGCCTTGACCGGCGCACGCTGCTGAAAGGCGCCGGCCTTGCCGCGCTGGCCGGGCTCGCTGCCTGCGCCACTGTGCTGCCTACCGGACAAGGCGCCGGCGTCTCTGCCTCCGCCGTTGGCACGCTGACCAGTATCCGCGCCTCGGCCGGACTCGCACCGCTTGTCGCCGATCCTCGGCTCGAACAGGCAGCCTTGCAACAGGCCGGCTATATGGCCCGCGGCGGCCGTATGACCCACACCACCGGCTGGGGCAAGGGATTTGCCTCGCGCGTCAAGGGCAACGGCATCACCGGCGCGGCTGCCGAAAACATCGCCGAGGGCCGCTTCGACCAGCAGAAGCTGTTCGAGATCTGGATGAATTCGGCCGGCCACCGTCGCAACATGCTTGATCCGCGCTTCACCCGCTTCGGCCTAGCCTATGTGCGGGACGGCCGCGACAGCTCGCGGCGGTACTGGAGCCTCGTTCTGGGGAAGTAGGCCTCTTCCGCCACTCGTTCATCAATCCATGTGCGCAGCGGGTGCCCCGCCGGCGGCCGGGCCGGTCTTTGGCTTGCGCAGCAGGAAAACGAACGGGATGGCGAACAGCGTCATCATCATCAGCAGCTTGAAGTCGTTGACGTAAGAAATCATCATCGCCTGGATATTGACCATGCCGTCCATCTGAGAAAGCGCTGTCGGATCGCCGCTCGCTGCCGCCGGCGACGCCGCCCAGAGGTTGGGATTGAACGGATTGATGTGGGCCGAGAGCTCGCTGTGATTGACCTGCGTGTTGCGCACCAGCAGAACCGTCACCACCGATACGCCGATCGACGAGCCAAGGTTGCGCACCAGGCTGAACAGCGCGGTGGCGTCGGTGCGGAAGCGTGTATCCAGCGTGGCGAAGGCCACGGTCGACAGCGGTACGAACACCATTCCCATTCCAAGGCCCTGGATGACGCCGGAGCTGAGGATGAGCCAATTGTCCATCTGCGGTGAGAAGCCGGACATGGTGTAGAGCGATTGCGCGGTCAGCAAGAAGCCGATGACGACGAGGATCCTGGCATCGATCCTGTGCATGATGCGGCCGACCAGGAGCATCGCAACCATCGTACCGATGCCGCGGGGACCTATGACCACACCGATGGTCAAGGTCGGATAGCCGAAGATGGTCGCCAGCATTGGCGGCAGCAGCGACATGCTGGCAAGGATGAGCACGCCCATGACGAAGATGAATGCCAGCCCGGTCACGAAATTGCGGTCGAGGAATATCTTCGGGTCGATGAAGGGGTGCTCCGCCGTCAAGGTGTGAATGATGAACACCCAGAAGCCGGTGATGGAAAGACCCAGCTCGATCCATATCTCGACCGAGGAAAACCAGTCGACCTCACCGCCGCGGTCCAGCATCAGCTGCAGCGCGCCGACGCCGAGCGATAGCATGGCGAAGCCGAAGAAATCGAAGCTGCGTATCCGCCTTGCAACGGCCGGCAAGTAGGCGGCCATGCCGAGGAAGGCGAGGATGCCGACCGGCAGGTTGATGAAGAACACCCAGCGCCAGTTGAAATTCTCGGTCAGCCAGCCACCCAGCGTCGGGCCCAGGATCGGCCCCAGCATGATGCCGGCGCCCCAGATGGCCATGGCCTGGCCATGGCGTTCCTTAGGGTTGATGTCGAGCAGGAAAGTCTGCGACAGCGGCACGATTGCCGCGCCGAACACGCCCTGCATGAGGCGGAACAGCACCATGGTTTCAAGGCTCCATGCCAGGCCGCACAGCATGGAGAAGATGGTGAAACCGACCACCGCCGTCAGGAACAGCTCCTTGCGGCCAAAGCGGTCGGCCAGCCAGCCGGTCACCGGCGTCATGATCGCCGCGGCAACGATGTAGGAGGTCAGCACCCAGTTGATGTTGTCGGGGGAAGCGCCGAGATCGCCGGTCATGGTCGGCAGCGCGACGTTAGCGATCGTGGTGTCGAGCGCCTGCATGATCGTCGCCAACATCAGCGCTACGGTGATCAGGCCGCGGTGCGGCACTTCGCGAAAAGGTTCTGGCGTGCTCATGATACGGAACTTCCGGCAGATAACAAAAACGTGTACACAAGAGCGACTTTCAGTCAGCGCATCGTGCTTTCCGATAATCGATTCCGATTTTCGGGCCGATGCGTTGGGTTTCCGGGCGGCGTGGCCTTTCCGTATGGAGAGACCCTCATCGCGGTGGGACGCGATTATCGATGTGGGGGGTACATCGACCGAGCGTCTCGAGAAAACGGGCGCCTGCCGCCCGGAAACCTGAGGACCGAAAAGGCCCGCGTCGGGTTGTCTGGGTTCTGGCCAGGCCGCAACGCGGCCCGGTTCACACCCTCAACCCTTCGCCACCTCCCATCGGACCGATCCTGTCATTCAGTTCGCAAAAAATGGCGAGTAATTCTATTTAGTGCTCGCCCGCCGTGGCGTGGCCGAAGATGCTCGGAAAGCCCCGCGCCACGCCGGTGTCCACCGTGACGGTCGCGCTCATGCCGGTGCGCAGCGCCATCTTGGCATCGGCATCGGCCAGTTGCAGGCGCACCGGAATGCGCTGGGTGACCTTGACCCAGTTGCCGGTGGCGTTCTGAGCGGGCAGCAGCGAGAACTCGGCCCCCGTGCCGGCGCCGATCGCCTGGACCGTGGCTTCGAACGTCTTGCCCGGATAGGTGTCGACCACGATTTCGGCCTTTTGGCCGGGTTTCATATGGGTGAGCTGGGTTTCCTTGAAATTGGCGTCGATCCAGGTATCGGCGGTCTCGACCAGCGAAAACAGCGGCGTGCCCGAGCCGACATACTGGCCGACCTTAAACGAGGCAGCCTGGCTGACGATGCCGTCGGCCGGCGCCCTGACCGTGGTCTGCGCCAAATCGTAGGCAGCCTTGTCGCGCGCGGCGAGCGCCGCCATCACGGTCGGATGCTTGTCGGTCTCGATTTCGGGATTGCCGCCAAGTGCCGCCTTGGCGCTGAGGATGCCCTGCTCGGCCACCGCCAGTTGCTGCTTGGCCTTGTCGAGATCGTTCCTGGCCTCGTCCAGCGACGACTTGGCATTGATGCCCTTGCGGGCAAGATCGGCGGCCCGGTCGTATTGCGACTGCGCGTAGTCGATCTGGCTGGCGTCGGACTTCTCCTGCGCTATCGCCTGGCTGTAGGCCGCACGCAGCTGCTCGACATTGAGGCGCGCGCCGGCCACCGCCGCATCGGCCTGCGCCAGCGCGATCCGGTAGGGCTCGGGATCGATGGCGAACAGCACATCGCCCTGCTTGACGGACTGGTTGTCGAAAATGTCGACCTGAACGATGCGGCCCGCCGTATCGGCGGCGATCGATACCTTGGCCTGCTGCAGATTGGCGTTTTCCGTCTCCTGGTAGCGGCCACCGGTCACCCAGACGTAGCTGCCGCCGGCGATCAACGCCACGGGGAGCGCAAACATCAAAAGGAAGCGGCCGGCACGGCGCTTCTTCTTCGGCGCCACCGGCGCTGGCTGCGGAGCGACCGTAGCCGGAGCTGCCGGCTGCGCGGGAGCTTCCATCTCCAGCTTGGTTGCATTCTCATCTACTTTGGCTACCGCGTTCATGCTGCTGCGCCTTCTGTATTCTTGACTTTTTCGCAGGACGCCGTGTCGCCGTCCGCCAGGTTTTCGGCCATCGTCTCCAACGCCTTGATCAGGACGCGGCGATCTTGCGGCGACACGCCGGTCAGCGATTCTTCATAGACTTCGCCAGCGAGGCTCTTGACCTCTGCGTAGGCCTCGCTCGCCTTGGCAGTTGGAAAGATCATGCGGACGCGGCGGTCGGCAGCGTCGGCACGACGCTCGATCCAGCCGCCCTCCTCCATCCGGTCGACCAGGCGCGATACGCTGATCGGCTCGATCTCAAGGAGTTCGGCGAGCCGCGCCTGCGTGATGCCTTCTTCCTTGGCGACGCGGACCATAAGCCGCCATTGCGCCGAGGAAAGGCCGAGCCCGCTGGCCTTCGCCTCGAAACGCTTGCGCATCAGGCGCTGCACGTCGTGGATCAAAAAGCCCAATCTGTCGATGCCGTCGGAAACCATAAGCGGCATATATTATAAGCGTGCTCATCATTCAAGGAGCCGCATTGTGCCAGAAGGCGGCAAACTTGCATGACAGTCATGCCGAACGATTGCGAATGAGCATCGTGGCGACGAAGAAAGCACCAACCGAACTGGTGATGATGCCGATCGGCAGTTCCTGCGGCGGCAGCAGCGTGCGCGCCAGAAGGTCGCTTGCCAGCAACAGCACAGCTCCGAACAGGGCGCAGCTTGCAATCAGGCGCAGGTGCAACGGGCCGGCCAGGGTCCTGGACAGATGCGGGATCATCAGGCCGACGAAACCTATGACGCCGGCGACCGAGACTAGGATCGCCGTCGAGAAAGCGGCGACGAGAAATGTCGTCCTGCGCATCCGCGCAACCGGGACGCCGAGGGTTTCGGCGGCATTTTCGCCGGCCAAGAAAGCGTCGAGCCGGCGGTGGTTCCACAGCGCATAGGCAAGGATGGTGCCTGCGCCCAGAGCAGCCAGCCCGACATTGTCCCATCGCGCCAATCCGAGCCCGCCCATCGTCCAGAACAGCACCGAGTGCGCGGCGCGCTGGTCCCCGGCAAAGACGAGATAATTGGTCAAGGCGGTGAACATGAACGAGACGGCAAGGCCGGCCAGTATCAGCCGTTCGGGGCCTTGACCTCTCACCCTGGAAACCAGCACAAGCACGATGCCGGCGGCCAATATGCCGCCGGTGAAGGCGGCGACCGGCAGCGTCCAGATACCGAAATGGTCGCCAAAAATGGTGATGACGGAAACTGCACCGGCCGCAGCACCGGAAGACAGGCCGAACAGGAATGGGTCGGCAAGGTCGTTGCGCGTTACCGTCTGCAGCAGCGCACCGATGACGCCCAGCCCGGCGCCGACACAGATGGCCATGATCGTGCGCGGCAGCCTGAGATCGACGACGATCTTGGCGATCGGACCGGACACGATGTCTCCGCCCAGTTCGGCCGCATGCGCCAGCGCAGCAACCACGTCCGTCAGCGCTATGACAGTCGATCCATAAGCGATAGACAGCAGAGCAAGAGCAGCCATCGCTGCTGCTCCTGCTGCCATGGCCAATTCGAACGCCCGGTGGCGCAAGCTCAAAAAGCTTCCGGGTGCATCGCCTTGGCGATCTTGCCGATCGCCTCGATATTCGCCGGCCCGGGCGTCAGTTCGGCATAGCGCAGCGCGACGAAGCGTTCATTCTTGACCGCATCGGTCTCCTTCATCGCCGGATGGGCTCTGAGGAAATCGAGCAGTTTGCGGTAGCCGCCGCCGTCCTGGTAATCGAGCAGGACCAGGAACTGCGGATTGCGGGAGGCGACCGTTTCCCAATCCGTGTTGCCCCAGCTCGTCTGCATGTCGGCCATGACGTTGTCGCCGCCGGCGGCGGCGATCATGGCGCTGGGGATCGCGAACTTGCCTGATGTGAAGGGTTTGTCTTCGCCGGAGTCGTAAAGAAACACCCGCGTTCCCTTGCTGTCGCCGACCTTTGCCGTGATATCGGCGAGTTGCGCTTTCCAGTCCGAAACAAGTTTTTTCGCCTTGGCCTCCTTGCCAAAAATCTTGCCCAGCTTCTCGACGTCGCCATAGAGCAGGTCCATCGAGGCGGCGGGGCGGTTGCTGTCGAGGTGGACGCAGCTTTCCGTCAGCACCAACGTCTTGATACCGTGCGGCGCCAGCGTATCGGGCGTCACCTCGCCGCCCGGCTTCATGCCGTAGTACCAGCCGGCGAAGAAGAAATCAGGCTCGACGGCGACGAGGTTTTCGAGCGTCGGGTATTTCGGCGCGAGTTCCGGGATCGCGCCCTGCTCGGCCTTGAATTCCGGACCGACCTTGTACCATCCGGTGATGCCGGTCAGGCCGACGATCGACGGTTGCAGCCCCAGCGCGAAGGCCATCTCGGCCATGTTCAGATCCTGGATGACGGCGCGCTTCGGCGCGGCATCGAAGGTCAGCGGCGTGCCGCAGCTGTCGACAGTTACCGGAAAAGCCAAGGCGGTCTGGGCAAGCAGGAGGGAAGCAGAAGACAGTGCGAGGCGTTTCACGGATGTTGCTCCTTGGTTAAATCGGAAGAGGCGCGGTTTGGAACTTCGAAGACCGTGAGTTCGCGGTCTTCGGTGGGATGGCGCAGCCGAAGCACGTCGACGCCGAAAATGTCGCGGATCAACTGCTTGGTCAGCGCCTCGCGCGGACCGGCGAGTGCCTGCAGTCGGGCCTCGTTCATCACCGCCACCCTGGTGGCAAATGGCGTGACCAGCGACAGATCGTGAAGCACCGCCACGACGGTCATGCCCAACTGCGATACGAGTTCGAGAAGTTCGCTGCGGGCGCGCGGATCGAGATGATTGGTCGGTTCGTCGAGGAACAGGATTTTAGGCTCCTGGGCGATGGCGCGTGCCAATTGGGCGCGTTGCCGCTCGCCACCGGACAGCGAGCCGATCGTGCGGCCGAGCAGCGGCAGCAGGCCGGTTCTGCGAAGCGCTTCGACGACGATGTCGCGTTGCTCGCTCCTTCGTCGCAAACCGGCATGCGGGACGCGCCCAAGCTCGACATAGTCGATCACGGCAAGCCGCGGATCAGGCTGATCGGTCTGGCCGACGACAGCCATGTGCAGCGCCCGCTCGGCGGCAGAAAACGTCTCCAGCCGGCGTCCGGAAAATCTCACCTCTCCCGCGCTTGGCCGCAGCGTACCGCATAGCATGCGCAACAGCGTCGTCTTGCCGGCGCCGTTGGGGCCGATGATGGCGAGGCGGTCGCCCGCCGCCACCGAAAGGCTCACCGCGCTGACCAGGCGCTGACTACCCGCCGTCGCGCTCAGTTCGCGCGCTTCAAGAAGAGGCTGGGAGGCGTCCAACTTACCGTCACTTTCTCAATGGCGACGGAAGGAAGCTGGACCGACCGGCCGACAAGACCGATGTCCACGTCTCCTCCCGGCACACCCCGTCCGGTCAACTCAAGCCGATGGCAGGTCTCCTGGCTCGCGGGTCTTTGCGCCATCCTGCCTTCCCAGCCTTGCCGGCCAGTGGCATTTCGGATCTTGCTAACCGCTTACAGTTGCGGGGGCAGCCACGGCCTCGATCCGAAGATCTCACCGTGTTCCCTTTTCACCCCTCGCCTTTCGACTCGGGGACCATCAGTCGCCCACCCTAATTTCCCGCCAATCACAGCGCAATAAATTTCCGGGGCTCGGAAAGCCACGAGAGCTAGGGTCTTGTCAGAGGGAGTCATATGGATCATCGTTATGTAATAACGTTACTACCTAAAAGACGTTGCTTGCTCCTGTCAAGCTCTTTCGCCTGACGCCTTCGACTGCCGGCCGCCGTCGCGATTTGCGCAGTGCGCAATTTCGATCAAACTGCGAGCTCCAGGAAACGGCACGATGACCTGCCGACGCGAAGACTTTGCCAATGTGAAGACTGGCCCATGCAAGGAGCCAAATGAATCCTACCGAGAAAGCGCTGTGGTTCGTCGAAAGCCATCTGCCGGAATCCGTCTCGCTCGACGATGTCGCCAAGAGCAGCGGGGTGTCGCGCTTTCACGTGACGCGGGCTTTCGGTGCGGCGACCGGCCGTTCGGTGATGGGCTACATGCGGTCTCGCCGGCTGACCGAAGCGGCGCGCAAGCTCGCCGCCGGTGCACCCGACATCCTCTCGCTCGCTCTCGACACCGGCTATGCCTCGCATGAGGCCTTCACCCGCGCCTTCCGCGACCAATTCGGCACCACGCCGGAACTGGTGCGCGCGCAAGGCTCGCTAGACAACCTCGATCTCGTGGAGCCGATCCTGATGGACCAGTCCTTCCTCACCAATCTCGAGCCGCCGCGTTTTGAGGCCAGCCGGCCGTTCCTCATCGCCGGTCTCAGCGAACGCTACAGCTGCGAAACCAGCGCCGGCATCCCGATGCAATGGCAGCGGTTCGGCCCCTATATCGGCAACATTCCGGGCGAGGTCGGCGACGTCGCCTATGGCGTCTGCGTCAATGGCGACGACGCCGGCAATTTCGACTACATCGCCGGTGTCGAGGTGTCCGATTTTTCGGACCTGCCGAAGGAGTTTTCGCGCGTACGCGTGCCGGCGCAGAAATACGCCGTGTTCGCCCATCGTGACCACATCTCGACCATCCGCCGCACGGTCAACACGATCTGGAACAAATGGCTGCCGGCGTCCGGACACGAGATCGCCGATGCGCCCGAATTCGAGCGCTACGGCCCCGAATTCGATCCGCGCAGCGGCAATGGCGGGCTGGAAATCTGGATACCGGTGAAGGGGTGAGAGACGTTACAGCTCCAGGTTCCAGTTCTGGCCGACCAGATCCTTGCCGAAGGAATGGTGGCGCTCTTCCTCGGCAAGCTTGAAGCCCGCCGCCTCATAGATGCGGCGCGCCGAGACGAGAATGTCGTTGGTCCACAATGTCAGCGTCTTGTATCCCTTAGCACGGGCAAAGCCGATGCATTCCTCGACCAGTCGCTTGCCGATGCCGAGACCGCGCGCCGAGGGCTCGACGTAGAGCAGGCGCAGCTTCGCCACCGTGTCCGACTGGCGCACGACAAAGACCGAGCCAACGACTTCCCCCTCCCGTTCGGCGATCCAGCTGCGTTCCCATTTCGGATCGAAGGATTTGACGAAGGCGCCGAGGATTTCGGCGACCAGCGCCTCATAGGTTTCGTCCCAGCCATATTCCTGCGCGTAGAGCAGGCCCTGGCGATGGATGATCCAGCCGATGTCGCCGACCTGCAAAGGCCGCAGCATGTAGGGGACCTTGGGCTCGGCACTGTCGCCCAGCAGGCGCTGCACCGTCTGCATCGCCTTGACCAGCCTGTCCTGCTCCGGATCCGGGAGCCGGTCGAGCAAGGCCGCGACCTGATCGTGCGAACCCTGGTTCAGCGGCGCGAAGGCCGCCCTCCCCGCCGGCGTCAGCGCGATCGACGAGCGCCGCGCATCGGCTTCCGTCGCAGCGCGCTCCACAAGGCCGCGCTCCTGAAACTTTTTCAGCAACCGGCTGAGATAGCCGGCATCGAGACCGAGATCGCGCGCAAGATCGGTGGCGGTCAGCCCGTGGCGATGCGCCAGTTCATAGAGCACACGAGCCTCGGTCAGCGAGAAGGCGCTTTTCAGCCATCCTTCGTCGAGCAGGCCGATCTGGCGGGTGTAGAAGCGGTTGAAGCCCCGCACCGCATCGATCCGCTCCTTGCCGGGTTGATGAATCGTCATGGCATCCTCCTGCCCGACATAGTCAATAATTTAGTTGACTTGGTCAAGTATTAGTTTGGACCAAGCCCACCGCATTATCCGATCCGACGGATGAGGCCTTCGAAGCCGTCGGCGAGATAGGAAGCGCCGGCCGCGAACATCTTCACCAGGTTTTTGGGGCGACCCGGGGTCTTGTTCGCATCGAGGAGTACGGCCCTGCCCTCATGCATGACGAAATCGAACTTGCCATAGTCGAAACCGAGTTCGTGTCTCAAAGCACGCAGTTCGTCGGGAACGGGGACAGGCTCGCGACGGATCGTTTCGGACGCCTTGACCAGCGCGTTTGGCGAGACGTAGCGGGTGCAGCGTTCGCTCTCTCCGCAAAACACCCAGAACCGCGCCGCGAAACCATCGGGTTCTTTCTCCGGAATGAACTTGTCCACGACCAGATCGTCGCGTTCGAAGACGCCATCCGGAACATCCCCGAGAGATCCGTAGACCTCATAGGGCTGCAGGACTGGCATATCAGGAAGTGGCGGTGGTTTCCTCGCGCGCCGCGCTCGCCGATTGAGGAGAGTCTCCGGAATGCCTTGATTGTTGAGATTGCTTTTGACGATGACCGGCCCTTGCCAAACGTCTCCCTGGTTCACCAACGCTCCGCTGATCCGTCGTTTGGATATGTCAGCCGCCCCGACATTGAGGCAGAACGGGAAACTCCGTGCATAGTCGAGATAGTCTGCGGGCGTTATCGTCGCATCGACATGCAGAACCGCGACGTCGGCGCTGTATGTCTTCGACAGACCTTGCTGAATTCGAACCGAATGGCCGCGTCTTTTCAATTCTCCCAGAACGTCGAAAAGCAGATAGGGACTATCCCTGCGCAGCAGGATATCGCGCTTGCCTAGGAAGCGGTCGTGCTCATGTGTTATGACGACGACATGCGCCACAGTTGTCCCCCCTTGTCGTCCTTACCACTTCCGTTAAGCGGTTATGAGCAGTTGATGCCAGACCTTCTTAGGTCCGACGAGCCTGCATGACAAATCATTGGGACGATTATCACCGCCACTGGATGCTCCTGGAGGCGCCGCTCCGGCCGACTGCCGAGACAGTTGGCATTGTCGAGCGCGAGCTTGATCTCGACGAGGCCGACGTTCTGCTGCTGGGCGTTACCCCGGAACTGGCCGGCCTCGGCAAGACGATGTTGGCCGTCGACGGATCCGCTGCCATGGTTTCGGGCGTATGGCCGGGCGATAGCGCCTGCCGCAAGGCAACGACCGGGAACTGGCTGGACCTTCCGCTCGGCCGCGCCAGCGTCGGCGCGGTCATAGGCGACGGTTGTCTGACGGTCGTCGATTCCGCACGCGCTCGCCGCGCCCTCCTGGGCGAGGTTGCCAGAGTGCTGAAGCCCGGCAGCCGTGCGGCGATCCGCGTATTCGCCGGACCTGAGGCATTCGAGGATCTGCAGGACATCAAGGCCCAGGCCCTGGCCGGCGGAATTGAGAATTTCCACGCGCTCAAATGGCGAATCGCCATGGCGTGTACGACCAGCGATTCCGATCGCGCCATAAATGTGCAGGTGATCCGCGACGCTTTTGACAAGACCTTCCCGGACCGCGCCGCCCTTGCCGCGCGAACGGGGTGGAGCGTGGCGTCTATCGGCACCATCGATGTCTATGCGGGTTCGCAAACGACTTACTGCTTCGCGACGCTTGCCATGCTCGTCGACGAGGCGAACGGCTGGTTCGACGAAGTGCGCGTCGTGCCGAGCGGATCGTATCCGCTGGCGGAACGATGCCCGCTGCTGGTACTTGGTTCGCCAAGACACCAATAGTTCGTCGTCCGGCATCGATCGGCTCAACGAGCGCCTTGACTCTCGCATGCCGCCAGCCTATTTCAGCGCCACGTTAGCACTCGCCATTGGTGAGTGCTAACCAGGTCCGGCGCCGCCGGACGGAGGAACTGTTCTCACCATTCTCATCGAGGAATAAAAAATGGCAAAGTCGAAGTTCCGCCCGCTTCATGACCGCGTGGTCGTACGCCGGGTTGAATCCGAATCCAAGACTGCCGGCGGGATCATCATCCCCGATACGGCTAAGGAAAAGCCGCAGGAAGGCGAGATCATCGCCGTTGGTTCCGGCGCCCGCGACGAAGCCGGCAAGCTCGTCCCGCTGGACGTCAAGGCCGGCGACCGTATCCTGTTCGGCAAGTGGTCGGGCACCGAAGTCAAGCTCAATGGCGAAGACCTTCTGATCATGAAGGAATCCGACATCATGGGCATCATCGGCTGAATATCGGCCTCACCGTCACTTAAATCTTCGGGCTCAATTCAAGCCCCTGCCAGGAGCTAAAAATGGCTGCCAAAGACGTAAAATTTTCCCGCGATGCCCGTGAGCGCATGCTGCGCGGCGTCAACATCCTCGCCGACGCAGTGAAGGTGACGCTCGGCCCCAAGGGCCGCAACGTCGTCATCGACAAGTCGTTCGGCGCCCCGCGCATCACCAAGGACGGCGTCACCGTCGCCAAGGAAATCGAGCTGGAAGACAAGTTCGAGAACATGGGCGCGCAGATGGTCCGCGAAGTTGCTTCGAAGACCAACGACATCGCCGGCGACGGCACCACGACCGCGACCGTTCTGGCGCAGTCGATCGTCCAGGAAGGCCACAAGGCGGTTGCCGCCGGCATGAACCCGATGGACCTGAAGCGCGGCATCGACCTCGCGGTAACCGACGTCGTCGCAACGCTGATCAAGAACGCCAAGAAGATCAAGACCTCGGAAGAAGTTGCTCAGGTCGGCACCATCGCCGGCAATGGCGATGCTTCGGTCGGCTCGATGATCGCCGAAGCGATGCAGAAGGTCGGCAATGAGGGCGTCATCACGGTCGAGGAAGCCAAGACCGCCGAGACCGAACTCGAGGTCGTCGAAGGCATGCAGTTCGACCGCGGCTATCTCTCGCCCTACTTCGTCACCAACGCCGACAAGATGGTTGCGGATCTGGAAGACGCTTACATCCTTCTCCACGAGAAGAAGCTCTCCAACCTGCAGGCCATGCTGCCGATCCTCGAGGCTGTCGTGCAGACCTCGAAGCCGCTGGTCATCATCTCGGAAGACGTCGAAGGCGAGGCTCTGGCCACGCTCGTCGTCAACAAGCTGCGTGGCGGCCTGAAGATCGCCGCCGTCAAGGCGCCGGGCTTCGGTGATCGCCGCAAGGCCATGCTGGAAGACATCGCCATCCTCACCGGTGGCCAGGTCATTTCCGAAGACCTCGGCATCAAGCTCGAGAATGTTGGCCTCAACATGCTCGGC
This sequence comes from Mesorhizobium sp. M0938, assembly GCF_040319125.1. Lineage (NCBI taxonomy): Bacteria > Pseudomonadati > Pseudomonadota > Alphaproteobacteria > Hyphomicrobiales > Phyllobacteriaceae > Mesorhizobium > Mesorhizobium sp. M0938. The sequence continues at coordinate 102,560 of NZ_JAMYNS010000007.1, read as the reverse complement.
CGCGCCAAGAAGGTGTCGATCTCCAAGGAGAACACCACCATCGTCGACGGTGCCGGCAAGAAGGCCGAGATCCAGGGCCGCGTTGCCCAGATCAAGCAGCAGATCGAGGAGACCACCTCGGACTACGACAAGGAGAAGCTGCAGGAACGTCTCGCCAAGCTGGCGGGCGGCGTTGCCGTCATCCGCGTCGGCGGTGCGACCGAGATCGAAGTCAAGGAAAAGAAGGACCGCGTCGATGACGCCCTCAACGCGACCCGCGCGGCCGTCGAAGAAGGCATCGTTCCCGGCGGCGGCGTCGCACTCCTGCGCGCTTCGCTGAACATCAAGGCAACCGGCGCCAACTCCGACCAGACCGCTGGCATCAACATCGTGCGTCGTGCGCTGCAGGCTCCGGCCCGCCAGATCGCGGCCAACGCCGGTGCGGAAGCATCGATCGTTGCCGGCAAGATCCTCGAGAACAAGGGCCCGACCTTCGGCTACAACGCCCAGACCGGCGAATATGGCGACATGATCGCCATGGGTATCGTCGATCCGGTCAAGGTCGTGCGCACGGCTCTCCAGGATGCGGCCTCGGTCGCCGGCCTGCTGGTCACCACCGAAGCCATGATCGCGGAGGCTCCGAAGAAGGAGTCGGCTGGCGGCGGCATGCCAGGCGGCATGGGCGGCGGCGGCATGGGCGGCATGGGCGGCATGGATTTCTGATCCACGTTCCATCAGCCTTCAGATACGGAAAGGGCGGCCGAGAGGCCGCCTTTTTTTGTTTGTCATGCACCACAATCGCCGTGCCAGCCTCGATCGGCAGGCGGGACCTCCTGTATCGCTGTACGCTTTGGCAATAGTAACGGCATGGATTGCAGGGCTGGAACCATCTCTGTTCAGCCTTTCGGCCCCTCGACAGGACTCCGCGCCGTCCTCAAAAGCGATGAGGCGTGAAGCGTCAACGCGCTGTGACAGCGACCTTTTTGGCAGGCAATGCACTTTCCACCAGCGCGGCGACCTCATCGGCTACCGCCAGCACCGGGGCACGGTCGCGGGTGGCGCGCGCGATCACCATCAGCCCTTCCAGCGATGATTCGACAAGCAACGCCAGAGCGTGGGCGCGGCGCTCAGGCACCCCTGCCCTGACGAAGGCCGCTTGCAGCAAGCCTACCCATTGCTGGAAAGCCGACCGGCATAATTCGGCCAACTCCGGCATGTTGGCCGGCGAGTCCAGCACCACGGGCGCGACCGGACAGCCAAGCGTGAACTGGTTGTCCTCCAGCATGCGTGCCACCGCCTGGTAGATATGGTGGACGGCCACCGCCGGGTCGTGCTCGGCGGCGAGCGCCTCATCCATCCATTGCGTGACCTTTTCGACGCTGTCGCGCGTCACCTCGATGACCAATTGGTCCTTACCGCCCGGAAAATGAAAATAGAGCGATCCTCTCGGCGCGCCGGAGGCGCTCAAAATATCGTTGAGCGAGGTGCCGTGATAGCCGCGCTGCCTCAGCAGCAGCGCCGTCGCTTCGATCATGCGGGTGCGTGTGTCTTTCGCCATGTCAGCCTCTGTCAGGAGACAGCATTATAGGCCTTGCCAGGAATATGACAACCGGTCTATATAATAGGTAGATCAGTCTACATACAAGGAGAGATCCAATGACAGTCCGTGAAGCTTCGGCCGAATGGCAAGGCACGCTGAAAGAAGGTTCAGGCCGCTTGCGGCTTGGCAGCGGCGTCTTCGAAGGCGCCTATTCGTTTCCGTCGCGTTTCGAGAATGGCCCCGGCACCAACCCGGAAGAGCTGATCGCCGCCGCACATGCCGGCTGCTTTTCGATGGCGCTGACCGCTATCCTCGGCCGCGACGGCCACGTCGCCCAAAACATCCGCACCATCGCCAAAGTGCATCTCGGCGCAACCGAGGCAGGGCCGACGATCACGCGCATCGAGCTCGAAACCGAGGCGGCGATCGCGGATCTGGCAGACGACGAATTCGAGCGCCTTGCGCAGTCCGCCAAGGCAGGCTGCCTCGTCTCGCGCGCGCTTGCCGGCGTGCCCCGCATCACGCTCAAGGCCACGCTCGTCAAGGGTAAATGAAAGCAGGAGAATGACGATGACACAGGAGCTTATCATGGACAGGGCTGCGAACGAGCTGTCCGGGCAGACGGCCGAGATCATGCGGCGCTTCAACAACGTGTTCGAGCGCCACGACCCGTCGGCGCTCGACGAGCTGGTGGCTGAGGATTGCGTGATCGAGAACACCGTGCCGGCGCCGGATGGCGCCCGCCACGCAGGCCGCGAAGCCTGCGTCGGGCTGTGGTCGGCGATCGCCACCCAGGCTGGCACGCGCTTCGACGTGGAAGAAACCTTCGTTGCCGGCGAGCGGGCGACGATCCGCTGGCGCTATTTCATGGCCGACGGCAACTCTATCCGCGGCGTCAACCTGATGCGCGTCGAGAGCGGGCGGATCGTCGAGGCGATGGGCTACGTCAAGGGGTAGGGCTTCGCCCGGAAGCCCGCCAGCAGGACGTAGATTCCGGGCGAGTTGCCATCCGTCTTCCTACGCCGCGGATGGTCCAAACCAGCGCGTCAGCGCTTCGCGAAGGCCCGTCGAAGCCGTGCCGCCAACCCAGGCGACATAACCATCGGGCCGAATCAGCACGGCACTGGGCGCGCTGACCTCACCGATCACCGGAAGCTGCCACGCTCCATAATAGCGGGCGTCGACAGGGCGGACCCGGTCGGCCCATGGGCTGAGGTCGAAAGCAAGGGGATCGCCAAAATTGAGCAGCACCGGTCGGGCCTCGTGCAGCAGCGCGAAAACCCGCTGCGGACCGGCGTCGGTGGCTAAATCGAGGTCGGGCATGCGACGGCCAAGCAATAGATGCCCCTCGCCAAAGTCGTAGGCGATATCGAGACCGGACATCATGCCGGCAAAGCGCCGGCGTGGCTCCTCCATGGCAAGAAATTCCGTCATCGTGTCGCGCAGCGCATTAGTGCGCTCGTCTCCGCGGCGCAGTGCAACCGATGCCATCGTGGTGCGCAAAACCCGCGCGGCAACCGGATGACGCTCGGCATGGTAAGTGTCGAGCAGGCTGTCGGGGGAAATCCCCTTCACCACCTGGGCCACCTTCCAGCCCAGATTTATTGCATCCTGCACGCCGGTCTGGAGACCTTGGCCACCATCCGGCGAGTGGATATGCGCGGCGTCGCCAGCAAGCAGCACCCGTCCCTTGCGGTAGGACGCCGCTTGCCGGGTCATGTCGGTAAAGCGACCAAGCGATCTCGGATTGTGGACACCATAGTCCGTGCCGTAAACATCGATCAACGCCTGGCTGAGATCGGCGAGCGTGGGTTCGCCCACGGCACCTGTTTGCCGCTCGGTCACCAATATGCGCACCACCGGACCGTCCATCCTGCTGAGGCCATGAATGCCGATGGCGTCGCGGCGGATGCCCCATTCCGGTTCGCTTGAAATCTCTGCCTCAGCGATCAAATTGCTGGTCGTCGGGTCCCAACCGGGAAAATCAATACCGGCCGTTTTGCGCACGAGACTCCGTCCGCCATCGCAGCCGACGAGATAATGCGCATGCAGAAACGTGCCATTGGACAATTCGATGTCGATGCCCGCATCTCTCTCCACGAAGCCCAGCACCTCGAGGCCGCGATAGATCGTGACGCCGAGTTCAGCGACCCATTCAGCCAATATCTGCTCGATTTGCCTCTGCCACAAAGCGAGCCCGTAATTGTGCCGAGTGGGAAAGTCGCTGATGTCCATGGTGACGTCTGCGAACCGGGCCACCTGGGCAGTTTGCCCCTGCGACAAAAACCGGTCGGCAATGCCACGCTGATCGAAAACCTCAATCGTGCGGGCGTGCAGGCCTCCGGCGCGGGAACCGGCAAGGTCCTGGTTGGCGCGACGCTCGACGATGGCGGTATCGATGCCCGCCAGGGCGAGTTCGCCCGCCAGCATCAACCCTGTTGGACCGCCTCCGACAATCAGTATCTGATGGGAAATCGCCATGCGATCGGCACTACTGCTCGCCAAGCGCCCGGCGTCGCGAGCGCCTATTTCGAATTGCTGCATGATTTTGAGCCCTCTTTCAGTCAGGGCTCCGCAATCTAAGCATAAAAAGCCGAATGCCAATTCTTGATCTTAATTGGTTCGGCCCCATCTATTAAAGCAAGAGGCGCGACAGCCGTCGCCCCCCACGAAATTCCCCAGCAAATGCGGTGATCAACCGCCCACCCGGCAGCTCGGCTTACCTCTCGGTCAGCGCCAGTTTGGCGCCAAGCATGACGAAGGCGCCGGCGAAGGTTCGGCGCATCCAGATCAGCACCATCGGCCGCGACACAACATGGCTGCGGATCGAGGCGGCGAAGATGCCGTAGCCGACAAAGACGACGAAGGTCAAAAGCATGAAGACGGCGCTGAGCTCCAGCATCTTCGACAGCGCATGCGGTTCGGTGGTGAAGATCGACAGCTTCGGGTTGAGGATGTTGATCAGCATGCCGGAGGTGATCACCTTGCCGGCCGAGCGCGGCGCGAGATCCCTGTCCATGACCGCCAACGAAAGTTCGCTCGCCCTCGATTGGACTTTGGTTTTTGGGAGTTGATTTGCTGCAATACAGTAAGAATGCTACGATATTTAGCCGCTAATATTTTTTGCTGATTAGCGACCAGCTTGCCAAAACGTAGGGTGCGTTCGTCCGCTGCGAAGTCCATCTCGGACTAGCGGGCGCGAGTTCGCGTTACCGGATATGCGCACATCCAGAAGAGCATCACGAGGTTCGGCGGCATAGGTGCGGCCCCGTTCCTTCAATCCCGCTTGCATGCATGAACAGCCACCACGAGCACCGGCCAGAGCGCGTGGCGTTGAAGATAACGCAACCCAAACCCAGGGAGATCGTCATGAATGATATTCAGGAGCGCGGCGAAGCCACAATCGCAATCCCTTCAGCGCGAAGGGTCGACATCAAGCTCGAAGTCGTCGTCATCCCCGTTTCGGACATCAATCGAGCCAAGCGATTTTACGGCGGCTTGGGTTGGAGGCTCGACGCCGACATCACAGGCGACGAATTTCGTGTCATCCAGTTTACGCCTCCGGGCTCCCCGTGTTCGATAGTCTTCGGCTCAGGGGTCACCCCAGGGCCCTATGCCCGGGTCGAGCTCGATGTCCTCGAAAGCGTTGGCGAGCTCGTGGTGTCAGACATCGAGGCAGCGCGCGCCGAACTCGCCGATCGCGGTGTCGACGTGAGCGAGGTGTACCACTATGCCGGCCATGAAGGCCGTGTCAGCGGTCCGGACCCTGAGCGGCGCAGCTACTCCTCGTGGGCCTCCTTCAGCGATCCGTCCGGAAATGTCTGGCTGTTGCAGGAGGTCACTGCGCGAGCGCCCGGCCGCGTCGACGCTGACGACGCCACATTTGTCTCGTCGGCCGAGCTCGCGGCCGCGTTCCGGCGTGCGTCTGCGGCCCATGGCGAGCACGAGAAGCGGACAGGCGGCCAGCGTGATGAGAACTGGCCGGACTGGTATGCCGAGTACATGGTGGCCGAGCAGGCTGGCAAGCCGCTGCCGCTGTAAGGATTGGATCACGACGTCATTTTGAAACGGCAGCATCGACGCAGCCGCGCTTACACGCGACCGTGCTCTATCCTCGGGCGCAGAGCGGCCTCCAGCTCGCGCTATTTCATGGCCGACGGCATTCGCTGCGCGGCGTCAACCTGATGCGCGTCGAGAACGGGCGGATCGTCGAGGCGATGGGCTACGTCAAGGGCTAGGGCCGGCACTACCTCTCGGTCAGCGCCAGTTTGGCGCCAAGCATGACGAAGGCGCCGGCGAAGGTGCGGCGCATCCAGGTCAGCACCATCGGCCGCGACACAACATGGCTGCGGATCGAGGCGGCGAAGATGCCGTAGCCGACGAAGACGACGAAGGTCAAAAGCATGAAGACGGTGCTGAGCTCCAGCATCTTCGACAGCGCATACGGTTCGGTGGTGCTGACGAACTGCGGCAGGAAGGCGAAGAAGAAGATCGACAGCTTCGGGTTGAGGATATTGATGAGGATGCCCGAGGTGATCACCTCGCCGGCCGAGCGTGGCGCGACATCCCGCCCGACGTTTAAGCCGCCGCTCTCCTTCAGCGTATTCCAGGCCATATAGAGCAGGTAGGCGACGCCCAGATACTTGATCGTCTCGAAGGCGAGTGCGCTGGTGTGCAGCAGCGCCGCCAGTCCGGTGATGGCCGCCGCCATATGCGGGATGATACCGAGCGTGCAGCCGAAAGCAGCGATGATGCTGGCGCGCGCGCCACGCGAAAGCCCGGCGCTCAGCGTATAGAGAACGCCGGTGCCGGGCGAAGCCACGACAATCAGCGACGTCAACAAGAATTCGATGCTCACGGATGATCCTCCGGCGTTGTTACCTGCCGCCGGCAACGTAACCAGCGAAGCACACGGGCACAAGCCAGCCCGGGGTCGGTAGTGTCTCATTTCGAATTTCGGCTCACGACCGTTTTTGCACTTTGTTCGGAGGACTTCTAAGGCAAGCATTGACCCTGAAGCGACATCGCATTGAGGTCAACAGCGAGTCTGGTTGACTGGCTGCCGCATCGGCGCATAGTCGTCGACTTACGCGATGTCCCCTTTTGGGGAACAGTCGTATGAGGGGAGGCAAGCCATGGAAGTCGCTGGTGGCGGTCGTGCCGACGTTCACGTCCCGTATATTCTCGTCCATTCCGATCGCGAGATCAGGCGTCTCAGCCATCAGGCGGGCATCATTAACCCGATCACGCGAAGGATCTTGCTGTCTGCGGGCATAAGTCCCGGGATGCGCGTGCTCGACGTCGGCTGTGGCGCGGGCGACGTTACATTCCTGGTTTCCGAGATGGTTGGCGGGGAAGGTCACGTCATCGGCGCAGATCGGGCTCCAGCGGCTCTTGCGGCGGCGGAGGCGCGCGCGACGGCGAATCCGATCCAGAATGTCAGCTTCCGTGAAGGCGATCCCGCGGCACTCTCGTTCGACCGACCGTTCGACGCCGTGATCGGCCGCTATGTTCTGATGTTTCAAGCCGATGCGGTGGCCATGCTGCGTGGCGTCGCTCGTCACCTCCGGCCTGGAGGGACAATCGTCTTCCATGAGCCGGATTGGGACGGCTGTCGATCCAGCCCGCCAGCGCCGACCTACAACGACTGCTGTCGATGGATCGTCGAGACGTTCCGGCGCAGCGGTATCGAGACCAATATGGGTATCAAGCTCGATGCGGCTTTCCGCGCAGCTGGATTGACCGCGCCCTCAATGCACTTGGAGGCGGTTGTTGGGGGAACCAAGGGCGGTTTCGACTGGTCACACCAGACCGCTGAACTCATTGTCACAATGTTGCCGGAAATACAGAGCCGGGGAGTTGCGACGGCTGCTGAGGTCGATGTCGAAACTTTGGGACAGCGCATGCAGCTCGAAATCGAGGCGGGTAGCGTGATCGTGAGCCGCTCGGAAGTGGGCGCCTGGTCGCGTGCCCCGACCTAGTGACAAGAGCTGGAGCAACAGGCTAGCCCGTGCCAATCCTTCTCCTGGTTCTGGGCGGCTGCCTCGCAGGAAAGACCATGGCGAATGTCCCGCTCCTGGCAACGTGCTTGTTCTGCCAGATGAACCGAACGGCGACTTCCACCCATCCGGGCGCTCCCTCGTCTGATCGCTTCCTCAGGCGAACCATGCACTGCTTGCCCTGGTATCACCACGATCGGCCTGACCTTCGAACGACCCCCCGCTGCGAAAGAAACCAGTCTGGAACGCTTCTTGACGACGATGACGTATAAGCTAGAACTTGTCCTTGCGCCGTGACCACCTCCTCCTGAAGCAGGATAACCGTCATGTGTCACAAATCCTTTGGATCGCAGGAGCTGACAAAAGGCGAGGTCGTGGCGCATGCCGTGTCCTTCGCCGCAGCCGTTTTCTCTGCCCGCACGGCTTTCATGATTCTTCGCTCAGGCAGAGAAATGCTTGCGGCAGCCCTCGTGCTCGGACTTTGCGCAACTGCGGCCGCTGACGACGTGCTTTTCGAAAACGTCCGCATCTTCGACGGAAAAGGCGCTGCACTTTCGGCCCCATCGAATGTGCTGGTCGAGGGCAATGTGATCGCGCGGATCTCGACAAGTCCCATCGCGGCCGAAGGCGCGCGGCGCATTGCCGGCAACGGGCGAACGCTAATGCCGGGGCTGATCGATGCGCATTGGCACGCAATGCTGATTGCGTCCACGCCGGCAGAGGCGATGGGCGATGTCGGCTTCGCCAATCTTGCGGCCGGCGACGAGGCGACGGATACGCTGATGCGCGGCTTCACCACCGTTCGCGACGTGGGCGGGCCGGCGTTCGGCCTCAAGCGCGCGATAGATCAAGGCATCATAGCGGGACCACGCATCTATCCGTCCGGCGCCATGATCACCGTGACCAGCGGGCATGGGGATTTCCGCCAGCTCAGCGATTTGCCTCGGACGATCGGCGGCTTGTTCACTCCCATGGAGAGGAACGGCGGCAGCATAGTTGTGGACAGCCCCGACGAGGTGCGTTTGCGTGCCCGCGAGCAGTTCATGCAGGGGGCCGCGCTGCTGAAGTTGACAGCCGGCGGCGGAGTGTCGTCGCCTCACAGCCCGCTCGACGTCACCACCTTCACCGAGCCCGAACTGCGGGCCGCCGTTGAAATTGCCGAGAATTGGGGCACCTACGTCGCCGCGCACGCCTTCACCTCGGATGCGATCCGGAAGGCTATCGCGACTGGTGTTAAGTGCATCGAACACGGCTTCCTCATGGACGAGGCAACCGCCAAGCTGATCGCCGAAAAGGACATTTGGCTGAGCTTGCAGCCGCTTCCCGAATTGATGAGGACAGGCCTCCAAGAGGGTTCGGTCGAGCGAGCCAAGGCCGATGAGGTGTGGCCGGGCATCGGCAGGACCTACGAACTCGCGAAGAAATACAAGATCAAGACGGCGTGGGGCACCGATGTCCTGTTCTCCCGCGCGTTAGCGAAGCAGCAGGGGGCAATTCTGGCGTCGCTTGTGCGTTGGTATACGCCTGCCGAAGCGCTCGTCATGGCCACCGGCACCAATGCGGAGCTGCTCGCGCTGTCGGGCCGTCGCAACCCCTATCCGGGGAAACTCGGCGTGATCGAAGAAGGCGCGCTCGCGGACCTCCTGCTCGTCGAAGGCAATCCGCTGGAGAACCTCGACGTGGTGGCCGATCCAGCCAACAACTTCAAAATCATCATGAAAGATGGCCTGATCTACAAAAACACTATCTGAGGCCCGCTACTACAGCGTCGACAGCCCATGCGCCTTGCGCGCCATCAGGCAATCGTCGCCACCGGGCATGCAGGCGCGGCAGACGTCCGGCCGGACCTCGTAGATGCCGCAGGCGGTGGACTTGCCGACCTCGCCGGAAAGTGCCGAACAGCGCACGCCGTCACAGCACATGCCCGCTTCGTCGGCAGCCACATATTTTTGCGGGATCCGATCGAGCTGCGCGTCATCCTCGGTCGAAAAGCGGGGCCATTCGGCCGAATAGGAACAGCAGGCGCCGCAGCTCTGGCAATCAAAGAGAGGGACGGCGCCCTCCTCCAGAGACGAAACGTCCCGGGCGCTCACCAGGGCAAGCAGCCCTGACGCAACCGGATTCAGGTCGGCGTTTCGCGGCAAGAGCGCTATTTCTTCTTCCTGGTCTTGCGCGACCCCACTTCCGCCGGCGACTTGAACAGATCGGTCGCGGCCTCGGCGGTAACGTCGGCTTTCGGCGCGGCGGCCGGCTTGGCCAGCTTTGCGGTGGCAGTGGATGCCACCGGCTGGTCCTTGGCGGAGAATTTTATAGCCATATCAATCCTCGTCGGAGAAACGCGATGAGGGCGCATTCGGGTTGCGAAGGCGGCCGATCAGCGCCGAGACCGCCGTGATGTTCATTTCCTCAGGCGACCAGTTCTTGGCCTCCTCGATGTGCCGGGGCGCCAGTTCGCGATGCGTGCTGCCGCTATAGGCGGCGTCCTGATGGGTGACCCGCTCATGGGTCTTGGCATTTTCGCGGACATACTCGATCAGGTAGTTCGGGCATTCGGAGCGGCCGCGCACGCCGAGGCGGACCTGGGCATCGCCATGGGCGCGCTTGCAGCGCTCGAGCTTCTCGAGCACGCGCCGGACATATTCGACCGGCTTGTCGAGCTCTCCTACGACATCGGCGATGGTCGAATCGGCGGCGATCGCCTTTTGCGGGACGCGCTTGGTAGCCATCAGCGCTTGCCCATGCGCTTCGGCGCGGCGGCGAGCGCGGCGGCCGCAGCCATATCGTCGGCTTCCTTTTCCAGGCGCAGTTCGCGCAGTCGCGCGGTCTTGGCTTCCCGGGCCTGGCTGGCGGCATCCTGTTCGGAAATGATGCGGTTGAGCGACATGGACTGGGTCTGGGTCTTGCTGAAGATGGATTCGGCCAGGTCGCGGGATTTCTTTGAAGTGGCGGTCAAGGTCTTTCTCCCGGTTCGGAGCGTAATGCCGCAAATGGCGAGACCGGTCTTTCGACCAGGACCACGCACAATGCAATACGGCAGTCGGATTCAAATTGCTGAAGCACCCTTAACACGTTCAAGCGAACGCGCGGTGCTCTTTTCGAACTTTTGAAGCGCCCCAAATGCAAAAGGCCAGGCATTGCCTGACCTTCCGCTGGAGCGCCGCGCATCCACATGAACGCGCTGGCACTTCTCATTCTGCGCATGATCCTTCCGGAAACCGATGTTTCCGGGGCCATGCGCGAAATTCGCCATTCACCAGTGCCAGTACATCCGTGGTCACCGGCGAGGCTGAATTCCGTTTTAGGCCGCCTTCAACTGATCGGCAGACATCTTGCCCGACTTGTTGTCGCGGACCATCTCGTAGCCGAGCTTCTGGCCCTCGACGATGTCGCGCATTCCGGCGCGCTCTACGGCCGAGATGTGGACAAAAACGTCGGCCGAGCCGTCGTCAGGCTGAATAAAACCAAAACCTTTGGTGGCGTTGAACCATTTAACTGTGCCTGTGCTCATAACGAACCCTTTCCGTGGCAAATATTCGTTCGCCGTCATGCGAATGCACAACAGCGTTTGTCTCGATTTTGATGGGGGAAGTTCGTCAAAGGCGCGCCTAGGCACGCGGATAACAAAAGTCAGTCAAACAAATATCGACGAATTTCTTATAGACTTCTTTTAGCGCCGTGTCAATTTTTGCTTTCGCCACCGGACGGACCGGTCACCGTAAGCCTGGCTGAGGCAGGAGATTCAATGGCGGATTTGGCGCCTAAACCGGTCGGGCGCAGCTGCTGAAAAAACGCGCCATGCCGGGAACCATTTTGGCACCCGTGCATTTTGGGTATCGTCAGCAGTTCACGAGAGCAATCTCAGGAAGGCTGACACAAAGGACGCCTCCCGTGCAATAAAACGCGCGAGGGGCGTTCTTTTATGGTGAGCGGCGATCGTTGCTTTGCCGCCGGCGGGCCGGACCGGGCTCCGGCCCTGTCCCCCCTCGTCACCTCCGCGGACCCGGAACCGAAAACCCAGCCGCCCGTTTCCCAAATTAATCCCAGGAGATGCGGCCCATGGTGAACAAGGATCAGGTTGCGGGCATGGCCAAGCAGGTCAAAGGTTCGGTGAAGAAAGCCGCCGGCAAGGCCACAGGCAACCGGCGCATCCAGGCTGAAGGCTCGGCCGACAAGATCGCCGGCAAATTGCAGAAGGCCTATGGCGACGTGAAGGACAGGGTCAGGAAGGCGCTCTGATCCGTGCGCGGCCGTTTCGACAGCGATGAGGAAGGCGGCTTGGCCTCCTGTTTGCCTTAGTTGATGTCGTTAGAAGCTCAGGCTCTTCGAGAAAGCGTTGGTGAAGGCGACCTCGCCATGGTCGCCAACAGCTTCGCCAAGCACCACGTCCATGCCGTCGCTGGTCACCCGCGCCAGCGCGAAGCCGCCCATATAGGCAGCCTTGGGCTTGAACAAATCGAGCCCGTCGCTGCGGTAGATCATCGGTGTCTCATGCTGGTGGCCATGGAAAATGCCGATGACATTGTAACCCTTCAGTGCTGCCAGCAGCGCCTGCCGGTCCGCCGCGCTCCACCAATGCGGCGCTCCAGTGCCGTCATCGTCGAAGGTACTTTTGGCGGCATCCCACCGTTCGATCGAAAAAACATCCCAACCGTAGTGCTGGAACAGGATGACCGGGCGGCCGTCCGCCGCGTGGGCCGCCAGATCCTGCTTCAGCCATGGCAGGCCGGATGCCGCGCCGTGGCCGGTGTCGCCGGCAAAACGGTGTGTCTGCACGAGATGCAGGCCGCCCCAGTCCCATGAATAGCAGTCCGTGTCGACATCGTAATCGGTCACCGGCACCGGCGGCTTGAAGAACACGCCGGAGCGGTGATTGACCTCGACGTAGTCACGCATTTCGCGGCGGTACCAGTCGACGTGCTGCGGCGGACCGTTCTGGTCGAGATCGTGGTTGCCGAGCCCGACATAGACCGGCACATGCACGCGATCGGGGCCGACACCCTCCTGGTAACGCTGGCTGAACTGAAGGAGCTGCGTGCCTTCGCTTGGCTGGGTGACCTGGCCGCCGCCGTCGTCGGTCATATCGCCGCCGACGACGAGGCCGAGCGGCGTGCCGATGCGGCTGCCGGCCGAGCGTAGGCCGGTGGCGATGCCGTTGATTTCGGCCGGCCACTCCTTTTCGCCAAGGCCGTTCAACGCGGCAACACTGCGCAGCAAGGCGGCGTCGGTTTTGCCTTCCTGCTGGCAATTGGGACTCAGCCCGCTGGCCATGCGGCAGGCATGGACATCGGCGACGAACAGGAAGGTGGCGTCGACAGGCTGCCGGGTCTGACCAAGCGCTGGTCGCGCAAGGGCGCCGGCCGCGGCAAGCCCCGCCGCTTGCGCCAGGAAGCTGCGCCGGGAGAGTGATCCTGCCGAGATGGAATTCATGGCGCGAAGTTCAGCACAGCCAGCGCCTCTTCGTCCAGTTGCCCCGAACGGAATGTCGACACGGTGCCGCAGGTCTGGCATTCCTTTCGGTGTCTGAACTCAACTTTCACGGGCAGAGGAGGACGCTATGAAGACTATATCCATCGGCACGACACTCACCATCCTGGCGAGCGCCGCTCATGGTGCGGAGTGCATCGACGCCAAGGCAGCCAAAGCCGGCTTTATTCTCGAAAGGCCCGGCATCCACAGCGAGTTTGGCCGGCGGCGGGTGGAATGGTGTCGGTTGCCAACAGATACGAGTCTCAATCGCCGCAGACGCAGTTTCTGTTCGGCGGTCTGATCGAGGTGTTTCGCGACAGCGAAACCGGTCAGCTTGCCGTGATCCCGTTTTCCGATCTCAGAAAGCTGTTTCCGCTCAAGGCCGGGGCGAAAAGCAAGACCGTGTTCGTCCGTCTCGCACCCAACAAACAACCGAAGGGTACCGAGACGCTCGAGATCGACGTCAAGGGCAAGGAGACGTTCAGCCTGGGCGACTGCAAATACAACGTGCTCACCGTCAGGCAGACGATCAAGAATGAGGCCGGCAAGACACAGGATGAATTCACCGCGCTCTACGCCCCCGACCTGCAGGCCGTTCTGGCCAGGCGCTATGACGAGGGCACCAGCGGCGAAAGCGTGGTCGGCTACGAGACGATCAAGCCATTGGCGGAGTAGTCCCCTTAGCCTTCCCACCCCTCCCGTCCGGCAGGCCAGAGGGGCCTGCCGACATCAAAGGGTTCCGGAGCGCAGCAGCACCCGGCGACGTCGCTTCGCTCTTGCCGGGACAGCACCCGGCTCCAGCGCCATCAGGCAATCGCGCAGCACAGCAGAATCCTGCTCCGTCTTGGCCATCGACATGGCGCCGGAATAGGTGGCGACCGCTAGTGCTGCGAAGCGCTGCGGGTCGATGCCCTGCTCCCTGCCCGCCTGCTGATCGGCCCTGATCTTATCGGCAATCGCCGCGCGCCATGCCGAAAAGATGCCGGCAAGGGCAGTGCGAAAATCCGGATCGGCGAGCGACAGTTCATGCGCCAGATTGTTGAGCGGACAGCCGCGCACGAAACCCTGCTGTTCCAGTTCCGCCGCCACGGTGTCGAACACCTTGCGTATACCCTCGCGCGCCGAGCCTGCCGCCTGCACAGGCGCGATCCATGTTTCTTCCACGGCCGCCGCCACCCGCTCCTCGACCACCGCCAGCGCCAGCGCCTTCTTGGTCGGGAAATGATGGTGCAGCGCGCCGCCGGTGACATCAGCCGCCGCCATCAGGTCGCCGATGCTGGAAGCGTGGTAGCCGCGCGCCTGAAAGGAGGCTTCGGCGACATCGAGCACGCGTTTGCGCAGGCCTTCCGGGTCGTTGGTGCGTTTCCCGGGCAACGCCTTTGGGCGAGTGGTCATCTCTGCTGACATGTCCTAGAGATAGCAGATTGACAAAACAGGACAACCAGTCTGTTTATAAAACAGGATGATTACCCTGTTTTGGAGATTGCATGATGAGCCTGCCCCTAGATGCCCCGTCGAAGTCCGGCCTCGACGCCTCGCCGGTCGTCGAGCTCAGGCAATACACGCTGAAACCCGGCCAGCGCGATGCGCTGATCGGCGTCTTCGATAATCACCTGATCGAGGGGCAGGAAGCGGCAGGGATGACCATCATCGGCCAGTTCCGCGATCTCGACCGGCCTGACATGTTCGTCTGGCTGCGCGGCTTCGACGGCATGGAAGCGAGGAAAAATGCACTGGCTGCGTTCTACGAGGGGCCCGTGTGGGCCGCCTGGCGCGATGCTGCCAACGCCACCATGATTGACTCCGACGACGTGCTGTTGCTGAAACCCGCATGGCCGGGCGCGGGCTTCGACCTGACGGGCTCGCAACGAGCGGCTTTTCAGGATCACGAAAAGCCGAGCAGAAACAATCGTTTGTCTGGTATCGTTGTCATCAAGATTCATCATTTGCGGCCTGATGCCGAAGCCGACTTCGCCAGCCGCTTCGAAACCGACGCCATTCCTGTCTTGGCGGCACTTGGCGCGCGGCCGCTTGCTGCTTTCGTCACCGAGCATGCCGAAAACAGCTTCCCCCGCCTGCCGGTGCGCTTAGGTGAAAACGTTTTTATCAGTGCCGCGGGCTTCGACGGTACGGACGCCCATGCAAGCTTTGAAGCGGCGCTTGCCGGTTCTCCGGAGTGGCAGGCATTGCAGCAGAAGGTCCAGACATGTCTGGCGGGATCGACCGAGACCTTGCGCCTATCTCCGACCTCACGATCGTTGCTTGTTGGGTAAGAGGCGCTTTTCAAACCGATTTGCATTCTTATCGTTCGCAATCTTCGCTTGAAGGCTTTTGTGCAACGCGATAGGCCGTTTGCAAAATTGCGAACCGGAGAGACATGTGAGCGCGCCAGAGACCAGAACCGAAACCGACACGTTCGGTCCCATCGAGGTCACCGCCGACCGCTACTGGGGCGCGCAGGCGCAGCGTTCCCTAGGTAATTTCAAGATCGGCTGGGAAAAGCAGCCGGCGTCGATCGTTCGCGCGCTCGGTATCGTCAAGCGCGCGGCGGCCGAAGTCAATATGGAGCTGAAGCGGCTTGACCCGGCTATCGGCAAGGCGATCATCGACGCCTCCCAGGAAGTCATCGAGGGCAAGCTCAACGATCATTTCCCGCTGGTCGTCTGGCAGACCGGCTCGGGCACACAGTCCAACATGAATGCCAACGAGGTGATCTCCAATCGGGCGATCGAGCTGCTGGGCGGCGTGCTGGGGTCGAAGAAGCCAGTACACCCCAACGACCACGTCAATATGAGCCAGTCGTCGAACGATACCTATCCAACGGCCATGCACATCGCCTGCGCGGAGCGCATCGTGCACGACCTGCTGCCGGCGCTGAAACATTTGCATGCGGCGCTCGAAGCCAAGACCAAAGCTTTCGCCCACATCATCAAGATCGGCCGCACGCATACGCAAGACGCGACGCCCCTCACCCTTGGCCAGGAATTCTCAGGCTATGCAGCGCAGGTCGCCTCGTCGATCAAGCGCATCGAGATGACGCTGCCCGGCCTGCAGGAACTGGCACAGGGCGGCACCGCCGTCGGCACCGGCCTCAATGCGCCGGTCGGCTTTGCCGAAAAGGTGGCGGCGCGCATCGCTGACATCACCGGCATCGGCTTCGTCACCGCGCCGAACAAGTTCGAGGCGCTGGCGGCCCATGATTCCATGGTGTTCTCGCACGGTGCCATCAATGCCTGCGCCGGCGCCCTGTTCAAGATTGCCAACGACATTCGTCTGCTCGGCTCCGGCCCGCGCTCCGGCCTTGGTGAACTGTCGCTGCCGGAAAACGAACCCGGTTCGTCGATCATGCCGGGCAAGGTCAACCCCACCCAATGCGAGGCGTTGACGCAGGTCTGCATCCAGGTGTTCGGCAACAATGCGGCTGTGACCTTCGCCGGCAGTCAGGGCCATTTCGAGCTCAACGTCTACAACCCGCTGATGGCCTATAATTTCCTGCAGTCGGTGCAGCTGCTCGCCGACGCCTCCATCTCGTTTACCGACAATTGCGTCGTCGGCATCGAGGCGCGGGAAGACAACATCAAGGCTGCCCTCGAGCGTTCGCTGATGCTGGTGACGGCATTGGCGCCGACCATCGGCTACGACAACGCCGCCAAGATCGCCAAAACCGCGCACAAGAAGGGTACGACCTTGCGCGAGGAAGCGCTGGCCACCGGGCTGGTTACCGAAGCCGACTACGACCGCTTGGTGCGGCCGGAGGACATGACACGTCCCGGATGATTTTCGCGTTGATCGCAAAAACGTTACTGCTGTGAACGATCTGTAACCAAATCCGCATCTTTGGTGAACAGTTGACCTGCTCTATCTCAACGGCACTACAACCCCTTCCGGAGAGAGCCACCATGTCCACCAACACGTCCGTTGCCGGTTCCGGCACCGTTTCCAACGCCTCGGCCACCATCCTGCTTGGCCGCGTCCTGCTTTCAGTCATCTTCGTGCTTTCCGGTTTCGGCAAGCTTACTGCGATCGCCGGCACCGCCGGCTACTTCGGCAGCATGGGCCTGCCGATGCCGACCGTAACGGCTGTTGTCGTCGGCCTGCTCGAGCTGCTCGGCGGCCTTGCTATACTGATCGGTTTCCAAACCCGGGTCGTTGCCTGGGTGCTGGCGGTCTTCACAGTCGCTACCGGGCTGGTCGCCCACACCGGCTGGGCCGATCAGATGCAGATGATCAGCTTCATGAAGAACCTGGCGATTGCCGGCGGGTTCCTCGTGCTGGCTTCCTCGGGAGCCGGCGCCTATTCGGTCGACGCCAAGCGCGGCTGACGCAAGCTAAATAGCTGTTGCAGCAAGGGGCGCGGAATTTTCCGTGCCCCTTTTTCGTTGTCGGTTTATGCCCGTCGATCTGCTGGCCGGAACTTTGCTAGGATCGGCCCTCGGCAAAGGCCAATCGGTCGCCAAGATCGGAGCTGACGATGCCCCGCAATGCGCTGCTTCTGCTTTCCCGTCTTCTGCTCGCCGCCCTGTTCGTTCCGTCCGGCTTCCACGCGCTTAGCGACGTTGCCGGCACATCGGGCTATTTTGCCGGCCTCGGCCTGCCGCTGCCGACACTTGTGGCCTGGGCGACGGGCCTGTTCGAGCTGATCGCCGGACTGCTCATCCTCGTCGGCCTCAACACCTCAATCGTAGCGCTCCTTCTTGCCGCCTTTTGCTTTGCGGCAGGCTTCATCGGCCATTTTGGCCAGGGCGGCGACGATCCGACGCTGACCTTCATGCATTCACAGATGCTGATGAAGGACATCGCCCTATCAGGCGGTTTTCTGGCGCTGGCGATGGCAGGTGCAGGTGCCTATTCGATCGACGGCAGGGCACTTAAAGCGCGTCGCGTCTGAAGGGATTAATGCGACGCGCTTTAAGCTGTTGTTTTTTAGGCATGTCGTTACCACAAACCGCTGCACACTTTTGGGCGAGATGCATTAGGATCGGCCCTGAAACGACTTGACCGACACAAGCTACTTGACTGAGCCGGACTACTTGCCTGGCATATTGGGGCCGCCCTCGACTGCCAACACCAGCCGGCGATTGGTGACCCTCGCCAGTTGCGCCAAGCGCCCGGCCGGCCGCTCACCGTAAAGATCGGACAAAGAGGCCGGCAACACCAGCGCCAGCACACCATTGCCACGGCTCTGCCATTTCAGCCGCGGCATGACGCCCGGCATCGCCGCCGTCAGCACGTAGACGACGCGCATCACCGCGGCCAGTGCGCGGGCGCGCTCGAGGTAGCGCGGCGTCGCCAAACCCCGGATTTCCGGAGCGGCTTCGTTGAACAAGCCTTCGTGACGAAACAGATTGACAAGCGCCAGGAAGGCGCGCCCGGGGTGGTCGACGCCGATGAAGGAGGCATGAGCGATGATGTTGAGCGACTGCTTGCCGCGATATTCGGGATGTGCGCGCCAGCCGATGTCGGCAAGCAGACAGGCGGCCTGGCGATAGCGCCTCTCATCGTCGGTTTCGTCGATACCAAAGGCGGCAAAGGCCTTGCCCGTCCACTCGACAAGCTCATGCGCGTGGGCGACCGAGCGCGAGCGCAGCCGGGCGAGTTCCTCCGAGGCCGAGATCAGCGGATCCGCCTTCTGCTCGGCTTCGTCGAGCAGCGAATAGAGAAAGCCCTCGCGCACGCCCAGCGCCGAGACGATGATCTTGGACGGCTGCATCGCCGCCATGATCTCCTGAAGCACGATGGCGCCATAAGGCAGCAGCGAGCGGCGATTCTTCGACACGCCCTCGATACCCCTCACCTTCTCGATCTCACCCTTGGCCACCTGCTTAAGGAAGTTGGCAGCGCTGTCGATGCCGATCTCGTAGTGGTGCATGACTGCCAGCGGATAGTTGGTCATTTCCATGTGCAGCCGGGCGAGGTTTCGCCAGGTGCCGCCGACCGCGTAGAATGGCCTGCCCCGCCCGCCGCCCAGGAGCTTTGCTTTCGCGAGTTCGTCGCGCGCTATCTTTCCCGCCTGGGCCAGTGAGCTCTTCGCCATGTCCTGCAGCCGCAGGCCGCCCAGCGGCAGCGTGATGCCGTCGCCGATCGTCTCGCCGTCGACGTCGACCAGTTCGAGGCTGCCGCCGCCGAGGTCGCCGGCGATGCCGTAGGCCGGATGGAAGCCGGAAATGACGCCAAGCGCGGAATAATGAGCTTCCTGGCGTCCGCTCAGCACCTGGACCTCGGTCTTGAGCACATCTTCGGCGCGGTGGATGAAATCGGGGCCGTTGATCGCCTCGCGGGCGGCGGCGGTCGCCAGCACATACATATGCTCGGCGCCGGCCTGCTCGGACAGCGCGCGGAAACGGCGAAACTCGTCCATCGAGCGGGTCACCGCCTCGGGGTCGAGCTTTCCGGTCGAAACGATGCCGCGACCCAGGCCAGCCAGCATCTTTTCGTTGAACAGCGTGGTCGGCGAGCGCGACAACCCTTCATAGACGACAAGACGGATCGAGTTCGACCCGATATCGATGATGGACAGCGGTCGGCGGTCCTGAAGCCGGCCCTGGGACGCTGAAATCATCAGCCGGACGCTGCGCCGTTTTTCTTGCGGCGCTTGAACTGCGCGATACGCTTGGGCGCATGCGATTTCAGCGCATCGCCCCGTCCGGAAAGGCTCGGATTGGTCATGAAGTATTCCTGCGCGTTGAACGGTTCCTCGCCCTCCTCAAGCACGGCGCGCCGGGAGGTTCCGTCAGCCAATACGTCGAAACTTTGCTGGTTGTCCATGATGTTGCCCAGCATGATCTGGCCGAGAACCTGTTCATGCACAGTTGGATTGGTGATCGGCACCATGGTCTCGACGCGGCGATCGAGATTGCGCGGCATCAAATCGGCCGACGAGATGTAGACGACCGCCCCGTCCGACGGCAGTCCATGGCCGTTGCCGAAACAGTAGATGCGGCTGTGTTCGAGGAAGCGGCCGACGATCGACTTGACCCTTATGTTCTCCGACAGACCCGGCACCTGAGGCCTCAGGCAGCAGATGCCGCGCACGACGAGATCGATCTCGACGCCGGCGCGGCTGGCGTCATAGAGCGCGTCGATGATGATCGGGTCGACCAGTGAATTCATCTTCATCCAGATGCGGGCCGGCCTGCCCTCCAGCGCATGGGCGATCTCGTCCGAAATGTGCTTGAGGATGCGCTTGCGCAGCGTGAAGGGCGAGATGGCCAGCCGCATCTCCTCGGCCGGCTCGGCGTAGCCGGTGATGAAGTTGAACAGCTGGGCGACATCGCGGGCGATCGTCGGATCGGTGGTGAAGAACGACAGGTCGGTGTAGATGCGCGCGGTGACCGGGTGGTAATTGCCGGTGCCGAGATGCACGTAGTTGCGCAGCTTGCCGTCCTCGCGCCGCACCACCAGCGACATTTTCGCATGGGTCTTCAGTTCGAGGAAGCCGAACACGACCTGAACGCCGGCGCGCTCGAGGTCGCGCGCCCAGCGGATGTTGGCTTCCTCATCGAAACGCGCCTTGAGCTCGACCAGCGCCGTAACCGATTTGCCAGCCTCTGCGGCGTCGACCAAAGCGCGCACGATCGGGCTGTCGTTCGAGGTGCGATAGAGCGTCTGCTTGATCGCCACCACTTCCGGATCGGCCATCGCCTGGCGCAGGAACTGCACCACCACGTCGAAAGATTCGTAGGGGTGATGGACGATAATGTCCTTCTCGCGAATGGCGGCGAAACAGTCACCGCCGTGCTCGCGGATACGTTCGGGAAAGCGCGGATTATAGGGCCTGAATTTGAGATCGTCGCGGGCGATGGCGACGATCTCTGAAATCTGGCTGAGTGCCAGCGGACCGGTAAGCACGCTGATGCGGCTCGAAGAAACGCCAAGTTCGCCGGCGACGAAGTCGCGCAGTTCGGCCGGCATCAGCTTGTCGAATTCGATGCGGATGACCGAGCCGCGGCGGCGGCGCTTCAGCGCCGTCTCGAACAGGCGCACGAGATCCTCGGACTCCTCCTCGACCTCGATGTCACTGTCGCGGATGATGCGGAACGTGCCGGAGCCCTTGACTTCATAACCGGGGAAAAGCTTGCCGATATAGAGGCCGACCGCCTCTTCCAGCGGAATGAAGCGGATATGGTGCTTGCGGTCGGGCAAGCGGATGAAGCGCTTCAGCGCCACCGGCAGACGCAACAGCGCACTCATCTCCTCGCCATTTCTGCGATGGCGCAGCTGCAGGGCCATCGAGAAGCCGAGATTGGGAATGAACGGGAACGGATGCGCCGGATCGATCGATAGCGGCGTCAGCACCGGAAACACCTGCTCCTGGAAATGATCCTCGAGCCAGGTCTTCTCATCCTTGGTCAGCGCATCGCGGCTGATGCTCTCGATGCCTTCCTTGTCAAGCAGCAGCATCAGCGCGGAAAGGCTTTTCTGCTGATCTTCCTGCAGACGCTCGACCTCGCGCAGCAACTGTTCCAGCTGCTGTTCGGGGGTGCGGCCGTCCGGGCTCTTCAGCGTGATGCCTTCGCGGACCTGGCCGGCGAGACCGGCGACGCGGACCATGAAGAACTCGTCGAGATTGGCGGCCGAAATCGACAGGAAGCGGACACGCTCGAGCAGCGGATGATTGGCGTTCAGCGATTCCTCGAGGACGCGGCGGTTGAATTGCAGCCAGGAAAACTCGCGGTTGACGAAGCGGTCCGGGTTGCCGCCCTCTGGGCTCGCCACCTCCACGGTGGTGAATTCGCTCTGCACCGGCTTTAGTTCGTTCATGGTTCCTGCTCGTTTCGCACCCGCTGGCCACAGCGTCGCGCGTCTTTCCTGACGCGCAAAGGACGTTCTACCGCTCTTAAGCCAGGCATGATCCCAGCGAAACCGGATTCGATTTTCGGGGCCATGCCTTAATCGGCTTAGCTTATCCTGTGACAGGCTTTTACGACAGTTTGATTTCATCGATCTTGCAAAGAGACCGGTTATGATCCAGATGCAATCCAGGCTACAGCGCGGTGCGTTCTTGGACGCGCAAGTGCCGCCGTGGAATTTTGATTTTACGCATGATCCGGGTCATGCGGCAGATGTAGGAGACGACGATGGCAGGCGGTTCCATTCCCCATTTCCAGAACGATGCGGGCTATGCTGCGATCGACATCGGCGTCAAGGAATTCATGTGCACCGGCGCAAACCCGCCTTTCGACCATCCGCATGTGTTTCTCGACATGGGCGACGACAATGAAAAAGTCTGTCCCTATTGCTCGACGCTTTTTCGCTATTCGCCAAAGCTGACGGCAACGGAAACGCAGCCTGCGGGATGTCTCTATATCGATCAGGCCGCCTGACGCGCGCGCCATCCCCATGGACGACACGCGGTCCCGGCAGGTCGTCATCGCCGGAGCCGGCGTTGCCGGACTGACTGCAGCGCTGGCATTTTCCGAGCGCGGCTATCTGGTGCGGCTGTTCGAACAGGCGCCGCGCCTCGAAGCGGCCGGCGCCGGCATCCAGCTCTCGCCCAACGCGACGCGCATCCTTCGCCAGTTCGGCGTGCTCGAGCGGCTGCGGCCGGCGGCGGTGCGGCCGGAGGCGGTCGTGCTCAAGGACGCCGCCACGCTGCGCGAACTGGCGCGGGTGCCGCTTGGCGAAGCAGCCGAAAGGCGCTGGCAGACACCCTATCTCGTCGCCCACCGGGCTGATCTGCAAGACGCGCTGATGGCGCGCCTTGCCGAGCAGCCTGATATCAGCCTCGTCACCGGCGCGCGTGTCGGCGGCATTGCCGCGGGACCGCGCCATACCACGGCAACAGTCGAGATTGCCGGCAAGACCGTCGAAGCCGACGGCTTTCTGCTGATCGGCGCCGATGGCGTCTGGTCGGCGGTCCGCACTTTTGGCGGGTTTGCGGCCAGAAGCCGGTTTTCGGGCGAGCTTGCCTGGCGCGCTACGATCAGCGCAGACAGTGCCGCGGGCGAAGCTTTTGCGGCGTTCGGCGCCGCCGATTGCGTGACCACCTTCCTGCATCCCGGCTTCCACCTCGTCGCCTATCCGGTCAGCAACGGTGCGGCGTTCAACCTGGCTGCCTTCACCAGGGGCGAGATCATCACTGAGGGCTGGTCAGGTCGCGCCGATCCCGAAATCCTCGCCGGCGCCATGCGTGGCACGGCGGCAGCACTGGCCCGGCTTGTCGAGGATGCCGGCCCGTGGACCGCATGGCCGATCCATACGGTCGACCAGGCCCAGCCATGGACGACGCCCGCCGGCATCGCGCTGATCGGCGATGCAGCGCATGCGATGACGCCCTTTGCGGCGCAGGGCGCGGCGATGGCGATCGAGGATGCCGCAACCCTTGCCGGCTTTGTCGCCGCCTCGCCCGCCGATCCCTGGGGCGCGCTTGCTGCCTGGGAAAAAACGCGGCGTCCACGCATCGCCAAGGTCGCCCGCCGTGGCGCGCTCAACCGCTTCGCCTGGCATGCCTCGGGGCCGGTGGCCGTCGCGCGCAACCTGTTCCTGAAGCTGCGCTCGCCGGAAAAGCTCGCGGCCGATCTTGACTGGCTCTATGGCTGGCGGCCGCCGGAAATCGGCGGCCAATAGCGCCAGCATCAATTGTAAATCCGCATCGATAGGTCCAGCGAGGCCGGCAGCGGGTTCCACCAGCCTGTCCGCAGGCCGGCAATGCGCAGGGCAGCCGCGGTCCAGGTGTTGCAGCCGACCAGCGCATTGAAATGGCCGTTGGCTTCGTAGAAGCGGTCGAAGCTGGAATAGGCAGCATTCTCGATCGGCATTGGGCCGTTCGGCCCTTGCTGGAAACTCGCGGCGATGAAGTCGAGCACTGCTGCAAAACGCTCCTCGCCGATATCGAAGCCGGCGATGTCAGGATGCGGCTCGACAATGTCGCCGGCGACATCGACATGCATGACCGAAGCGTCAAGGGTCAGCGCCTTCATCACCGGCACGGCCTTGAGTTCCGACCAGGTCGGCGTCTCCAGATAAAAAGCGCGGCCTCCCCAGCCAAAGACGATGTAGCGGACTTCAGCCATGTCGGCCGGGATGCCGCCATCGACCAGGAAATTGAAGCGCCGGCGCACATCGTCATCGACTGGGATGGCAATATCGGTGTGGATCGGATTTTTCAGCACCAGGATGCGACGGGTGGCGGCGGGATCGGCGGCGGCCGCCGGCAAGAGCGGCCGTGGAATGAACGTGCCCAGCATCACGGCGAGCACGATTGCCACCACCAGAATGGCGAGGAAACGCCCAAACCTTTTCATGAGGGACAGCTTCTTCATGAGCCCCAGCCTTGCAGCCGGGGCGCGACCGCCGGCTGACAACTCAGACGCAGAAGAGCCCGGCCGGGTTTCGGCCGGGCTCTTCTGATTTGCACGAGAGCGATCAGTGCAGGATCTGCGACAGGAACAGTTTCGTGCGCTCGTGGCGCGGATGGTCGAAGAACTCGGCCGGCGTGTTCTGCTCGACGATCTGGCCCTGGTCCATGAAGATCACCCGGTTGGCGACCTTGCGCGCAAAACCCATCTCGTGGGTGACGCAGAGCATGGTCATGCCCTCTTCGGCAAGGCCGACCATCGTCTCCAGCACTTCCTTGATCATTTCCGGATCGAGCGCCGAGGTCGGCTCATCGAACAGCATGATACGCGGGTTCATGCACAGCGAGCGGGCGATGGCCACGCGCTGCTGCTGGCCGCCGGAAAGCTGGCCGGGATATTTGTTGGCCTGTTCCGGGATTTTGACGCGCGTGAGGAAGTGCATGGCGATTTCCTCGGCCTGCTTCTTCGGAGTCTTGCGTACCCAGATCGGCGCCAGCGTGCAGTTTTCCAGGATGGTCAAATGCGGGAACAGGTTGAAGTGCTGGAACACCATGCCGACCTCGCGGCGCACTTCGTCGATCTTCTTCAGATCGTTGGTCAATTCCTTGCCGTCGACGATAATCTTGCCCTTCTGGTGCTCCTCCAGGCGGTTGATGCAGCGGATCATCGTCGATTTTCCGGAGCCCGACGGGCCGCAGATGACGATGCGCTCCCCGCGCATCACCTTCAGGTTGATGTCCTTCAGCACATGGAATTCGCCGTACCATTTATGCATGGCGATGATGTCGATGGCGACATCGGTGGTGGAAACCTGCATCTTGGCGGCATTGACCTTGATCTCTTCCGCGCTGACCGCATTTTCTGTGGACATGGAGGGTTCCCTTTTTTGTTCTTAGCGTTTGTAGCTGGTGTCGAGCCGACGTTCCGTGAACATCGAATAGCGTGACATGCCGAAACAGAACAGCCAAAAGACGAAGGCGGCGAACACCAGGCCGGACCTGGCCGTCTGCGCCGTCGCCCAATTGGCGTCGGAGAAATTCTGTTTGACGATGCCGAGCAGGTCGAACATCGAGATGATGATGACCAGGCTGGTGTCCTTGAACATGCCGATGAAAGTGTTGACGATGCCCGGAATGACCAGCTTCAGCGCCTGCGGCAGCACGATCAGGCCCATCTTCTGCCAGTAGCCGAGGCCGAGCGAATCGGCGCCTTCGTACTGACCTTTGGGGATCGCCTGCAGACCGCCGCGTATCACTTCTGCCATGTAGGCGGCCGCAAACAGCGATACGCCGATCAGTGCCCTGAGGAATTTGTCGAAGCTGACACCGGCCGGCAGGAACAGTGGCAGCATGACGCTTGCAAAGAACAGCACGGTGATCAGCGGGATGCCGCGCACCGTCTCGATGAAGACCACGCACAGCGTCTTGATGATCGGCATCTTCGAGCGCCGGCCGAGCGCCAGCACGATGCCGACCGGCAGCGACACGGCAATGCCGACGAAGGACAGGCTGAGCGTCACCAGCAGTCCGCCCCACAGCGAGGTTTCGACATGCGGCAGGCCGAACATGCCCCCGACCAGCAGGATGAAGGCAACGACCGGCAGCGCGCCAAAGAGAAGAATGGCGTTCAGTCCCTTGCGCGGCACCTTCGGGATGAGCAGCGGCACCAGAAGCGCCACAAACAGGATGGCGACCAGGATCGGCCGCCAGCGCTCCTCCAAGGGATAGCGGCCGAGCATGAACTGGCCGAACTTGGCGTTGACGAAAGCCCAGCAGGCGCCGGACCAGCCGTCCGGCTGGATGCCGCCTTGTGCCACCGTGGCGCAGACCGTGCGGTTCGGTCCCGTCCACTGGGCGTTGATGAAGGCCCAGTTGATCACTTGCGGCAGGAGCATCGCCACCAGCACGATGCCGATGATGGTCAGGATTGTGTCGCCGGTCGACGCGATCAGGTTCTTGCGGATCCAGGCGCCCAGACCACGCTCGCTTGGCGGCGCCGGCTGCGCCTGCACCATTTCGGCGCGGACGAAGGAAAGGTCGTGTTCCTGCATGGCCCTACCTCTCCACCAGCGCCATCCTGGCATTGACCACGTTCATGACCGCCGAGGTCAGCAAGCTGAGCGCCAGATAGACGGCCATCATGATCACCACGCCCTCGACCGCCTGGCCGGTCTGGTTCAGCACCGTTCCGGCGATCGCGGTCAGGTCCGGATAGCCGATGGCGATGGCCAGCGAGGAGTTCTTGGTCAGGTTGAGATATTGGCTGGTCAGCGGCGGAATGACGATGCGCATGGCTTGCGGAATGACGACAAGCCGCAGGATCGATCCCGGCCGCAGCCCGAGCGCACCGGCCGCCTCGGTCTGGCCCTTGCTGACACCCCTGATGCCGGCGCGCACGATCTCGGCGATGAAGGCGGCCGTATAGCAGGAAAGCGCCAGATAAAGCGACAGGAACTCCGGCCTGACCTGAAAGCCGCCGGTCAGATTGAACGTCGATTGCTTTGGATAATCGAAGCTCAACGGGAAGCCGCTCAGCGCATAGGCCAGCAACGGCAGGCCGACGATCAGCGCCATGGATGTCCAGAACACCGGGAATTGCTGGCCGGTCGCCATCTGCCGCTGTCGTGCCTTGCGGGCGACGAACCACGCCATGGCGATGCCGAGAAGCAAAGCAACCAGGATCAGCCAGGAGCCATCGCCCCACATCGCGCGCGGAAAATAGAAGCCGCGTTGGTTGAGAAAGGAGCCGAACGGCAAATGGATGCTCTCGCGCGGCGCCGGCAGCACGGCAAGCACGCCGGAATACCAGAAGAAGATGACCAGCAGCGGCGGGATGTTGCGGAACACCTCGACATAGACCGTGCAGATCTTCCTGATCAGCCAGTTGTTCGAAAGCCTGCCGATGCCGATGATAAAGCCGATAATGGTCGCGGTGATAATGCCGACGACGGCAACGATCACCGTGTTGATGAAGCCGACCAAAATGGCGCGGCCATAGGTCGAATCCGACGAGTAAGCGATCGCGCTCTCGCTGATGTCGAAGCCGGCGCGGCCACTGAGGAAGCCGAAGCCGGATGCGATGCGCAGGCGCGTCAGATTGGCAATGACGTTGTGGGCGATCCACCAGACCAACGCCGCCAGCACGATGATAACCAGCGCCTGGAAGACGATGCCGCGGACCTTCGGATCGTTAATGAAGGAACCGCGGCTTGGCTCCTCGCGAAGAATTTCCTGCGATGCCATTTCGACCATCCCTGGAAAGAGAAACCGGAAGGCAGGAAGCTGCCTTCCGGATCACATCTCGATCAGCGGATCGGCGGAGCGTATTGCAGGCCGCCCTTGGTCCACAGCGCATTGATGCCGCGGGCGATCTTGAGCGGGCTGCCCGAACCGACATTGCGCTCGAACATTTCGCCGTAATTGCCGACGGCCTTGACGATGTTGACGACCCAGTCGTTGGAGACGCCGAGATCGGTGCCGATCTTGGTATCGGCCTCCTCGCCGAGCACGCGCTTGATCTCGGGATTGTCCGAGCTCTTCATCTCATCGACATTGGCCTTGGTGATGCCGAGTTCTTCGGCCTGCAGCAGCGCGAAGTAGGTCCACTTGACGATGTGGTACCATTGGTCGTCGCCCTGACGCACGGCCGGTCCGAGCGGTTCTTTGGAGATGATCTCGGGCAGCACGACGTGGTCGGCCGGCGCGCCCAGCGTCAGCCTGATGCCGTAGAGGCCCGACTGGTCGGTGGTGTAGACGTCACAGCGGCCGGCGTCATAGGCGGCGTTGACCTCTTCCAGCTTTTCGAAGACGACCGGGTTATATTCCATCTTGTTCGACTTGAAATAGTCGGCAAGGTTGAGCTCGGTCGTGGTGCCGCTCTGCACGCAGACCGCCGCGCCCGAAAGCTGCAGCGCGGAATTCACGCCCGGCAGCTTCTTGGCATTGATCATGAAACCCTGGCCGTCATAGTAGGTGACGCCAATGAAATTCAGGCCAAGTGCCGTGTCGCGGTTGATGGTCCAGGTGGTGTTGCGCGACAGGATGTCGATCTCGCCGGACTGCAGCGCGGTAAACCGCTCCTTGGCGCTGAGTGGCGTGAACTTGACTTTGCTGCCATCACCGAAGACGGCCGCCGCGACAGCGCGGCAGAAATCCGCATCGATGCCTTGCCAATCACCCTTGTCGTCCGGTGCCGAGAAGCCGGCCAGACCGGTCGAGACGCCGCATTGGATGAAGCCCTTCGCCTTGACGTCGTCGAGCGTGGCCGCCGACGCGGCCGAAGCCGCCAATCCAAGCACGGCGGCGCCCAGAACGCCGATTGCAATGTGTTTCATAACCCACAGACCCTTTTCTGTTTTTTCAGGCGAACCTGACTTTTTTTCCCGTGTGAACGCAGCTTCCGGTTCCGGCCCATTCCCGGAACCCCGCATCGCAACCGACGCGCTGCCTCCCATTCACGAACCGCATCGAAGGCGATTATTCCTGTGAGGTCAAGGAAAATGACCGAAACCGAAAGAGTTCGAAAACCAATTGCCGGAAATGCTCGAATTGCAGACGAACACGCCTGGAAATTAGTCAATGGTGCGAACGAAGCCGGCAGGTCCGGTCGGTGCAAAATCGGGGTTGGACCTCGAAACCGCCTTCGGGAGGCTGCGTTTTGCCGAGTCGTCATGGGGTCAATTGGCACACCCAAAGTCCGCCGGCTGGCGGATGGCGAACGGTTGCGCGGCCAATGCCACCGCACTATGGCTAGCGCTTCACCAGGGGCGAAGCGCAATGACAAAAGACAGCAACGAATTGGGCATCAACACACGGCTTGCCCACTCGGGCAACAATCCGCGCGACTATTTCGGCTTCGTCAATCCGCCGGTCGTGCATGCCTCGACCGTGCTCTATCCCAACGCGGCGACGATGGCGGGCCGCGGCCAGAAATACACCTACGGCACGCGCGGCACGCCGACCACCGACGCCCTTGCAAGCGCCATCGATGGGCTGGAAGGCTCGGCCGGGACGATCATAGTGCCGTCCGGTCTGGCGGCGGTGACGGTGCCGCTGCTGGCGTTCCTTTCGGCGGGCGACCATGTTCTGATCGTCGATTCCGTCTATCATCCGACCCGCAATTTCGCCGACACGATGCTGAAGCGCCTGGGCATCGACGTCGAGTATTACGATCCGCATGCCGGTGCCGGTATAGCGGCGCTGATCAAGTCCAACACCAGGGTCGTGTTCACCGAATCGCCGGCCTCCAACACCTTCGAAGTTCAGGACGTACCGGCCATCGCCAGCGCGGCACACGCAGCCGGCGCGACCGTCATGATGGACAACACCTGGGCGACGCCGCTCTACTTCCGTCCGCTCGACCACGGCGTCGATATCTCGATCCATGCGGCGACGAAATATCCGGCGGGCCATTCCGACGTGCTGCTTGGCACCGTCTCCGCCAATACAGCCTGCTGGAAACAGCTTTGCGAGACCTTCTATACGATGGGCTGCTGCGCCGGACCGGACGATGTCTACCAGGTGCTGCGCGGCCTGCGCACGATGGGCGTGCGCCTCGACCAGCATCAGCGCAGCGCACTTGATATCGCCGGTTGGCTGGAGGGCCAACCGGGCGTGGCGCGCGTGCTGCATCCCGCCCTCCCCAGCCATCCCGACCATGATCTCTGGAAGCGCGACTTTTGCGGCTCGAGCGGCATTTTCTCGATCGTCCTCAAGGGCGGCGGCCAAAAACAGCAGCATGCCTTCCTCGACGCGCTTGAGATTTTCGGCCTCGGCTATTCCTGGGGCGGCTATGAGAGCCTTGCGGTGCCGGTCTTCCTCGGCGACCGCGTCGTCGCCAAGGGCCCTTACGAAGGTCCGCTTGTCCGCCTGCAGATCGGGCTTGAGGATATCGATGACCTCAAGGCCGACCTTGCACGCGGCCTCGCTGCGGCGGCGGGTTGAGCGACGGCAGCGAGCCTCCAAAACCGATTCAGAAAACGCGCTCAACCTCTTGAAAAGAGTTAGCCGGATCACGCTGCGTAGCTGCTCCGGCTGGCGGCCCGGAACCTCGCCTGGTCTACCCGCGCGCAACAATATTTCCCACATCCGCTATTTCTCGGATTCGTTTGGCTTTCGAACTTAGCCGTCCGGCGTCATTGGAATGCGTTTCAAAGTTCAACACTCCTCGGGGTTCAACCCAAGAGTGGGATAAACCCCAGAGTACCCATGGCCTTTCGTCTTTTTTCTCCCATACTGGCCGGCGCGACACTGCGCGAGCGCATGATCGCCTGTTTCGGTGCGACGATCGGCATTGCGCTGACCGGCGCGATTGGTGGCCTCGTGCTCGGCAGTGGCCCGCATGTGCCGCTGCTCGTGGCGCCGATGGGTGCCTCGGCCGTGCTTTTGTTCGCAGTGCCGGCGAGCCCGTTGGCGCAACCCTGGTCGATCATCGGCGGCAACACGATATCGGCGCTCGTCGGCGTGATCGTGGCGCACTTCGTGCATGAGCCCGTCCTTGCCACGGGCATTGCCGTTGCGCTTGCCATCGCCGCGATGTCGTTCACACGCTGCCTGCATCCACCAGGCGGCGCGGCGGCTCTGACGGCGGTGTTCGGCGGCCCGGCCGTCATCGACGCCGGCTTCCTGTTTCCGTTCGTGCCGGTGGCATTGAATTCGATCGTGCTGGTGGCACTCGGATACGGTTTTCACAAGCTGACGCGACGGACCTACCCGCATGGTATCACCGCTGCGTCAAAGAACAGTCACGGCACCATCGATCCACCGGCGCAGGAGCGTATCGGCTTCCGGCCCGAGGACATCGATGCTGCGCTCGGCGCTTTGGAGGAGACGTTCGACATCGACCGCAACGATCTCGAACGGCTCCTGCGCCAGGTGGAGTTACAGGCGACGGTGCGCACGCACCGGTCCTTGCTGTGTGAGGACATCATGTCGCGCGACGTAATTGCCGTAGGCGAGCACGCTAATGCCGACGAGGCGCGTCATCTGCTGCTCGATCACAATATCCGGACGCTGCCGGTCGTCGACGCGGAGGCAAGGCTTATCGGCGCCGTCGGACTGCGCGAACTGGCGTGGGCGACGGGCGCGGTGAAAAGCGTGACGAAGGCCGTGACAACTGCCTCGGCGAGCGCGCCGGCCATGGGCCTCCTGCCGGTGCTTACCGACGGCCGCAGCCACGCCGTCGTCATCGTAGACGACAACCAGCACATTCTCGGCCTGATTACGCAGACCGATCTGCTGGCTGCAACGGCACGCGCGCAAGCTGGCGACAAGGCGTTGGCGGAAGCGGCAGCGTAATCGGTGCCGGCCGCCGCGAAAAATATTCGGGAACCTTTTCTCGGCTAGGCCGTCCACTGTTTCGATCGGAGGATTTGCTTCCGGTCAGGAGATTGGCTCGCGATGAGGAAACCGGTCATGTCTGCTGTCTTGACCGTCACGGCATCTGGCGACATCCAGCTTGTCGGGCGCGCGCTGGCGCGCGAGGGCGGAGCCTTCCGCACGATTATCAAGATGCACAACCAGCGACTCTATCGTATCGCCCGCAGCATCGTCCGCAACGACAGTGAGGCTGAAGACATCGTGCAGGAGGCCTATGTCAGAGCCTTTGCCCATCTCGGGGATTTTCGCGGCGAATCCTCGCTCGCCACATGGCTGTCGCGCATCGTCATCAATGAGGCGCTTGGGCGCTTGCGCAAAAGACGGCGAACAGTAGCCATGCCGCAAACTCCACACGCCGAAATCATCAAATTTCCCCTCGATCCCAGCGACGATCCGGAGCGGACGATGGCGCAACGGCAAATCCTCGAGCTTGTCCAACGGGCGACCGATCGGCTTCCCGATGTGTACCGGACAGTGTTCGTGGCGCGGGTGATCGAGGGTCTCAGCATCGAGGAGACCGCCGAATTGCTTGATGTGCGGCCCGAAACCGTCAAGAGCCGCCTGCACCGCGCCCGCGCCCTCGTGCGCAAGGCGCTGGACGATCAGATCGGCCCGGTGCTGCTCAATGCCTTCCCCTTCGCCGGCCGCCGGTGTGAACGGCTGACCGCCGCGGTGATGCAGCGGCTTGGCTTTACAGACTGATTTCTCCCGAATTCCCGGGAACGTTTGCCCCCGCCCGGCATCCAATCATCGTCAACTGAAATGCCCGGAGCCAACCGCATCCGGCGAAGGAGAACGTCATGTTATTCGATCGACCACCGCACTGGCAGCGCTTTCCTGCTCAGCGCAGCGCCGTTGGCGCAAGCTGCCGACAAGCCGACCGACCCGCAGATCGCTCACATCGCCTACACAGCCGGCGTGCTTGACGTCGAAGCAGCCAAACAAGCGCTGGAGAAATCGAAGAACAAAGAGGTTGTAGATTTCGCCAAAGATATGGTGCGAGACCATGAAGCCGTAAACAAACAAGCGCTTGACCTGGTCAAGAAGCTCAAGGTTACGCCGGAGGACAACGCCACCAGCAAGGCGCTGACCGAGGCGGCGGCCGAGGAACGAGCCAAGCTCGCCAAACTCGACGGCGCCGCCTTCGACAAGGCCTATGTCGCCAACGAGGTCGCCTACCATAAGCAGGTCAACGGCGCGCTGAAAACCCTGCTGATACCCGCGGCCGAGAATGCCGAACTGAAGAATCTGCTGGAGACCGGCCTGAAGCTATTCCAGGGCCATGAACAGCATGCCGAACATGTCGCCGGCAGACTGAAATGAGAACAGCACCGACGGCGTCGAAACGGCATCTGTGGATTGCTCTGGCGCTAACCATTGGGGCCGCACCAGCCAAGGCCAACACGATTGAGGTAACGATCGAGAAGCTTGTATTTTCGCCCGCAAGCATCGAGGCGAAGGCCGGCGATACCATCGAATGGGTCAACAAGGACGTGTTCGCCCATACGGCGACCGTCAAAGGCGGCTGGGAGGTGACGATCCCGCCGAAGAAGGCGGCGAGCCTGATTCTGAAGACGGCGGGTTCGGTCGACTATTTCTGCCGCTTCCATCCCAACATGAAAGGCCATCTGACGGTGACGTCGCCGTAGCGATGCCAGCGGAGACCGCCCTGCGCGCACAGGGCGGTCCGGCGGCGTCAAGCCGCCCGGTAGCGAGGCGCGGGTTCGCCGGTTTGCGTCGCGGCGAACAGGATGGCGCGGGCGGCGTCGTAGGTTTCCCACAGCGCGGTCGTGGACTGACAGCAGCGGGATGGCTTCACCCTGATCGAACCCTGCTAAGGGCGGCGTCGATCATGTCTTCCGCGGGCAGCAACCGCCGGCGGACAATCTGTGCTAAAATAATCCTATGAAAGCATGGCTGGAAACGGCAAAGCGCCGGGCGCGCGACATCAAGCTTGATGTCGTCGCCCTGTGGTTCGCCGCGCGCGATCCTCGGGTGCCCTGGTCCGCGAAACTCGTGGCGGGGATGGTGGCCGCCTATGCGCTTTCCCCAATCGACCTGATCCCGGATTTCATCCCGGTGCTCGGCTATCTCGACGACCTGATCATCGTGCCGCTCGGCGTAATCCTGGCGATAAAGCTTATTCCGCCGCCACTGATGGACGAGTTTCGGGCGCGGGCTGCCGCGCTCGAAAGACGCCCGCAAAGCAGGACGGCAATGTTCTTTATCGTGGCGCTCTGGCTGGCTTTGGCGGCTTTGCTGATCTGGGCGTTCTGGCCCACCCGCGCCAAATAGTCCTCCGCAATCGAACGCCTCAACTATCTCCGGAACCGGCTCCAGCGAGATCACAGTCCCTGGCGCTTCACGCATCCGTAGCAATACGCGACCACGAGCCGGAATAGGTCGGCTTGCGGCGCGCGATCCAGGCGTCGAGCCCTTCGCGCAGATCAGCGGTCGGAGCCATGCGGGCGAACTGTTCGGCCTCGACCAGCAAGCCTTCGGCGATGGACTGGTTGAGGCCGCGCGTTACCGCAGTGAGGACACTGGCGACCGCCAGTTGCGAGTGCCGGGATATCCGCCGAGCCAGGTCGAGAGCGGCCGGCATCAGGTCGTCGTGTGGAACCACTTGGTTGACGAGGCCGAGCTGGAGCGCGCGTTGCGGCGAGAACACCTCCCCTGTCAGCAGCAATTCAAGCGCGCGCTTGCGCCCTGCCAGTCTCGGCAGGCGCTGCGTTCCGCCGAAGGTCGGCGGCATAGCGAGATTGATTTCGGGTTTGGCGAACGAGGCACGCTCGCTGGCGATGGCGAGCGGCGCGGCCTCGGTGATCTCGCAACCTCCGCCGAAGGCAAGACCGTTGACCGCGGCGATGACGGGCTTGCGGAACGCTTCCAGCCGTGCCGTCAATCGCTGCCCGCGCATGACAAAATCGCGCAGGGCGACATCGGCGCCAAGTGCCACGCTTGCCGAGAATTCGTGGATGTCGCCGCCTGCCGAGAACGCCCGCTCGCCTGCACCGGTGAGGATGACTGCGCGGATGGAGCCATCGACCTCGATGGCGTCGAGGATGGCCAGCAGGCGATCGATCAGGGCGTAGTTCAGTGCGTTGAGTTTTTCAGGGCGATTGAGAGTCAGGACGGCAACTCCGTCGCGAACCTCGCTCAGGACAAGTCCGGTCATTTGCTTCCTTTCCGATATGGCTGGGCAGGAAGGGATCAGGCTTTCGATTGCTTGTATATTCACTAGTCAGTATACCTCGCCCCATGCCGCAAGCGCCCAGCCCTACCCGCAAACGCATTGTCGATGCGGCGACGAAGCTCTTTTATGCCGAGGGGATTGGCCGTGTCAGCGTCGATGCGGTCGCTGAAAAGGCAGGCCTCACCAAGCGCACGCTTTACTATCATTTCAAGAGCAAGGACGACCTGATCGCCGCTTATCTCGATGGCCGCGACCAGCCAAACCTGAAGCAGATGGCCGGCTGGTTCGACACCGCCGAAGGCGGCCCCGATCGCAAGGTCGAAGCGATCTTCACCAATCTGGCACGGGTGGCGCGCCACCCCAGATGGAAAGGATGCGGTTTCCTGCGAACGGCCGCGGAACTCGCCGCCATGCCCGGACACCCGGCGATCAAGGTTGGGGCGCGACACAAGGCGAATTTCGAAAAATGGCTGGCCGGCGAAATGTCAGGCCGCGGCATTTTGGAACCGCAGACGCTAGCGCGCGAAATCGTACTTCTCATGGACGGCGCCTTCTCGATCATGTTGATCCACCGCAACCCTGATTATATCGAAGCAGCCGGCCGGGCTGCGGCGATGCTCGTTCGGGCGAGATCCAAAAACAGCATCTGACGACGCGTTCATAATGCTGCCGGAACTATCCGTGCCGGCTAAAGCCCGAAAGCCAGCCACGCAGTCCCTACAAGCAGCGTGACCAGCGTCAGCGGCAGGCCTACCTTGAAGAAGGCGGCGAACGATAGTGGTTTGCCGGAGACCCGCGCGTGCTCGGCGACAATCAGATTGGCGACCGAACCGAGCAGCGTGAAATTGCCGGCCAGCGTCGAACTCATCGCGACGACCAGCCAGGCGCGCTCGGGGTTTTCCAGACCGGGTATGAACGGCCGCAACGCCAGCACGGCCGGAACGTTGCTCATGATGTTGGACAACACCGCGGTGAAGCCGGACAGCCGCCAGACGTCGTCCAGCCCGAGGTCCTTTGCCGAGGCGATGATGTCGGGGCTGAGCAGCGCCTTCTCGGCGCCGGCGACGACGATGAACAGGCCGGCGAACATAAACAGCAGCGGCCCGTCGATCTCGCGATAGATGCGCGCCGGCTTGATGGCGCGGGTGACCAGAAGAATGGCGCCGCCGATGAGCGCCGCCTTGGCGACCGGCACGCCGGCGAAGAAGGCGATCGCCAGTCCGATGCACACGGCTGCCGCCTTCAGCACCTGTCCCGGCAGCATGCGGCCGCGATAGACTTCGGGGCTGAGTTCGGCCTTGCGAGCGAATTCTGCGCGATAGACGATGCGCACGATGACGAGGACGGCGACGAGGCCGAACAGGGCGACCGGCGCCAGAGCCGCCGAAAAGGCCGGATAGGAAATTCCCGATAGCGCGCCGATGACCATGTTCTGCGGATTGCCGGTGATGGTGGCGACGCTGCCGCAATTCGACGCCGTGGCGGTGGCGATCAGGTAGGGAACTGGGTTGCGGTTGATGACACGGGTGACATGGACGACAATCGGCGCCATGACCAAGCAGATAGCGTCGTTGACCAGGAACGCCGACAGCACGCCGGTCAGCAGCGTCACCATCACCAGCAGCATAAACGGCGCATGCGCGTGTTCGATGGCGATGGCGCCGAGTGCGCGAAAAGCGCCCGACACTTTTAGATGCGCCACGACGATCATCATGCCGAGCAGCAGCGTGATGGTGTCGAAATTGATGGCACGGTAGGCCTCGTCCAAGCTGAGCGCGCCGATGGCGATCATCGCCGCACCGCCGAGCAGCGCAATGCCTGCCCGGTCGAGGCGCAGACCGGGGAACCTGCCGATGGCGACGCCGGCATAGGTCAGGATCAGGATCAGCAGTGCCGCCGCGCCCATCGTTGTCATTCGTGGAAAGCCCCGTTCAGATCCGCCCAACAACGCCCCCTCACCGCGAACATTGGATGAAGCACAGGAAGTGCCCGCGACGTCGGCGAATCCAACCTGCGAGGCGTGCAGCGATCGGTGATACCTGAAAAAGGGCACGGATTCACGCGGCATGTCTCCGGCGCGATCTGTCATCCATATTATGCGCAGGGATCGGTTTGATCCATTACGTGGGCGCTTCACAACTTTCGGAGGCGGCCCGGCGTGCTTTTGGAAGCCTCTTCAGAGCCGCTCGCGGCCCGCGGCCGGAACTAGTGAAGGCCTAGCCGACGTATTTGCGCGTGCCGATCTCGCCCATCGAGGCGAACGCCGGCTTCCCCGCCTCGCGCGCTCGCCCCCGGCAGTCGAGCTTATTGCCGCATCTACCGCGCTCCCGGTGGAGTCGTGAGCAAGTACTCGTGCTTCCTGAAGATAGCAATCTTGTCGGGATAGGTGATCCGGATATCGCGTCCGCATCCGTCGCACTTGTAATGGGAAACGACCTGAAACCAACTGCCGTTCTTGACGACGGTGAAATTGCACTGCGGGCATTGGAAGGTCAGACCGACAGAGAATAGGCTGGGTGAGAGGGACATTGCAGCGCCTCGCATTCTGGAGAGCTTAAGGGCGGCTTGGTTAGTCCAGCGTCTCGACGACGAAGGATGCGGCAATCAAATCGTCGGCATCGATTCTGCCCTTGCCGTCCTCCATGACGGCTGCGACCTTTCGAAAAGTCTTCAGTTCATTCTCGGTAATCCGCGCGTCGCGCATCCTTTTATCGAGGTTGGTCATGCGCCTTCGAAGCGCCTGCGATGCTCCAATCTCACGGTTCAACATGGTGATCATATTCCTCCCTTGCTGGCTTCCCTTGCCGGCTTCCCGCCGCACGTTTCGGCACGGCGGGATCTCCTCCTAGCCGCCAGAGCGATTGAGCTTTTTATAGAACCTCCGAATCGCTCTAAGTATTTGTTTTTGCGCAATTCCGGACGGAGAACCGCTACGCATTTTTCCTCGAATTGCTATGGTCATTCAATGACTTTGATGATCTTGCGTGTGCCTGGATCAACGACAACAGTCCGGTTATCGACCACCACGTAGCTGTATTTGGTGTCGGGAACTTCATGAAACTCGACCGTCTCGGGCAGTGTTGAGCCGATATTGAGCTCTACCCCTGGTACCTTCACCGATGCGAGCGGCTGCTTCTTCACATATTCCTTGATGACGGTCTCCTGCTCAGGCTCGATGACTACGTCCTGAGCGGCAGCGGCGCCGATGCCTGCCAGCAGCAGAAATCCCGCCGCTGCAGTGGAAAGACGCATTCTCATAAGTGCCTCCTTTGTGTGAGCTCTGTTGCGCCAAACGGCGTCTTCGCGTCAGGCTCACCAAACCTGAGGCAGCAGCAAACGTTCCTTGAGTGGGCTTCGGTCCTATACGAGACAGGACCTAAGTCTCAGCTGTTCGCGCAATAGGCTGGATATCGCGCCATCCGGAACCGCGGTTGCTCGCAACCGTTGCAAGCTGCGAGTTTACGGGAGGAGCCCATGGAAAAGAGTGTTCACCAAGCCCGCTGGTTACTTGCTCCGGTCCTCGCGGTCTCCATCACGTTTCTGGCGATTGGAATGATCGTTAGCTAAGAACCAACTGAGCCGTACTGAGATCTGCGCAGCTACGTCCCTTCCTGCGCTGATAAGGGACCACCCGCTATTCCTCGATTTGGCGGGTGGTCCGAACCGCATTTCGGCTGACCAAGCCGGCCAGCTTACAGAAGGCCAAGAGTGTCTTGCGGCACAAACCGTTACCTATGTGTCCAGAATGGACCTTGGAAAGTTTGGCGATCCCGACAGGATTCGAACCTGTGACCATCGGCTTAGAAGGCCCAAAGCAAACCGCGCAGTTCTGCGGTTTCTGACCTCCCTTGCTGTAAACGGACCCTATCGATACGTTGAGGAAACCCGGGCAATTGTAAACGGAAATGGCTCTCAAATGACCAGCTATACGCAGCGGCACCCGGCTAAGCTGTGATCCAGCGTCGCGCCCGCCCAATCGTTACCGCCGCTCTGATCGTCGCGCCTATCGTGATCGTTGGCGGGCTGATCTATCGCGCTTTGCAGTGGTTGGGATGGGCCTAGCGCCAATCCGCCTTAACGACACGCCGGGTGTAGGCACGCTCGACCTCGAAGGCCGCTTCGTCCTTATTCGCGACAGTCCCCCGTGCACCGCCTTCAAAGCAGGTCCAAAACCATGTGCCGGCGCTTGGGCCGTTTACCGCTTTCATGATCCGACCGATAGCATCCTGCTGAAAGCTAGCGGTAAAGTCGAATGGCGCTGACTGCCCGCCGATCACGGTTCGCGACCATGAAAGCCAGACCCGGGAGCCCCTCGCGTTTACATACGAGAATGCCTCGACCTTGCTGTCGAATGTCTCGACCACATGGTTGTTGTCGACGACCTGAAAGCCGCGCTGGTAGGCGAAGCGGACTTTGAGGCGGTCTGTCATCCGCGGAACCGCTCTGTGGTCCACCGGATCTTGCCGTCGATCTTCATTGGCTTGTGGATCATCAGGCGCTTCGGAAGATGCTCGGGATGTACCTCGAGGAGCGTGATCTTGATCTCCGGCTTGCAGCGGATGCAGTCGAATTTAAGCTTCAGCGGATCGACCCCGCCGCCATAGACCATCATGAGATCGGCGGAGCGGCAGTAGCGGACATTGCCACAACTGCATTCCGCCTTGACTAGCATATTGTGCCGGGTCGCCTTGCCCAGCGTGTCGATTGGATCGTGCGCCATCCCTCTAAAAGGGAACATATTCCTGTTCCGTCAAGGCGCGCTTGAC
Organism: Mesorhizobium sp. M0938; assembly: GCF_040319125.1. Lineage (NCBI taxonomy): Bacteria > Pseudomonadati > Pseudomonadota > Alphaproteobacteria > Hyphomicrobiales > Phyllobacteriaceae > Mesorhizobium > Mesorhizobium sp. M0938. Next base: position 62,941 of record NZ_JAMYNS010000007.1, on the reverse strand, counting down.
AATTTTGTTCTCATTTCGTTCACTATCGGCATCTATCGAAAGGAGCGGAACATGGCTCAGAAAAACCCGACTATGGTTCCCGTCGAATTCGCCGGCGTCTATTTCGCTGTTCATGAAATGCCGAACGGGCGTTTTCGGATCGATTTGGAAGGCCAGCCAATTCCATCATTGCCAGGTATTACTTACGGCCTGGCAATCAAGCCCGGCGCCAAAAGGGAACAGGTGGAGCAGCTACGCAATCTGCTCGATGAGTTGTGCCCCGAATATTATGCTGGGTTTCTAGATCGCGTTGATGACGAGGAATTCCAAGACTGGATGATGGAAGGCTACGACGTTTCCGGCTATCTCAATCCTGGCCGCCAGCTAGGTCCAGGCGATGAAATAGGCCGCGATCCTTTCGCCTACGATGCCAAGTAGAGAACCATGTGCGGACGCTACACCAGGTATCTCCCGTGGTCGGAAATCCACAGGCTCTATCGACTGACGGCGCCAGCCGAAATCGGCCGCAACGACGCGCCGCGCTACAACATCGCGCCGACCGAGGAAGTGCCATTCGTCACGGCGGGCGAGAAAGGGGGCCACAAGCTCCGCCAAGGTCGATGGTGGCTGGTTCCCTGGCATGCCAAGGAACTCCCCAAGGCCACCATGTTCAACGCCCGTTCCGAGACCATCGATACCTCTGGAGCCTTCAAGGATGCGTTCAAGTCGAAACGCTGCCTGATCCCTGCCGACGGCTTCTATGAGTGGACGATCAGCCCGGCTGACAAGGGACGTGACCCCTGGCATATCTTCCTGCCCGATCATCAGCCGTTCAGCTTCGCCGGCATCTGGGCCTACAACAAGAACCTCGACGTGACGAGCTGTTCGATTGTCACCATGCCGGCCGGTGAGACGATGCGCCAGATTCATGATCGGCAGCCGGTGATCCTCGATCCGGACGTCTATGATGCCTGGCTGGACCCGGAGACACCACCGAACGACGCCAAACAGTTGTTGCACGAAAACGTTGATGAGGACCTGGAGTTCTACCGTGTCAGCCGCGACGTGAACGCCTCCGTCAAGAACAAGCTGCCAAACGACAGCCCACACATGATCGAGCCGATAGCGCTGCTATGAGCGACGAAATCCGCCTCCCCGGCACAATGGAGCCCGTGACCCGCCCCGGCATTCAGCACCATAGCTGCGAGCATTCCGGCTGCGGCAAGATAGCCGGATGGGGCTTTGCTAAGCCGCGGCAGTCGCCGCACTGGTTCTGTTTCGAGCACCACGAAGAGGGGGAGCGATATCTGTGACGATAAACCCGCCAAGACGACCCGACGAATACCCCGATCGCGAGATCGATTGCCAGGAGGCAATGGAGCCGAGCTTTCAGGCGATCGTCGACGGCATGCTGCTGGCCGGATGGACGCGCGGGGAGATCATACGCTCGCTACGGCGTCTGATCGCGGCCGACAACATGACGCAGAAGGAAAACGCCAAGGTCGAGGCGCAACTGGCGATCACGCGCGCCGGCCGGCCTTGACGATTGCCGGGCGGGCGCCAGAGCCGACGATAACACGCGTAGAAGCACTCTATTACCGTCGGCGTGGGATCTATCCATTAATTCGACCAGGTTGAAGCCAGCGCTCCTGTTTGCCCCGCCTTGACAAGGCCCAGCCGCCAATCAGCATCAGCGCACCCCAAATCAGGAACCCGATGTCCCAGTAGATCCACTGGTCCCGGGGGACGGTTTCGTTGACATGGTGGAGTCCGAGAAGCTGATGATCGATCACACCCTCGACCAGGTTGAATATGCCGAATCCCATGAGGACCGTCCCAAGCAACATCTTCCCTGGCCACCAGAGATGAGGTTTGTGCGCAGCACGCCAGAGTATGATCAGACCAAGCGCGACGAACAGATAGGTGCCCCCATGGAATAGGCCATCTAAGAGCGTGTTGAACCGAATGTTCTCAACACTATCAGCGGGATAGCCGGCGCTGGTCGCCATATGGTGCCACTGGAGTATCTGATGCAGCACGATTCCATCGAAGAATCCGCCCAGGCCAAGCCCGAGCAGAATACCGGCAGACGTTGGAAATTGGCGATGCCCGAAGTCGTCCCCATCCTTTTTCTCCTTTGGGAACCTAACTTCGGGCCGGGCCATATGCACGTCACCGTTTCGCGCTGTCGGCGTCCCGCTCGTCGCGTCGGAGGAACTCGGTGGTGATCGTAGCCAGGTTGTTTTCCAGCCAGTCGGCCATCGCCTGTTCCTCGCGAAGGTTTTGCTCGCACGCTCTTTGGGCCTCGGCATCGCCGACCTCGCCGGCTGCAGCGATGAGCATCTTGTAGCTGGCGATTTCCATATGCTCGAACGTGTAGCTGGCCAGCGATCCTTTCATCACCTCGTCGCCTGCAAACATGCCGCTGATGCTCTGTCCCATGGCGACTATCTTCCCGCCGGCATCTTTAAGCGTCGATGATCCTTCCCCCATCCGATCGAGGCATTGTTCGAGCCGTTTTGCCTGTTGCTTCGTTTCTTCGAGATGCATCTTCATCCGGTCGCGTAGCTCGGGATAGTTTTCGAGGCGTCCGATTTGGCCGCTCAACATGGTCTCGGCCTGTTCTTCCATGGCGTGAGCGTCGCGAAGCCACTGCGCCAGGCGTTCCTGGGAATCTGTCATGTCTGTCTCCGTTGTCAGTATAGGTTTACTGCCATCGCAACGTCGCCACAGACCGTTAGTTCCGATCGCCGCGGGTCAGAGATCGCCGCGCTTCAGATCTGGGGTTCTCACCCTCCTCAGGATGCATTCCCACCCTGTGCTCGTAGACGAGCGTTCCGCCCTTCCAGCCAGTGTAAACAAGAAGCAGGACAACCACCGTCGATAGGGCCAACCCCCAAGGTAGAGCCCCCTCGACCGCGCCGGCACTCAGACGCAAGAGGAAGTTACTCAAGGCGAGTAGCACTGCTAAGACATTGCCGATCATGTGGTGCCATGCCGCGCCAAAAGAACGTATGGCTGCATTTCCAAGGAAGTCGGCAAAGCCGGCCAGTGCTGCAGCGGTGCTCATCAGCAGGGCAAAGCCGAGCAGCCAAAAAGACGCCTCGGCCCAGAAGGCAGTCCTGGTGGACCAGAACACCACGTCTGCAAGGAACACCGACACAAGCAAGGCGATCGGGAAGGGAATCAACATGGGGTGGATCGGATGACCGCCGATTTTCGCGGTGGTGGCGACGCCCAGCAGATGATTTGGTCGGTCCAAAGGCATGTACAAAGAACGATAAGAATCCCGAATTAGTTCCGAAACCTAGTCCTCATCCCAGAAGTCCTGAAGCGAGGCATGACGCAAATCTTCGGGGCCTCTTAGGTGCTTCACGCGGGCTTTGATGCCCGACTTCACCCACTGCGTCGCCGGTCGTTTCTTCATGCCCTTTGGCGCCGGGCCGGCGTGTTCCTGCACCCGCTTCCATAGCCGTTCCCGCATCTCGCGATTGACGCTGACGAAAGCACTGCCGACATATTTCCGGGTGCCTGGCTCTCCCATGAGCGCAAATGCCGGCTTACCTCTCTCACGCTCGACACCGAGCAGTTCGAGATCACTTTCCATCAACGCCTTGGCCTTTAGCCAGTTCGTCGATCGGCCGCTGCGGTATTTGCTGTCGCGGCGTTTCGATACCATGCCCTCGAGCCCCGCCTGCTCGATCAGGTGGAACACCGCATCGCCGGTTCCCGGTAAAGCTTCGCTGAATTGAATGTGGCTGCCAGCCTCGACTAGACCGGCGAGGATATCGCGCCGATCCTCCAGCGCCATGTCGCGAAGATCATGGCCGTTCAAATGGAGGAGATCGAAGGCGACGAAATAGAGGTCGTGCTGCCGGCGCGTGATCGCTTTGCGCAATTCCGAAAAACTGGAGAGGCCGGCCTCATTAAGAACGATGATTTCGCCGTCGATGATTGCGCTTTCCACAGCCAGCGCCTTGGCTGCCTCAACCAGATCGGGGTATTTCTTCGTCCAGTCGAGCCCATTGCGCGTGAAGATGCGCACACCGCCGGCGTCGATGACGATCTGCGAGCGGTAGCCGTCGAACTTGACCTCGTGGATCCAGTCGTCGCCCTCGGGAGGCTTGTCGACAAGCGTCGGCAACAATGGCTCGATGAACTTCAGCCGATCTTGGGCGTTACGCATGCGCACTTGACACTCCGGAACCGCGATTCAAGCCGCAGGCAAGCAATCGGTTCCGGGTATTTTAGCGAAATTGTATGTGGGAGTGGTTATGGCAACGATGGAAGTGACGGCCTGCCGGGCGGCGCTCAGCCTAATCAGGATGGCGATCGAGGAAACCTGTCCGGCTGGCGTGTTGCCCAGCGAGGAAGCCGTTCTGGGTCTCTATGGGCCGAAGCCGATCCATGAAGCGGAAGCGCTGGCCAAGGCCATCATCGCCACGGTGGAGAGGTTGACCGGGCCATGAAACGCGAAAAGCCCGCCGCACCTTTCGGCACGGCGGGCGACCGGTCGTTCACCAAGCACAGGTGTGGGCGGGGGATCGGATGTGCCCGGTGCACGGATCGTGAAAAATCATAGGCGCGCCGGCGGCGCTGCGTCTACCAACCGGCAGTTGGAATGTTTCAACAGCTTGCGGTCATTCAGGATCGCTCCCGGCCGCAACCCGACGGTACCGGAAGTGATTGCGGATGTGGTCGTTGAAGAAGCGGCCTTTGGCGAAGGCCGCTTTGAACGCGTCGAAGGTCTCCGGCGGCACGTCCTCAAATTGGTAGCATTTACCGCTGGCCACGAACCATACCGAGAGAGTTCTGCTGTCCGGATCGTATTCCGTTTTGCGTATCGAGGCGGATGGCATGACGGCGGCTCGCCCAAATGCCCGTAGCTCGCCTAATTGGGAGACCTTAGGCGCGCGCGGGCAGCTATCTTGCTGAACATCCTCATGTCCAGTTTGTAGTCAGGATCCATCGTTCGTTTCCAGCGGGCATAGCTGTACATTCCCGCACGGAAACGTGCGAGCCGCGTCTCAAAGTGTCGGTCCATATAGTTCCCAAGCAGGAAGGACTTGAGATGCGCCGCCACTTCGTCGGATAGCAGCCCGTCAGATTTCAGCTGGCTACTGACATCAAGGAAGTAGAGGGCGCGACCTTGCCGCCAATCAACCGAGTTTTTTGCCTTTTCATAGGTCGGATAAACCGGCCGATCGAAATTAGCGCATTTGCTGGAGTAATCGACCAGGGAGCATCCGCACATTGACCAAATCTCGTGCCTTGTTCCAAGCCACGGACATGAGCCTGGGTCATCATCAGTCCAGGAATCGATGTACTCCCGCTGAATTGCTGCGCACATTTGCCGCTCTTTGTTGGCTGGGATGAACGAGCAGGTTCGATGGTATTCGGTCACGACTTTTTTCCAGCGGCGTGGAGGCTTTGCTGCGACACAAGTACCGTCTGAACAGACCGCCGACCACTGAGCATCGTTGAAATTGAGCATCTCGCATGAAGAGTTGCGGCTGTATTCGAACAGGGCCAGGAACGCCGGAGCGTAGGCGCGCGAGACGGCCTGCCGATCCAATGCAGTGATCGAGTTGCCGCCCACTGCATCTCGCGAGCAAGACAGAGCCTGGATGGTCTGCTTGCTGTCCGGCCCCAGAATGCAATCTTCAAACTTTGAGAAATCGCAATTGGCATAGTGCATAATTGAATCGAAATCGTAGTCGCTGGCCCCGCTTAGGGTGTAGCTCTGCTTGTTAAATTGACCCGCCCCGCCCTCAATGTTGCCCTCCAGAATCAACACGTAGCTGTCGCGGTCTGGTCGCTGATGCTCGTGCATCAGGCCTATGGCGTGCCCGATTTCGTGCTGGATTACGCTGTTGTAGCCGTTCCAGTGCTGGCCATAAATCCAAAGATCTTGGCCGCCTTTGCGCATGCCGAGCTCCGAACAGCTAGTATAGACCCCGGCACATCGCTCACCGTGATGTGTTCTGACAGTTATGAAGTTGGGTTCGTTCGTCCGCTGCGCGCACGTCAATGGTGTTCCGCCTGTCCACGCATTGCAGGCGCCTCTGAAGGTCTGCTGTTGAAAGGCGTTTACCGACGCGTCGAACTGGTAGACTATTCTGCCTCCCGTCCACCTGTTCGAGACCACGGCCCCGAGCGCTGAGACCGACCGTTTTTTGATGATGATGTCGCCAAGCAGAAATTCACCGTTCTGATCGTACGTAATCGTGGCGCCTCCAGCCAAATCTTCGAGGCTCAATGTCTCGGGCGCGAGAGCAGAGCCGTGAGAACTTCCGAGTACTCCAATATAAAACACGAGGAAGATGTAAAATAACCGCATAGTACGACTCCCCTCTCATTTTACCTCAATGTCGGCTATTCTCCGACCCGGAGCATCGGTCGAATAGATGAAAGTGCCCGCGTCCGAGCGGACGGAGACGCAGGCTGTGATCGGAAGGGAATAACCGTCTTCCAACGAGTAACATGCGGAAAATTCAAAGATCAGCGTGCCAGCGATTACTCTTCCGCCGATGGCTTGAACCTACGCACCACGAATTCGAAGAGCGCGTCTGATATCCACATCGCCGACACACCAATCAGGAACGCCGCGGCAAGTGTCGTAGTGTCGTCGTCGGTCGCTGGAATCGGCAGGCCGGTGGCGCGGAAATAGTGCACCACCGGCAACGTGAGATAGGCCGCCGCAAGGGCACCGCAGATCGGCGACGCCACCATCTCGCGGACCTTGTAGCGGTGGCGCGATAAGGCCCTTAGAACGCCGCCTGCGAGGCCTGCAGCGACGACCGGGCCTTTGATGCCTAGTAGATCGAACAATTCTTGCATCATGGTCTCCAGCCGCACCAATTGGCGCCCTGATTGTTGAAGGTGTTCAGCTCATCGAGCTCGGCCCTGGTCATGGCCGCGACGACTGCCAAGCTCGGCCGTCGCGGTTGATTGTGGTCGCACCAGACTTCACGCGGGTTGCCGATCGGCGGCATTGTCGTGCAGCCGGCGAGCACCAGGCACAGGATTAGCGCCTTGCCCATTTCTCTGCCTCCTTGCGCGCCGCATCGTCCGTCAGGCCGGCAGCCTGGCGTTCGGCCTCTGTGGCTTCACGGTCCATCTCGAGGCGGTCTTCAGCAGCAGCGAGTTTCCCCGCCGCCTGTTTTGCCGCTTCCTTCTTGGCCCGGTTGACGCCGCCGGCGACATACAGGCCGAGCCCGCTTACAACCGCGGCGAAGAGCGCCATGATGGCCTTGTTGCCGATCACTGCGCGGAAAACCCATGCAAGGAGCGCGGTCATTTCAGCCCGCTCCAGACCTTAAGGACTGTGGCCATACGTTTCTTCGCCCGGCGGTAAAAAATCAGGCCGGCCATGCCGAAAGTGAGCCACGCGACCAGCGCCGTGAGTATCCAAAATGGGTCCATGGTCAGTGCTCCCAGCCCAATTTCCGCGCTAGCCAATGCCAGCCCTCAACCGATGCACCGATCGCCAGACCCGTGCCGGTTTCAAGCATCATCTGAATATCGGGATCGGCGGAGAACGAGGCGGCATCGTCCGCCCCGAGCAGGCCACGCGCGACGAGGACGCCAGCGAGGTACCGCATCGCGATACGAATGATGAGGCCGATCATGACGGCTTCCTTCCGAGTATTTTGAGAATGAGATTGAGGAGCATGGCCCATAGGCTTGGCTTCGCCGCTGGCGTCGGCACAGGCGCGGCCGCAGGAGGCTTGGGCGCGGCGGGTGGCTGTGGAGTCGTGACCGGAGCGGATGGCGATGGCGATGGCTGTGGCCAAGCGGTGTCCTTGATGCGAGACCACTTGCGGAAAGCGTTGGCGAGCTTCGTATCGTAGGCGTTCTTCCGGTAGCCGGAGCCGTTGTAGCCTTTGGCGAATCCAGCCCAATCGTGACCGCGCAGATTGTCGTCCAGCTTGTTGGTCTTGATGAAATTCACCGCGGCGAGAAGCTGAAGTTCTTCATCGGCCATCATTGCCTGAACCATGGCCTGCACCGTCAGAAAGCCGGCGGCGGCGTAGTTCTCGCCGAGAACTTGGCCCAATCCCCAGGAGGCGGACTTCAGCGCCGCCGTCTCGTCGATCGCGCATGCCGCCTTCAACCTGGGATAGCTGTCTCTCGGATAGGGCTTCTCACCCCACTTTTGATATGCGAGCCCCTGCGCAACGGCCTGGGCGCGCTTCGCACCCGTGAGATTGCGGAGGAACACATGCGGCTCGAATAGGATGATCGGCCGGCCCTGTGTATCGAACCCGTGGCCTGTGGTCTCGACATCAAGGAAGGCGTGTATCTCATCCTCGCCGACGCCGATCATCGCGCCAAGCTTGGGCAAGTCGAGATCGTCAAGACGTTTCGCAGCGCCCCTGAACGTCATGTCCATGGTCGTTCCTTTCCGCCCTCGCGGGCAGGTTGAGATGGGTTGACTGTTTCGTAAGGTCGGCGCTTTTATCGTGCACTGCACAAAAAGGCTGGTCATGGCTTTGAGAATCAAGCTGCCGAGGGGCACCCTGAAGGTGAAGACCTATCGAGAGCTGCGAACTCGCGAACGGGACCGGCGCGTCCCGGTCATGAAGGTTGGCTCGATCTATCTGATCTGGTGGTCGAACAAGCGAAAGTCTGACCGTAACTAGCCGAGGTCTAATGCCTTTCCGCCCTCGCGGGCAGGTTGTGCGGGTTTCGGATCTTGGGTATTGGAGGCTTTACGGAGATGCCAATGGCGGCGCGCAAAGACCTGATCATCCTTGGTGGACAGTGGGCTTCCCACAGCGCAAAGTTTCGAACGAACGCTGCGCAGACGGCCGGAGAAATCCACACCAAAGACAATGGCCTGGTGATGCTGATTGACGGCCGATGGGAAGTGCTGAAAAGTGGCGACCTCAACGAGGCCGACGTCGTGCTGAATGCGCTACGGCCGCCGAATTAGATGGGCGGCCGAGGGCGAGTCACCCGCGCCGATCGCATCGAGGCTGAAAGCCTCACAAATAGATAATCGCGGCAAGGACACTGGGAAAAAACAGCATAACCATCATGATGAAGAACGGCCAGAACCCAGGGCCTGAGAAATAGTCCTCGACCTTTTTGCGCAGCTCTTTCATGACTTGGCGTTTGCCACTCCTTTTCAGAGGCTATTTGGACGAACAAAGCGCTCCGGCCATGTACGCCATGTTGCGCACTGCGGTCTTCGGCGCGAACCTAAGAAATTCGGTCCGCAGCTTGTATTTCAACCATCCCTTCGACGGGCCGGCTAGGTGCTGCTCATAAGCGAGATCGTGACCGAACGTCATCAGCTTTTCGACTTTGAGGCCGGAAGTCTTGAGTAGGTTTTCGAAGGTCTGTGGCGTGTAAAAATTAATGTGCCCATACGGCCCGGACATGCGGATCGCCTTTTTTAGGTTCCGCGTGTGCTCCAACGGCACTTCGATATAGAGCTTTTTGCAAACCCTCGCCGCTTCCATCAAGAACATCCGCTCGTGCTCGACATGCTCGACGACGTGGATGGCAAGACCGAGGTCAAAGGACTTGTCGGGATGTGGAATATGATAGCCGTCGAAGATGTCCAGACTGGCTAGGTTGGCTATTTTCCTGGTCTTGATCGCCTCGACGCCACTTGTCGAAATCTCGACAGCTCCAAGCGTCTTTCCGAGCCCTTTCTTGTTCAGCTTGTCCAAGACAGCACCTTCGCCGGCACCGATGTCGAGTATTTTATTGAACGTCTGTCCTTGGAGGATGCTCTCGATGTGTCCGACAGATTGCTTGGAAGCAATCTCACGTTTCGCTGCCACCTTTCCATCGGTGTAGTAGTCGTCATAGATGGCAATGATGCTGTCTGCGTTGGCCACGAAAATCAGTCCCCTTGAAAGACCATCCGGCGACTTCGCCAAGATCCCCTTGGCAGCGTTACCAGATTGACCAATGTGACAAAAGCCTGAGATTTCGCCTCCCTTTCAAATCGTCATGGTCTCGTGCTATCGACCGAGTCCCGCACGCCTCCAAAGGGGAACACGATGCTCGCCAGACTGGTCAAGAAATTCACACCTCTCCGGCGCATGTACTATCGGTCATTGATCGCCAAAGGCATCGGCGGCCAGTCCGACGAAGGGCAAATCCTTTTGCGACTTGCGAAGGAGACCGGCGCGCCGAACACCTTCATTGAATTCGGATTCCACCCGATCCAGTTCAATTGCGCAGCGCTGATGGGCTCATTCAAGGGGCTGCTCATTGACGCCAACAGCCAGCAGGTCGCCGACGCGAGAGCGGTGCTGCCATCCAACATCCGGGTTGAAGAGCGCTTCCTCGACTTGGAGAACCTCGATTTCATCCGGAAAGCCTTTCCCAAGGTTGGCGTTCTCTCCATCGACATCGATGGCAACGACTACTGGTTCCTTGAAAAACTGTTGGACATCGAGCCATCGATCATTTCGATCGAATATAACCCGAGCTTCTTGGACCGCTCGATCTCAGTCGTTTACGACCCCGTTTTTGATCGCCACCAGAAGCACCCTAGCGCTTGGTACCATGGTGCTTCACTCGTCGCGATGGCTAAGCTATGCGCGGCCAAGGGATACGGGTTGGCAGCGGTGTCCAACGGGGGCGTTAATGCCTTCTTCACCAAGTCCGGGAAACTGGACCCGAAGACGGCATGGAGGCCATCCGAGCTGCGCGCGAAGTGGTCAGGCACGACACCGCAGCAGCAGTGGGATGCCGTCAAGCACCTTCCGTTTGTCGAGATATAGCGCGAACCGCATCGATGCATTCGACCAACAGAGGCCTCCAGTGCTGGTAACCAGCTTCCGAAATATGGACGCCATCGGTGAAGCCGGCCGAAACCGGCAACCCCGCCTTCGCCAGTGACGCCCGAAACTTTGTGTCCATATCGAAGACAATTGCCCTGTCGCCGACAGCCCGGATTTCGGCATTCTGGCGTTCGATGAGATCCCTGCTAAACCGGTCGACCTGAGCCCCTTCCTTTTCCGGCTCCGTTATGGTGAGGATCGCGACAGGACGATCCAAGCAGGCGCGCACAAGCGCATCGAGCATCGATCGGAAGTAGAGCGTCCTCGACTGGAGATCATCCCCTTCGCGCCACTCTGCATCGTTGATGCCTACACCGACAACGAGGCCGCCGACGCTGTCCCAGACGCCGTTCGACTTGGTGCGGCTGACGATCGCCAGGACATCCGCGACGCGGGACCTTCCGACAGCCGCCATTATGACGTCCGGGTGGCCGCCGTGCGCCTGAGATGCGGCCACCAGGCTGTCTCCTAACAACAGAATCGAGCGCTTCTGCGATTGGGTAAGCTTAGCTATCAACTCGGCTTCCCGGTCCTCTCGGGATCTCCCGAGAATCGCCCGGATCAGGTCAATGACCGGCTTGAATGAAGGATGCAATGTAAAGCCCCAAGTTTTGCCGGAGCACATCTGCCACACAGGGCCATTCCAGTCTAGTTCACGAACATGCCGCGACGAACCATATCGCGAAGGCTGCCGGCAACGTATGTAGCATAGCGCAAGGAACCAGCCGCATTCGGGTGAAGCTCGTCGCTCATATACAGCGTCGAGGTCATATAGCCCATTCCGCTCTGGGAAATGTCGACGTACTTCACACCTAGCGCCTGACACACTTCGCGCTCAGCCCGCATGAACTGATCCATCGTGTTGCCCTGCCCGTTGGTACGGCCAAGCCGATGGGTCGCGTGGCCGGGGCCACCGCTGTAAGTACCGAACACGATGATCTTGGCACCAGGCGCGCGCGTACGGATGTCGAGAATGGCCTTCCAGATCGAGCCGTAGTGCGTGCCATAGGTCGTGTCGCCGAAAGCACCCAGAGGCGTCTCCTGCGCCCCGAAGGCGTTCGGACCGGGCTCCAAGGTTACAATCTCAGCGTCCGTGGGCATCGTAGCGATTGGCGTGGACATACCGTAGCTTGGATACGCAGTGGTACTCAGCCCCAGCGCCGAGCCGCTGACTGCTAGGTTGGTCAGGATCATGCCCGTTTGTCCGGCGAGCAGCGACGCATAGTAGGCGCCGATCGTGATGCTGGAGCCCAGCGCCGTCCACTTCTTTCCGACGAGAGCAGCAGAGCCGTCGTCATAGGAGCTTTCGTCGCCGCCACCCGGACCAAGCGCCCCAATATACAGGCCAGCGTTTGGAGTGGCTGTCGTACCAGCACTTCGGGTCCACGGCGCGACTGACAGGTCTTCCGGCGACACGTTGACGTTCGCACCACCATTAATGCTGAAGGCCGATCGCTGCACGAAGAGACCAGATACACCGTCGCCGACATAAGGGTGACCGCCAGACGCTGGGAAAATCCGATGCTGCGGATTCATCGAGGACGTGGCAGTCGCTGTCACGTTGACCGTGCACTCGTACCAGCCATTGCCAAGGGCCGCGATGCTCGCCCCTGTCCCTGAGGCAATACCAAGATCCAGATCGAAGGTGCAGTTGTAAACAGCGCCAGAGTTCGAGAACAAATTGAGACGATGGCGCTCTCCCTTTTTCGCGGAGACCTTGATCTCGACCGTGTTGCCGTTGGTAACGGTTCTTGGCTGCCAGAATGCTGGATTTCCCCACCCTGATTGCTCGACAAGCTTGGTTGCCGTCATGCGGCCGTTGACAAGGACGTCGAGCTGGTCGACGGATGCCACAAGCGGTGGCACGACAAGAGCGGCGGGGCTGACCGTGTTCGTTGCGGTGCAGTTCGTCTTCGAGAAGGATGCGTCAGCCGGATTGCTGCTCGGGAGCAGGTTTGTCGTGGATCCCTGCTTGCGCAGCACGAAGCTCCGCATGTACATCCCCGACGCACCGTCCCCCGCATATGGAAAGGTTCCGGCCGGCGATATGCGCGCCTGAGCATTGTTGGTGACGTTGGCTGCGACCAGCACACGCGCAATGCACTCATACCAGCCTGACCCCATTGGGGTGATTGCGGCGCTGACGAAGTTCGCGCCACCCGTGGCGGTGATTGTTCCCTCGTTAAGATTGAAGGTTGCGTTGTAAACCGCTCCGGGGCCAATGTGAATAAGTTGCAAGATCCCCCGTTCCGCTGCCTTCGCCACGACGACATGCTCGATGGTGTCACCGCTGACAAACGAGTAGGACCGGAAGACGGAAGGATTTATTGAGCCGCTGGCCTCGGTGACTTTGGCAGTAGGGACGCTAAGTCCCTCCAGCATGGCAACGGTGTCCACCTGTGCGTCGGTCTGGTCGACACGAGTACCAAGCGCATCGACCTCTCCGAGAAGAGCATTGGACGAGGCTGTCTTGACGAACGTAAGTGCTGTCGTGCCAACCACGATCGGTGCGGGTGTCGTGCAGCCCCACGTCTCTGCCGCATGAGTACCAGCGTCGATGGTGAAGGATGCGCCAACCAGCTCGTCTGCAGCGTCCATGTCTGCCGAGCGGATGGCCGCACCGGAGGCCTGCACGACATAGATGCCGTTGAACGCATCCGCCGGCGTTACTGCACGCGCGACGCGATCCCCGGCCGCAACCACAAGCCCATCGTGCGTTGACCCCGCCGTCATCGCAGCGGGTGCGGTGGCGGTGGTGACGAGCAACCGCACCGACTGCTTCAGCTTGACACCGCTAAATGCCAGAGACTTGACCGCCTCGATCTCGGCATCGATCTGGTCGACGAACGGAAAGATGTCATCCGTCGTCGGCTCGTTCGGCGATGAAGACGATACGCCGTCGATCTTCCATTTGCGCCAGGCGTTACGGCCCAGTTCCTTGATGGTCGCCATCGGTGATCCTCTGGGTTAGCTGACGATCGCGGCGGCCGGCCCGGCCAGCGGTCCTGCAATGCTCGATCGGTTAAACGGCTCGGCGTAGATGTCGAAGCTGCCCGGCGCCGAGACGATCGGCAGGACGTAGCCAATACCCGGCGCCACTGCATAGGGCGGCGCGACACGGTCTGTGGTGCGGTCGAGAGTGCCGCCCGAGACCACCCTGTAGACCGCCACCGTCGCCAGATGGCTGTCGTTGGCGGTGCCGAAATTGGCTGAGAATTGCCCGGTGCCGTCCGATGCCGAGAAGGTCAGCAGCGCAACAGGCGCAGTCGTGTCGACGACGACCGTCACCGGCGCGGTGGAATTCTGCCAATCGAACGGTGTGTTGCCGTCCTTGTTACGGATGCGCCAGTCATAGGCGCCGCCATCGACGATCGCGGTATATTGGGCATTGTCGAGATCCTGGTTGACCGAGGCGTCGAACCAGTCGTCAGCACCCGCCGCCGAGACCTGGAGCTCCTGTGTGTAGCTGTCGGGCAGAACGCCTGCCCCAGCCGCCACCCATGCGAATTTGAGGATCGGCGCCGAGTTGGCGGCCAGCTCCACCGTCGGGGTGACGTCGAGCGTGACGTCTTCGATGTCGGACGGCAGGACAGGCGGGATGATGACGGTATCCTGTTCGTCGATCGCCGGTACCCAGTCGGTGGCACCGGCGCCCAGCACGACAAAGTTCGCCGAGACCGTCATGGCATCGGCATCGTATTCTATGCCGCCGATGGCGTTGGCGATGCGGTCCAGATCGTCCTCCGGAGACAGGTCGAGCGTGAAGGCATAATCCTCCAGCAAGTCGAGCGCTTGGGGCCCGGAAGTCACGGTTCCGGCGAAGTCGGGGTTCTGCTCATGCAGATAGAGCTTGCCCAAGCGCAACGCCTGAGTCGGCGATGGGCAAAGCAAGAGGCTGATCGGCTCGCTCAGTTCCCCGCCGTCGTCCGCGTAGAGATCAGGATGGCGCCACGCGACCTCGTTTTCCTTGTAGTTCAAAGCGGGATCAAGATAGGTGACCTTGACGGTGTTGAACGACTTCTGCATGGCACGGCCGCCGACCAGGTCGATGCTGAAGTGATCGCCGTTCTTGGCGCGCAGCGCGATACCGGGAACCGAACGCATTTTCTGGCGCACCGAGATGCGGCCCTGCGGATCGATGAACACATCGGCATTGCAGACCGAGGCGATCGTCTTGATGCGCTCCTCGTTTTCCGCGTTTGCCAGGATCATGCCGGTGGCACGGTAACGCGGCTCGACACCGCCTGATTTCAGCGGAACCGGCTCGTCGCTATGATCGCAGAAGGCGGCAAATGCATCGAAGTTGACGAACTCGGTATCGGCAGGCGTAAAACCATAGACATCCATCGTCTCGGCCAGCAGGCATCGCCCGGCATTGGTGGTCAGGCCAGATGTCCCGTCGCGGGGATCATAGATGTTGTTGAAGGCGTCGATCACCACCTGAAGCGATGGCATGTTGTTGGGGTAGACGGTCGGCATCTTCGAGGTGCCGACCTGCTCGCAGATCTGCAGCACCATCACGCAGCTGCGGTGACGGAACGGTTTTAGCGGATCGTCGAGCTCGGGGAACGCGTCGAGGATTGCCTGAAACGGTTCGTCATCGGCCAGGCCGAGCGTGCTCAGTATCTGCACCCTGGACCGGTCATCGGCGGTGTACTGGCGCTCATCGACGAAGCCGTCCGGGCGAAGCGTCACCGGCCTCTTATCGAGCCGGAAGGAGACAAAACCCTCGATCGGCCCTTCGCAGATATAGTGCAGCAGGTAGCTCTTCTGGCCGCGCCTAAAGGCGAACACGATCACCGATCCGGCCAGGAAACGACCATAGATGCGCCGGCGCGGCGAAATCGGCTGCCGGATGTTGGTCTGGATGTCGGACGGCTTGGCGCTCGGCGGCGGTTTTTGCAGCGCCAACGTCAGTGCTGCCGTAAGACCGTAGCCGATCGTCGACACGATGGCGCCGGCAATGGCGCTGACGGCGGCCGGCCCGAGGAAGAACACCGGACTGTTGACGACAAGCGTCAGGATAATGGCGGACAGCGGGTCGCGCCCCGCCATCCTCGGCAGATTGTCAGGGCTGAGACTGCTTTCGAACAGCCTGATGTCGCTGAGGCGCGGTCTCATCCGCCGAACCCCATCGACCAGACGCAATCGACGCCGATGCGCAGGTGCCTCACGCCCTTCGGGTGATCCCGCATTGCCCAGCTGTGCCCGTCGAAGATCATGCCAAAGGTCCAGTCCCTGGTTTGCAGGATGCCGACATCGCCGCGCACAGCCGGACTGCCCATGCGCGGCGCCCCGAGGTATTCCACCATGTGTGCAATCAGTCCGCCGCGGCGTTCCAGCAGCGCCCGGGCTTCTTCCTTGCTGTGGTACAGGCCGCGCCAGGAGACGCCGAAATCGACGCCCTTGATCAGCTTGCCCCAGCCGATCAGGAACAGGATGCAGTCGCCGTTGCCTTCGCCCCATACGAAGTCGCTTTCGCGCTCGCGGGCGAGGTAATCATCGAGAAGATCAAGCATTCGCGTCGAAGAGATTCAGGCTCTTGTCGATCATCTGGTTGACGTACATGAAGCCGGTCGAGCCGGGATCGCGTTTCTGCTGATCGCTGTTGGTGATCATCGAATTGGCGGAGCGCCGGCGGCGCACGAACCAGTCCTCGAGCATCAGGGTCAGCGTCCGCGACGACGGCCCGGACTTGTTCATCGACAGCCGATCGCCGATGCCGGTGTAGAGGTGAAAGCGCGGATCGAGCGGCTGGATGTCGCTGTTGTAGAACTGCCCCCAGAAGCGGAAGAACCGACCCCTGATGTCGCGCTGGTGTTCGGCGAACAGCGTCTTCAAAGTCGGGTCGTCGGCATTCAGCGTGCACGTCACCTGTCGCGATGCACCGATTTTCGAGGCGCCGAGGTTCGACACCCTGGCCAGCCCCTGCAGGCCCTTCCATTGGATCGATTCCTTGGCCCCGTCGAAGCCGCGCGAGATGGCAATGCCGCCTTGATTGTGCAGATATTGCGTGCCCGACAGGAATTGGAATTCGCCAAGCACCAGCAGATGCACGTGGTTGCCGCGCAGATATTCCTTGATCGTCTGCGAAAACATCTAATCGACGCTTTCGACCAGGCGGGTGAGGTCTTCGACGAATTCGAGCGTGACCGAACCGCGCTTGGCATATTGCAGCTCCTCAGAACCAGGTATTGCCGTGGTGCAATATCCGACAAAAACCGGAGCCAGCGAGACAATGGCGCCTACGCTTGCCGCTTGTCGAAGGACCGGCGACAGCTTGAGCCGATTAGAGCCATCCGGCTCCATCCAGGAGCCGGCGATCATGTAACAGAATTCGTTGATCGAGATGGCGCAGCCGCCGGGCAGTTCGCCGTCGGCGGCAACGTATATATCCCGATCGTTTAGCGCGGCTGGCTCACTCAGCGTTGCTTCCAGCGTCGGCACGGCATGACCGACACCGGTGGCATAGAGGGCATCAGTGGCGAACGGGATGCCAAGCGGATACGCCTGCCGTGTCGCTTTGGTTGCGATGCTCCAGGGGCCGTCGATGCCGTACAGGTCGGGCAGCCTTATCCGCACCAACTGGCTATCGGCCTCCATGTTGGCAAGAAAGCCACGCATGGTGCGCACCTTGGCGATCGAGTTTATGTAGATGTCCTTCAGCGTCAGCCGGAATTGCGCCCCGCTCATGCCGGTCGACCGGCGCATCCCATTGGTCGCCTGCTGACCGGGGCGCGTGTTGTAATCGACGGTCAGGCTGACGCTACGCGGCGTCAGGACGCAAAGCGGATAGTCCACTGTAACCGTCATCCCTGCCGCTCCATGATGTCGCCGAAGCGGCCCGGAAGTTCGCTGTCGTATTTCGAGATGCCGGCCTTCATGACGCCGCCGGCCGTGCGCTGCGAAACACCCTCTACGAATGGCAGGAGGTTGCCATTGTTGTTGGCCGAGACGCCTACGGTTACATGGACCCGCTGCGCCTGCTGCGCACCGCCAATCCTGTTGTTCGGGATGACCTGAGACCCGCGCGGCAGGTTGATAAGCTCCGGCCCGCGCTCGCCGACAATGGCCATGCCCCCCGGTGCAGAGTTCGTACCGTTGGCAAAGCCCGGAATGCCGCCGAGCAGGCTGGAGAGAAAGCCTCCAAATCCGCCCGAACCACCAATCGACGGCATCGACAGCATCTGTTGAACGACTTGGGCAAGGATTTGCAGTAGCTCGCGGCCTTCGATCTTGCCATCAGCCAGGGCGGTGGCAAGGCCGTTAACGGCAGTCTGCGCAACTTGGCCCCATGCTTTATAGCTCGCCGCCAGCTGGTCTGCCGCCACCTTGGCCGAGGTCGATTCTTGCGTCAGATGCGACAGCGCGTCGGCCGGGATCTGGAACGCATCAGCGGCGCGGCGTGCGACCACCTCGCTTGCGTTGACCCACTCGGTCGTTACCTTGTCGGAGGCGTTCCCAGACAGCATCTCGATCTGTGCAATGCCGTCCGCCGTGGCGCGCAGGTTGCCCGTAGCAAAGCCGACATGGCCGCCCGTCTGCCCGGCATTCTTGCCATTGGAATCAACGAGAACGTCGCCCTTCTGGATATTGGCCGCGCTGACGCCCTTCCCCCAATTCAGGAAGTCCGTTGCTACATTGCTGCCTGATCCCTTCACGCCAACTTGCGCCAGGGCGGAATTGACGAAGGCGGCGCACCATGCGCTTGTGGCTGCGTCCAGATCGACGCCGCCGGCCTTCAGGAAGCTGTTAATCTCCCCGCGGTTCGCATTCTCGTTCTTGCCTAGGAGCAAGGTTGCAGCGTCGACGGCGATAGCGGTCTGGTCGGCAACGGCCCGATCAATCTGCTCGGCGGCATCGTTGGCGGCGCGCTCCGCAGCCTTCGTGCTTGCCGCGGCACCTTTGGCTGCATCCGGTGCAGCAAAATTAGCCAACGAAACCGGCTTAACAGTCGGGGTTGCCGGAACTCTTCCCGTTTTGTCGGTTGTCTTTACACCCTCAGCGACGAGCGCATCCGCCCTTCGCTTTGCGTACTCAGCAACCGCTTTCACGGCGGCAGGTTCACCACCCGTGACTGAACCGCCGAACCGCTCGTTCATTGTGCGGGTCGACTGCATGCCTAGAGCTTGGCCGGCGTCCGTCCCCGACAGGAACTCGCCTACTCGGTCGGTGCCCAAGGCGGAGCCGATACTTGCGCCAAGGTTGTTCGCTGCGTTGTTGACGTAGTTCAACCATCCAGCGACGTCGTTCAGCCATCCAATAACAGCGCGGACCTTCCCGCCAAACTCTTCAAAATCGACGCTGTTGATGGTGTTCGCCATCAACTGGAAGGCGCTGGCCAGATCGGTCGCGACGCCACTGCCTTTGGCGAATTCTCGCGTGGCATTTATCATTGCATTGGTGAGACGGACGAACCCCTGCGAGACCGTCAATTCGGCATTGGCAACCTTGTCTTCCAGGATGACGGAACCCGCTTCGAAGGCACGGAAGAAGGCCTTCGACGACACCTCTCCGTCAATGACTAGCTTTCGAAGCTTTGCGACGGAACCTCCCGCTTCCTCTAGTCCGGCCGCCGCGGCGCGCATGATGGTCGGCGCGCCTTCGATTATGGAGTTGAACTCTTCCGCACGAACGATGCCACCGCCGAGTGCTTGCGTGAGTTGGATCAGTGCGCCGCGGGCCTCATCCGCAGTTGTGCCTTGCACCCTTAAGGCAAGAGCGATTTTGTCGGTGAAGCCGATGATTTCTTCGTTGGAAACTCCAAGGTCCTGTTGGGCCAGAGAAAGGCGCGTATACAAGGTAACAAGGGTCTCAACGGGAGCGGCGTTCCTTTGGGCGCTCTCGAACAGACGATCATAGACACCCTCCAGCGCAGCGCCGGACAGACCGGCAACCTTCAGAGCGTTTTCAATGCGCGTTGCCGCATCGATAAGCCGCTGGGCACCCTGCAGGGCAGCGGTCCCGGCGAAAGCGGAAACGAGAGTTGTCGACATCCCGAGCGCTGCCGTCCTGATGGACGTCATGGATCTGCTGAACTGGCGTTCAGCATTGATCACATTGCGGTTGTACCGGTCGACCTTCGCCTGAAGTTCAACAATGACCTGATCAGCGACAATCGCCATTACAGCCTCACATTCGGGTCATTCATCGTCACAGACCGCAGCAAATCCTCAGCCTGAGACCATTCCTCGTCGGTGACGGTCGGCTTGTCCTTGGTGCGCCGCTTTTCCAGCGCCCGGAGCATCGAGACGATCTCGTAGAGGCTCATGGTCTCGATAGCGCGCGGGTCTACTCCGCTGTCGAGGAAGGCTGCGCGGTAACCGGCGAAGTCGGTTTTGCTGCCGGGGTTTCCCCGGCTCCGGCTTCCCCCGATGGAATATCCTCCATCCCGAACCAAACCGCCTGCATGACCTTGGCGGCTGTTGCCAAGGGCGAGGCCTCATCTCGGGGATCGGCAATCGGCCTGCCCTCGAAATAGCGGTCCATCATCGCCTTGGCCTGGGTTGGTGGCATTCCGCCGCCTTCCAGCCCAAGAAGGATGATTTGGTAGAGATCGCCATATCGAGGCCGAAGCGACATGACGCGGTTTGCAAGCTCTGCAATGCCCGCGTCACACGCCTTTTCCAGATGCTCGATCTGCTTCCCTTTCAGAGCGAACAGGTGGTTCCCGTCGCCCCAAGGGAGAACGACCTCGGAAGAGAGGTTCGGTTTACTCACGCCTCACCTCACGCCGCTACGACCGCGAGCGACTTGGCGGACTTGGTATTGATGCTGCCGGAGGCATTCGTTGCCGTCTCGACGAGATCCAGCATCTTGCCGATATCGCCAGCGACGGCGGTGTAGCCGATCGCGGTTGCGGCAGCGATTGCGACGTTGTTCGCAAACCACTGGTAGCTGAGCGTCGGCGCACCGGTATAGATGCCAACGGTTCCGACGAACGGCGTGCCAACCACAGGCGCGGTCGCCGGGATCGAAACCGGCGTGGTGATGCCGGGCGCCGGCGGGATGGAAACCCAGTTCGGCCGCCCATCCCAAACCACAGTGCCGGAATTGGTGTAGCGGCCGCGGCCTTCGGAGGACTCCTCGTATTCGGTTAGCAGCGCCCTGCCCTCCCAATATCCCTGGTTCGGTGCTCCGATATTGCGATACCAGCGAACCTCTCGGAACGATTCCTCGCTGTCGGCTGACATCGACCAGATATCCCAGACCGGAAGCGCCTTGTCGGCGAGCGTGCCGGTGAAGGTCAGCGTCATGCGCTTGGACACCGGATCGATGCCGAGCCAGATCACCGCGTCCGGATCATCGCACGGCGGAAGGTCGATATCATTGGTGTTGGTGGTGACCGAGCGGGTAAGGCCGGTGATGCCGCAGGGCGAACTGAAGATGCCGCTGCCGACCGGCTCCTCGACCAGAAGCTGCTGCTGACCGAAGCGGATCGAATAGTCTTCCTGTGCCATGGATAGGCTCCTTCTGAGGGACTGGCGCGCGGTTCAGCGGGCCGAGCGACCTTGCCAGGGTCGTTTTCAGGCGTCGATCAGGCGCGAACCGCTGTGATCGAGAATTCAGTGATTGCGTGCCACCTGTCCGCTTCCGGCTCGTCGCGGATGAGGTTCGTATTGACCCATTCGTTTTCGATGATGCCCAGACCTGCCGGGGCGAAAGTCTTCATGCGTTCGACGATGAGTGCGGCGATGTTCGCCGCCTTGTCTTCGCCGGCGCCGCTTGGCGACGTCTCGGCGAAGGCATGCAGGGTCACGCGAACCGCCGCGCCATCCCAGCACGTCGCCTCATAGCCGGTGGTG
This sequence comes from Mesorhizobium sp. M0938, assembly GCF_040319125.1. Classification (NCBI taxonomy): domain Bacteria; kingdom Pseudomonadati; phylum Pseudomonadota; class Alphaproteobacteria; order Hyphomicrobiales; family Phyllobacteriaceae; genus Mesorhizobium; species Mesorhizobium sp. M0938. The sequence continues at coordinate 41,349 of NZ_JAMYNS010000007.1, read as the reverse complement.
ACCGGAGAACCATAGCGGATGTAAGGAAAACGCGGCTTGGCCGGCATCTGCATGCCATACAGGCGCGCGACCGGCACAATGGCTGTCAGCACTGCATCGCCCTCAAGATGGCTGATGACAGCGACCTTGAGCGGGCCGGAAATGTCAGTCGGCATCGAACACCACGCGGCCATCTTTTCCCACGCGGGCATTGGCCGGCTTTTCGATGGTCTCGATCGCCCCGATGGAAAGTCCCGCCTCGACGCAAGCCAACGGCTCGTAGGCGATCTGCCCCTTGCGGAACGCCTTCATCTTGTTCGGCGCGAAAAGCCAGTCGAACCGCTCGGCCGTGACGCGGAACCACCTTGAGGTTGCCCCGGTCTTCGCTGCTGCGTAGGCCTGTTCGCCGATGATTTCCGGCTCTGCCTTGGGCGCCGTCTTTTTCGCTCGTGCCATCGTTGCTACTCCGTCGCGTCTCTGATTCCGCGCATCTCCCAGTAGGCACGCGCCGGATCCTCGGTGATCCCGAAGAGCTTGCGGCGCTGACCTTGGGCCATGACGATGTCATCGGTGTTCGGTTTGGCGCCTGCGACGCCGCTCTGAAGGATCAGTAGGCGAACATCGGTATCGGTGTATCCGGGCTGCTGGCGCATCGCCTCGGTGCAGGCGTCCACTTGCACCTTGATCGGGACCGGCGGGGCCTCGAAGGGGACGATCACGCCGCCTGGCTGGCGCTGCATGGTCACTCGGATCAACTGCCCATCCCCATAGATCGAGGACAGGACCGAGCCGAAAATGCCCTGCAGAACATTGCCGTCGAGCAAGCCGGCCATCAGTAGAACACTCCCGGCCAGCCATACGTCGGGCCGCACCAATCCTTGGCGTAGCCGCTCGGCGTCATGGTGGAGACGGTCGCGACGCGCGGACCGCCACGGTTGAGCCGCAGCAGAAACACGAAGTATTTGCCGCAAGGCGTTGAATTCAGCCAGTCCATGTAGGGCGTTGTCGCAGCAGCAGCGGCCCGGAACCGGGTCAGCGTCAGAACGCCGGACTTGATGGTCTCATATTCGACCGCACCGGATGCGTGCGACTGGCTTGCGGCATCGGTGCCAAGCCCCTCAAGCGACATCAGATGACAGGCAAAGGCGATGATCGCGTTCTTGTAGTCGCCGGCAGTCCAAGACTGGTCGACGACGCGCGCCGCCATGTCTAGGTACATCTGCACCGTTACATCGGCCACGGCCGCAAATTGCGGTTTTGCCGCCTTGAATTCGGCAGGCGTGACGGCTTCGTAGGCCACGGGTCAGGCCTCCAGCGCCTTGTCGATTGCAGCCTGAAGCTTGTCAGCCTTCCACCCCATATACGGGCGCTTGCCGGTCAGTTCGGTGTATTCAGCCCGCAGCTTGGCCAGTGCGGGATCGGCTGGTGTCGCCGGCTTCGGTGCCTTTGGTGCCTTCTTCGGCTTGGCGTCCACTGCGGTGATCACGAAATAGCCGAGAGCGCGGTAGAGCGGCAGATGCATCGGATCGATGGAGATGTTCTCCAACTCGCCGCGTGCCGGCAGGCGCTCGACGCCACCCCCCTCGACTTTGATGTCGTACGGAGAGTTCGTGAGATTGACTATCTTGTGCATGGATCTTCTCCGGACGAAGAGAGCGGGAGGAGAGCGGCCCCAATCGAAACCGGGACCGCCTTGTCAGTGGGACGATCAGGTCGGGACGGGCGTGATGCCGTCTAGGTAGCGCATCGACAGCGGACGCTTGATGTCGATCGGGCCGGTACGGGAGATGCCCGGCACGACGAAGTTCAGCGGGCCATCCTGGTAGACAGGCAGGAAGCGGAACGCCATCGGCAGCGGAAGTTCCAGAACGTCGACGCTGTTGCGGTAGCCGATTCCTCGGCCGCCCCCAACGATGCCTACGGTTGCCGCCCGAGATAGGTCGGCCAGGTCGCGGATCATGAGATCGCGGCCGGTGCGCAGGCGGTAGACGTTGTTGGACATGACGTACTGAAGGATCGACATGCCGGGGCTGGTGACGCCGTAAGGTGTGCCGGCGATGTACCGGTAGGCCAGCGACGGAAGGAGCACTGTATCCGCGAGCGTGCTGGTAACGACCTGATCGGGGTTCGCAATCGGCCCCATGATCATGATGTTGATGTCGCGGACGATCTGCTCCGGCGTCTTCTGACCGACACCGAGGTTATTCACCCATGCCGTGGTGGCAGCGGTGCCATCGTTCGGAGCCGCGACAGGAGTGATGTACGTGCTGTTGATCAGCCCGGTCCACTTCTTTTGGGTCGAGCCTTTGAGGACATTGTTCCAGAGGAAAGTTTCGGAAGCCCGCCGCGCGGCCTCCGCGCGGCGGTTGGTCAGCGGAAAGCCCTGGAACGCGGCCTTGCCGAGCTCTTCGATGTTCCACTGATAGCCGACCGCGTACATGTCGAAGCTAGTCGACACCATGGCGAGCGTGGTGTCGGCGAGCGGGATGTCCTTGGCATAGCCGGACTGCCATTCGGCCTTGCCGACGATGTCGCCGATCAGGGTGTCGACGCCCGATGCCCACTCGGGATAGGCGGTGTTGATCGGCACGAGAGCGGCGTAATCCATTTCGGGATACTCGATCTCATAGATGCGGGCGTTGAGCACATGGCTCTGCTGACGCGCGAAGCTGAAGACCAGCGCCGGATCCGCGTCGAAGATGTTGAAAGGCTGCATTGGAAAATGATCCTTCTGAGGGACTGGACTGCCTCGCGGCGTTCTTGTCGGATTGAGGGGTTACGGGGCGGCCGGGATACGGCGAAGCCGGATCAGGACCAGATCACCATCGGCAGCGGCCGCGCTGTCGAATTCGGCGTTCGGGATCAGTAGGTTGGTGCCAACCGTGCTGGTGTATTTGCCCGAAGCAGCGGTCCAGTAGACCGGGCCACCAATGGTGCACACGCCACCAGCGAGCGCCCAGATGACGCCGCTCTCCATTACGGGGACATTGTAGCCCTCGGGATAGACGGAGGCGCCAATGGTCACGTCGGCTTCGGTGAGACCGCGGAACTTGCCGGCAGCGGCATACTTCTTGACCTGCTCGCCAGCGGTGCCGCGCATGACGGGCTGGGCAAAGCCGATCGGGTTGGCAACGGTGTCCTCGGCCAGGCCGGTAAGGCCGTTCCACTCTTCCATGTTCTGGCGGCGGCCAACGACGCCAGGCGCCATGGAGGTCGGGATAGTCGTCTGAAGGGGAGGCATTCGCTTCTCTCCATTGAAAAAGCCGGCTCAATGGCCGGCCATCGGGTTGCGGTGATTGGTTGAGAGCCGGCGCTTACGCCGACTTCTTGCGCTCGAAGCGGGCCAGATAGGCCGCGTGTGCGTCCTTTTCTAGCTTGGCGGCATCGGTCAGGCCGGTGGACGGCCGCAGATGCGTGATGGCATCGCGGACCTGGTCGGTGCCGCCGACATCCTCGGCGAGAATATCGAAGCGGGCATCGATATAGGCCTGCGGCTTCTCCTTGACCGCGGCATCGCCGAGCTTGGCAACGACGGCGGCCTTGCGGATGTCATCGTCGGACTTGCCGTCGGTCTGGATATCGGCGGCGATGGCCTTCGCCTTGGTGATCAGGTCGGCGCGGGCCGTGACCCTCGCATCGATCGCCTTAGCGTCGAGGACCTTGCTCTTCAGGTCGTCGATCTCGGCGTCCTTCTTGGCGAGCTCGGCATCCTTGCCCGCGATTGCGGTGGCGTGATCCGCCAGCGTCTTTGTCGAGGCAGCGGTGGAGTCAGCGAGGCGCTGCAGTAGCGTGGTGATGACCGCGGCACCCTGATCGGTCACTTCAACAGGGATGCCATCGACGGTAACCGTCTTGAGCGTCATGGTCTTTTCCTTTTCGTCACCGATTTTCAGTTGCGAACCTCCCCTCGCCATGGTGACGACGGCGAGATGGTTCATGCGAAGATTGGTCTGGATGGCGTCGTAGGCCTCGCCAGATGGCGTCGTGCCGCTGTCGAAGACGAGCTCGGCCGAATAGCCCATGGAAAGCTCTCGCTTGCCGTTCTGGACCGCCTCAATGGCCTTGGCGTCCATCAGGACGAGCGGCACGCGGACGAACTCGCCGTCGCGGGCAACATCGCCGCCCGTCTGGCCTATGGCGTGGTCGCGCCAGTTGTCGGCCGTAACCGCCTCGTCGGGATGATCGAGCGTTACCGGCCGATGGGCGTAGCTGTGCAGGGCATCCTTCGAGAACACCTCAGCCTCGGGCCGGTAGACCCGCACCACGGCCATGTCGGGCTTGCCGACTTCCCAGCCGCGATATTCCTGTATCCCGGTACGAGCCACTTTGGCATCGGCCACAAGGTATCCGTCACTGGTGCGGCGAATGCCGTCCAGCGTGATCTTGTCGAAGAGGTTCATCTTTGCCTCTATCCTCTCCTGATCGTCACGCGGACGGCGTTAGCGACTTTCCGGCCCACCTTGGTGCGGTTCTTTTCCGTAGCCGGCCGCATGAACGGGCGCTCGGCCATCTTGGACGTGCCGAACTCGAGTGCTGCCGAGTAAGGCGCATTCGACGTCACATGCACCGTCGGCGGGGACTGGCCTTCGATCGTGGTTTCGATGTTGCTGTCCAGAAATCCGGTATCGCGGTTCGGTGGAGACCCTGGAGACGATGGAACATGGCCGGCGCCACTCACCGAGCCGGCCGTGATGCTGTGCTCGGCGTCGAGCTCGATGTCCTGGCCGGCACTGTAGAGCGCCGCCACAACCTGCTTCGTCACGTTGCGGGCTTTCTTGAGCCTTTGGCTATGCCGCTCGGCGCCGGTGACGAGTGCCATCAATCCAGCTCCAACACGCCCTTGGCCTTGCATCCGCAGAACGGCGCCATCCCGGGCGCATCGTTTCGGCCGACATCACTGCTCCAGGCGAACACCTTGCCGCTTCTCGCCTTGTGGGCGGGGCGGTAGTGCAGTTTCCCGCTGTGCCGCCATTCGAAGCTGGTCATGCCGACCTGCAACTGACGCTGGCGATCGAGTGAAGCCGAAAGCTTCACGGTCTGGTCGCTGGCGATGCGCAGCGCCCTTTCCCGCGCCAAGCCGACCACCTTGGCGATCTCGGCCGCCACTTCCTTTACCGGCGTCCGGCTCTGCAGTCCGCGAAACACGATGTCGGAAATCCTGCCCCTCGCCTGATCCGAAACATCGCGGATCAGCGCCATGTTGCGGGCAAGCACGTCCTCGATCGTCTCTTGAACCTCGCCGGCATACATCTGCGTCGAGAGATCGACATTGGTGGAATAGAGCAGCTGCGAGACGAACCGGCGCATGTGCAAGGCTTGGACGGACTCGGCCCATGACTGCAACAAGCCGCGGAACGTGAAGATCGAGCGCACCGCCTCGTTGTTCACCGCCTCGATTTCGATTTCGACATCGCCTGCCCTGTCGAGGATAAGGCCGTCCATCGCCTTCTGCTCTGCCAGCGCGCGGGCGTAGGCGGGCTTGATGCGCTCATTGGCGCCAGTGGCCCAAATCCGTACCGTGCGCATGTAGAGCCGCGCCAGATCGTTTGCTTGCGCCTTTGTGGTAACGATGGGGGCGATCTCGACGCGCGGCTTGCGGATGCCCTGCGCCTTAGCCATGCGGCGGAGGTCGATCGCTGTCACGTCCGCGGCATTCCCGCAACGGATACAGCTTCGGCGAAGTTCATGGTATTGTTGCTCTATTGGCGGAGGGCGGGATGGAACACGATACAAATATTTGGACGACCATCATCCAGGTACTTCTTGGTGGCCTACTCGCGCTACTGGGAGTTGCAACGGGGCCGGCGGTGACTCAATTGCTTACAGACCGCACTAGCCAAAAGGCAAAACGGACACAAAAGTACGAAGATCTGATTTCGGCCGTCTACGAGTATGACCACTGGCTTGCCCAACGCGCCAGCGCCGCGTTTGAGGGCAGAGATATAGACAGCCAGCCGCCGATTCAGCGTGCCATCTTGTTGTGCTCGCTGCATTTCCCGGAACTCCTCCCGCACGTGCAAAAGGTGGAGAACGACGCAGGATCGTACATTATGTGGATACTCGGCGTCCGCAAAAAACGCCTAGAAAACAACCTTACTGGCGTCAACGACGACATGGCGAAAACCTATGATCCTTATAGGTCATCGTTCGCTGTATTTCAGCGAGAGGCGTTTAGTTTCGTTCAGAGAAACAAAATGCTATTTTAGTGGCGCGACCTCCTCGAACACTTCCGGCCCGAAAATGATCCTGCCCTGATAAGGCTCGACCTTCGTCAGATCGATTTCACCGCCGATCTGGATTGAGACGTGCGGCTGATAGTCGGGCCAAGACCACGAAGCGCCGGCCTCGATGATTTCCCGATGCCGCCATATCAGTTCGCTCGCCGTGATCAGCAGCGCGATATAGCGGCCGTCATCGCCAAGTCGCTCCATCTGGCGCGGCCCACCAGGCGCGATCTCGACCTTTTCGGACCATGACGTGCCGACGGCGAACCAATCGACCGGCGTGGTGCTGTAGGCGATCGTGACATGCAGGTCCGGCACGATATCGGTGAAGCCCTGCGCCTTCGCCCATTTGACGATCTCGGCGCGGTTCACGACATCGCGGCGGACATAGAGCGTGCGCGGCGCGGCATCGGCAGTTGGCGTGCGCTGGGCGGCAGGCTCGATCTCTTCCTCGTCCGGGTCGGGAAGTTCAAGCTCCATCTCCGATTCCTCAAGCGCCTGCTCAAGGCCCGGCCAGCGGCCGCTTTCCACCATGCGGTTCTGAACGGACTTGGCGAGCGCATCGGTCGGTAGGAGACCGCTGTTCGCGTAGATCTGCGTCGTCTCGGCTTCCAGCTTGTCGACTTCGGCCTGCTCCTTGTCCGTCGGTTGGAACAGCGGGTCCCAATCGTACCAGACCTCGGGCGGACGCGAGCCGAGTGCCGAGCGGATCAGCATCTCATCCAGCGGGGTCAGCGCGGGCGATAGGATGAGATCCTGCTTGGCGTTGACGTTGTCGTAGTAGTTGCGAAGGTCGCCCTCACCCGTGGCGTTCAGCCCCTTGGCGCTGGTCCCGATCAGGCGCGTGACCGGAATGTCTGCCGCGCCAGACAGGATCGTCAGCAGCAGAGTCACCACATCGGGAATGCCGGTCCATGTGATCTGCTTCTGGTCCCACTCGTCTTCCTTGTCGAGGAGCAGAACGTTGGAAATGCTCTTCAGCATCGCCGCCATGCGGAAGCGCTTTAGCATGACGCCTTCATATTCGGTCGTCGCCATGCCCATCATCATGTCCGGGACGCGGACGACGTCGATCTTCGCTTCCTGCATCAACGCGCCGATGACGGCAGCCCCTGCATCCGCATTGCGAACCGCGTCCTCGAGGTGCATCCAGACGCTATCGCCCCAGATCTCCTCTCCTCCTAGCCGCGTAGCTGTCTTGCGGCCGTTGAGCAGGATCACGCGGGACGGGTGGAGCTTCGTCTGCCGCCCGCCCTCGGTGTTGATGGTCCAATACTCGGGCTGGCCGTAGAACTCGCTCAGAGGGTCGCGGATGATGCCGTATGGATTGATGTCCTCGTACCGGTGCAGCACCGTCAGGAACTTAACTGACCCCTTCCCAACGCGATCGATCGGCAGCGGCTGTTCCGGCCGTCCAGGCAAGCCACCGGGGATGATGACCGCACCGCCGTATAGCCGGGACCAGATCAGCGCCTGGCGCACCTTTTGCCTGACCTGCAGGCGTTTCTCCTCGCCTTCCAGAAGCTCGATCTGGTCATTGTCGGCCTGCCATGAACGCCATGCCCTGGTGGCATCGTCGGCCGGGATGTCGACGATCTTCCCGAACCATGTTGACGTGCGATAGGCGGCTTCAAGATCAACCTGCGAGCAATTCAGCAGATAGGTGTTTGCCGCGGTCTTCGGATTGCCGAGACCAAGCCCCGACAGGAGATTGGCAAAGCCATCCACGAACGTAACTGTGCCGTCGGCATGCATGCGCACGCGCGGCTTGACGAGATCGTTCATGCGAAGGCCTTTTGCAGGTCTGCGAGGGTGTAGGCACGGCGGGGCGGATCAACGAATGTGAGCATGAAGCCGTCGGCATAGTCGGGGCTTCTGATGCCGCGGCGCGCCAACGCCTCCTTCTTCTCGATAACGATCTTGCCGCGCTCGTTGCGGCCCCATTTCACCAGAGACAGTTCCAAGCAAAGCTGGTCGCTGTCTTTGTCGCCGCTCGGCAGCGCGATCAGGTCGGAGAGCTGATGCTCCTTGCCGCCTTCCTTCCCCTCGATGAACAGCACATGCTCATGCGTGCGCTGGAACGCTGTGCGGCCGAGCCACCAGATCTCGGCTTTGAGATTGCCGAATATCTCTTCCGAGGTTCTGCCATCCGGCCATATCCGCTCAGTAGGCGGAACGCCGGTGTTCACGGCCACGACGAGAAGATCGTCCACCGGCCGCTTCATCAGCGTTGACGAGACGCCCGCGCCCACGCCTGGCGCATCGAAGTTCAGTTGCCGCGCGCCCAGTTCCTTCGCGATATCCAGCGCCCAATGCGCCGTTTCCGTCGTGTCCGGATCACCGCGCGACCGCGGCGACTCGACGATAGCGCCACGACGGGGAATGGTGACCGACTTCGCTTTGCCTGCGCCGACGTCAACACCGAGCGTAGTGGCGTTCGAAGGCTGCAGGCGAGGCTCTATCCGTCTAAGCCGTTTCGCGCTCTCAACCCACAGCGCCGGGATGCAGATCCCCTCGACCGAGGCCGAATAGTCGATATCGTATTCGCTGGCCCATGTCGTCGGGTCGGAAAAGCTGGCCTGCTTGGCCGCTGCCCATTCTTCGGTCTTACGCGGATCATCGCGCCAGTGTAGCCGCGCGATCTGATGTGGCTTCATGATCGAATGGCGCTTGCGGGCGAACAGGTTGCCCATGCCGTTGACCGACGAGACCCAGATTACACAGTCGGTATTGCCGGATAGCGCCTTCTCGACCGTCTCGGCGTTGGGTACGAATGCCGCCTCGTCGACCACATACAGCGAGGAGCGGCCACCGCGGCCCATGTCCTCGCCGCCCTCCCCCGATATGACCGCGCCGTTCGCCGGATTAACGAACCGCATATAGTTATCGTGCTGCGACCAGTTGAATCCCTCCGGCAACATTTCAGCCGGCAGGCGCCGCAACATGATGCGCAGCTTGGCGAATATGCTGTCCGGATTGTCCTTCTTGTCGACGTAATCGACCTTGCGAGAGCCGAACGTAGCCTTGAAGCCCGGCGAGAATAGCCATTGGTGAAGCGCGAAGCCGGCCGTGAGATACGTGGCGCCAGTGTCTCGGCTCTTTTCCAGCAATCCTTCCTCGGCCGCATCGAGCCGGTCTTTCATCCAAAGCAGGACGTCCCGCTGCCTCGACCAAAGCTTGAACTGGACGAAGGCGCCCCCAGGCTTGCCGACTAGGCGGGGATCGTAGGTATAAACCCACTTGTCGAACCAGTAGAGGATGTCAGCAGCGCATCTCTCGCGCTCGACCTCCCAACCACCAGCCTGTGCCTCAGCGGCCCGTCTCGCCTTCTCCGCCCTGATCTGCGCCAATGTCGGCAAGCGGACCGATGATAGCTTCGAGTTGATCGAGTTCATCGCCACTCAGTTTGGTCAGGTCGACCGTCTGGATAGGACCGCCATTGCGGCCGGTGTGTTGAAGGGAAGCAAGGCGCGGGTGCATGTAGGGAGCGGCGTCCTTCGCGATCGACGCCGCATCGTCCCATTTCTGGGCTTTGGCATGGACCCGCATTGCGGTCAGCATGACCTCCAGAGGCGTCAGGCCTTCGGCGGTAGCCTTGTCCGCGATCGTGCGCGTTCGCCTTGTGACGGCTCCTGCCTTGCGCCCTGCCCCTATTCGCTTGCCACCACGCGCCACGTCTGATTACCTTTGATTGTTTTCAACGGGGGGAGAGACAATTTGAATTTGATTACTAGGGAGAATGTCGGCTTCCAAGGCGCGCAAGTAGTTTCTCTTCGGTGTCCCCATTGCCGGCACGCGGGGTCGTTTCATGGCTACGCAAACTGTCACGACGTCACTTGGCTAATTACATGGATTGAAGGGACGCAAAAATTCGCAAAACCAGCCGCAGCTGGAATGAGATGGTGTCCCAACCCAACGTGTTCGGCGCTTGTGTTTGTCGCTTTGTCCGACAACGAAGCGATCTGCTACCCTCCAGAAGTCATCGACTTTGATGCGACGAACCTTCCGGCAAACATCCTTTCCACCTTGGAGGAGTCAATAAAATGCCACGCTGCGGGATGCTATCGAGCGGCAGCTCTGATGGTTCGGCGAACTTTGGAAGAGTTATGCAACGACAAACAAGCAGTTGGAAAAGATCTCAAAGCTCGCTTGGCTTCGTTGAGCTCAGTCGCCGTGCTGCCTTCCGAGCTACTTGCCGCGGCTGACGAGCTGCGGATTCTTGGAAATGATGCCGCGCACGTCGAGGCTAAGGATTACGACTCCCTTGGCGAGGAAGAGTCCGAATTAGCGATAGAGCTTGCCAAGGAATTGCTTAAAGCGGTCTACCAGTACACATCCCTGGTTGCGCGGTTGACCGCTCTAAAGAAGCCGAAGGTGCCTTAAGGCAGGCTGGACTAACGCTTCCAACACAAAAGCCGCCCGGTTGGACCCGATGCGGCTTTTATAATTTGTGCACTTTCTGCATATTCTGCTTGCGCAGTTTCTGCATATTTGCTACGTTCAATAACCGAAGCATTCCCGCTTCGGCAACGGACTGGAGGACACCATGAGCGTCAAGCTCACCTTCCAAGTCCGGTTCGCAAGTGGAGACTGATCCTCTCCATCGGCCGGTAACACCGGAGCCGGGTGGGGGTCCAAACCTCACCCGGTTCCGATATAGCAAAATCGAGGTCAGCTTTCAATGAACACTGATGAGCTTATAGCTGTGCGAAAGGCGCTGGTACTCAACCAGACCCAGATGGCTGAAGAACTTGGCTTGAAGCTTAGGGCATACCAGGACATCGAGAGCGGAACAGCCACGCTGCGGAAGATGCACATTATGGCCGCGGAGCGATTTGCCCTCTCCAAGCTCAACCAGCTGTGGCACCACAAAGAAATTGCAGGCACGCAATGGTTTGGCCGATTGTATAGAGAAGCACGTGCGGCGGCAGACCAGATGGCCGACTAAGCCGCTTCCTTGCGCCGCTTCGCCTCTTGCTGGCGCCGGCGCTCGTTGCGCTTGGCAGCCCAAGAGAAGTCGTCATGCTCCGATGGAAGGATCTTGGCAAAGGCGCCATCTGCGATCCACGAATTCAGGCAGTCCCGTTCGCCCGCATCTTCTGTGACCGTAGCCGAAACATCGCTGATTTCATGGGTGTGGTGCAACAGCCTGATTTCGGCGCTTTCGCTATTCTGCGATGCCCTGCGGGCGAGAATGGCTGAAATTTGCTGCAAAGCCCGGTTTTTTCTATCCCGGCCGGTGTTCGGATGAATGCCCTCAACCTTGAAGCACCAGCGGCGGAATGACTTGCCGCCGACCTTCGATCGCGCCCATGCCAGGAGTGCGCGGCGTTCCTTTTCATTGCCGACGGCCAGCAGCCATTCGTGCAGCGTCTCGAGCTCACTGATCTCATGCGCCGAAGGCATGATGCCGATTCGCTCCCAGAATGCCTTACGCTCGTCGGCGAGCGGGTCGGCCTTCGGGTCCAGCCTGTCGCCGACCTCTTTGCGCCACCCGAGCTTGTCGGTGTAGGTGTGGACATAGGGCAATTGCTGTGCACGAAGCGCCGCTGGCCCGACATGCTCATGGCTGGCGCGCTCGATCTCTGCCTGCCTGATGAAACGCTCCGCGATCTCACCGATGTTCATGGCGCGCTTTCTTTTCCTGGCTGTTCTGCTCCTCGCCACCGTCCGTACGATTGATTGTCACCGTGCACGTGATCAGGGTGTTCCAGTCCGGGCCGTGTTCGATGACGTCATGAAGCTCGGAAATTTCTTCCAAAAAGTGCTCGATCGTGATGGGGCCGTTCTGGTGGTCGTAGACGAGAACAGCTTTCCAGCGCTTGTCGCCATGAAGCGATACGACGTTACTCATGCCGAATTTCTCCTGCGGTCATCGAACAAATCCGGCTGGATTGCTCGCGGGCCAAATGCCTTGACCACCCGCTCATATAGCATGCCGACAAGTGCAAATCTTAGTGGCACGACGCTGCGCAGATCCTGGGCAATGAACTGCAGTTCGCCGACCGGGCAGACATCCCACATCGTCAACCAGTCGCCGGCGCGCCGCTCAACAATCTCTGGGCATGCCCGCACCATGTCAGACGCGGCCCAAAACAGAACCTCGTCGAGTTGGCCCTTGTTGTTGTCGGTCTCGGCCAAGGTCGAAAGCACCAGGCGCAAGTGCCCTTCCCCGTGTCGGCGCGAGATGCGCGCAAGCGTCTCGACCGCGCGAGTCTCTCCCGGCTCCGGATAGCGGTGCCGATCGACGATCTTGATGCCGAATTCATCGCATAGGGCTTGGACGCGCCGGTCTGTCATCGCTTGCCCTTCCTGATCTTGCCGACCACGGTCTCTATTGTGGTGATGCGCCAGCCGCACTTGTTGCATTCCTTCCGGCGACGGATGCCGCCATGGCAGGGGCGAGTATCGACCGTGAGGAGCTTGCCCTTGCCGCAGGCGATGCAATGGAGGCCGACGGGTTTGGTCATGCCCGCGCCCTCCTCTTTTCCACCACGATCTGCCGGCCTTTGACTATCAGCGCCCCGAAAGCCTCTTGTTGGTCCCGCGCGGCTTGGCCGGCGCGCTCACGGTGCCAGGCAGCGACGCCAAGCACATCGGCGACGACTTCTACTTGTTCGGCGCGGATCGGCGGGTTGAGGATGTGCTTGACGCATTCCTTGGCGGCCTCGATGGCTTGGCTGGCCGTTTCGCACTCGACCGGAGCGCCATCCTTGCGGACGTATCGCCAGCCATCGGAACAGAACAGCTTGAACAGAGGCCTGTAGCGGCCATTGATCTGCATTGTTGAATAGTCTGGGAGGAACTCCGCCATCAGAAACCCTCGAACCCTTCGAATGCAGGTGCAGCATCGTCCATGAGCGAGCCGAACAGGGTGAACTCAGCCTCGAACTTGATCTCGGGCGATCTTCCAGGCTCGCCACGCCGGCGCTTGTGGTTGATGATCTGCGCCTTGCCGCGTGAGCGCTCGTAAAGCGCGATCAGATCGGCGCGCTTTTCCTCCCGCTGGGTCTGCGGGATCAGCTCCTTGTAGAGCGGTTCTGGCCGATACAGCGAAAACCAGACGTCCAGGTTCTGCTTCACACCCGACCCGCCATAGGCATCGCCCATCATCGGGCGGATGATGCCGCCGGTCTGCCATCGCCGTTTCCAGTCATCATTGCGCTGGATCAGGATGACGATCGCCACATTGAGCGACTTGGCCAGAGCCTTCAGCCCGCGATAGAGCGCATTCACCCGGTCGGCGAAGATGTCTTTCGGATTCGGCAGGCTGATCATTTTGGCGTGGTCGATCATGATCAGATCGAGCCCCTGGCTTTTCACCATGGCCTCGGCCTTGATCCGGATGTCGGATAGCGAGCACTCGCCAAAACCGACGATGTAGAAAGGCAGATTGGCCGACGTCATCATCTCGCGCTCGAGATCGCCGCTTTCTTTGCTGTTGAGGGTGTAGGCATCGATCCGGCCGAGTGAGATATGCGCCTGTTGTGCGGCCGCTTGCAGCGCGGCCTCTTCGTCAGTGACCTCGATCGAGAAGAACGCGCTCTTGAAACCCTGCGAGGCGGCAAAGCGGCATTGCTGGAGGCTGAACGATGTCTTGCCGCCGCCACTGTCGGACATGAGCCCGACCAGGTTGCCGCGGCGGATATCCCCGAGCGCAGAAGTGATCTCCGGCAGGAACCATGGAATGCGGGAGGATGCGTCGCCGCTGGACTTGGCGGCCTTGGTCACGGCGTTCGGCAGGATGACGCCATACTGCACCGAGGCGGCGCGCTCGTTGCCTTCCCTGGCAATGCGGGTCAATTCGTCGGCCGTCGACCCGATGATCTTCTCCGGCGTCATGTCCACCGGCATATTGCGAGCAAGTGCGTCGAGATCCTGTGCCGTCGCTATGAGCTGGTGTCTGGCCCACATTTCGATGATGCCGCGGCCGTAGTCATAGGCGCCGGAGATGGTGACGGCTTCCGACGCGAGCCGGATCACATAGGCGAACATCGTCAATTCGCCGACCATCTGATCAGCCGGGATATACGACTTAATCGTGATCGGGTTCACCGGCCGGCCCTCGGCTATCATCGTTCCCATGACCTCATAGATGTCGCCATGCAGCTTTTCGCTGAAATGGTTTGGCTTCAGGAAGCCGGCCACGCGCCAGTAGGCGTCATTCGAGGTCAGTATCGCGCCTAGAAGCGCGCATTCCGCTTCAATCGCATCCGGCAGCGGCTGCTTAAAATCTCTGGGATGGGCGTTCATCGCGTCGCCTCGGTAGGCCGAACGCCTCGCTCTGCTAGCGCCTCCAAGTCGGGGATCATTTCGCTGCGGACCTCGGCGCGGGTGTATTCCCACCCGGGCAAAAGGCTATGGCAGAACCGGTTCCCATTGATCCGGCAGAACCCCGGAAGATTTTTCCATGTCTCCCACCATTCGCCCCGGCGGGGTCGTGACAGGTCAATGTGCGCCACAGACCGCTCTCCCATCGTGATGTGGTCAGCAATGGCCGCTCGCATGGCAGCGGCCGCGACACCAGCCGCGGTGCGCTCTTGGCCGCTCGGAGGCGCCAAGGTCTTCATGCCGCCCTCGCCCCGATCATCTTGAACCGCTGACATGCCTCGCCTGCCATCGCTATGCCGACGGCTTCCGCGGCGTCCGCATTCTTCACGTCGATCTTGAAAACCCGGCAGCGTTCGACTGCTGCGCGCTTCCACATGGCGCGATCGAAGCCGGGTGAGCGTCCCATGCCGAGGAAGTGTTTGCGCCAGGTCTGCGAGGAAATGCACTCCCATGGAATGCGATAGGCCGCGATGATGGCGACCGCCGCGCACACCAGCCCTTCGAGCTGCAGCGCATTTGGATTGATGGTGGCCTCGTCGATGACGCCGGCCAGATCGGTCTTTGTCTTGCGGAAGGATTTGATGTTCCGCATCGGCTGCTCGATCGCCACGAAGTCGGGGCGGCCCGCCAGCTTGAACATGGCGACCATCTGCGTTGCGAGGGAGGCGGCTTTCTCTTCGGCGTTGTCGCCGACAGCCTTGATGAGGCCGGTCTTGATCGACGAGAGCGAGGAGCCGGGCTCATACCAGGCGAAACCGGTCACGGTGGCAATGTCGAGGCCCAAAATCAGGCTCATGCGGCCACCTCGCCAGAGAACAACGGGCCGTGGTCGACGACCGTTGGCTTCTGTGGCACCCGCCACTCGGCTTCGATGCGGGCGCGGGCCATCTCGGCATAGGTTGGATTGAGTTCGATCAGTGCCGCGCGCCGGTGGTGACGAAGGGCAACCAGGGCGGTGGTGCCTGCGCCGCCGAACGGGTCCAGCACCAGTCCACCCTTCGGGCAGCCGGCGAGAATGCAGCGCTCGGCTAGCTCAGCCGGGAATGTCGCGAAATGGGCGTCGGAATAGGCTTGCGTCGCCATCTCCCAGACATTGACCGGGGCGGGCTCGTAGTTTCGGAGCAATCGACCGGAACCGCGGCCAAGTTCGTCCAGCCCCGTATGGTTGATCTGGCCTTGATGGCGAGGGGTGACCTCGATCATCTTGCCGTTTTCACGTCCGCGGCGGTGGCGCGAACCATGGCCGCCTTCTCCAGTATCCCAGCCGTCAGGCATCTTGACGCGCTTATTGCCGATGATGGCCCGTTTGCCCGGAACACCGCCGACATATGAGCCGCCGCGGAAGGTGATTGCATCCTCGTCGGACATTCGGCCCTGCCGCACAGCCTCGGCATCGTAGAACGAGCCGATTTTCATCCATCGTGCGCCGTCGCGGCTCTCATCTGTGATGAGCGGACAGCGCTCCGAAAGGTCCGGCGCAAAGGACATTTCGCCGGTATCGCGAGCGCGCCAGATATCGGCATCTGCCGATTTGGTCAGGAGGAATATCTTCTCGTGGGCCGTCGACGGACGCTGCGCGCCGGAACTGTCCGGCATGGGGTTGGTCTTGCCCCAGACGATTTCCGATCTCACCCACCAGCCGGCATCCTGCAGCGCTATGGCGAGCCGGTTCGGGATCATGCAAAGGTCTTTGGCCTTCAGAGAACCGCTTATGGTCGAGAACGGCTTATCGCGGAATGTGCGGTCGTCGTTGCCTGCCGCCTTGGTGTCGACTGCGGAACGTCCGTTCGGTGTGGTCGCGTAGCAATCGCCATAATTGACCCACAGCGTGCCGGTTGGCTTCAGGACGCGACGCACGGCTTCGAACACGCGCACCATGACGGCAAGATGCTCGCCAAGTGTCGGCTCGAGCCCGATCTGACCGGCGACGCCGTAGTCGCGCAGCCCCCAATATGGCGGTGATGTCACCACGCAATCGACGGAGTCGGTCTCCATGGCGTCAAGCATGGCAATGCAGTCGCCGATGTAGAGCGACACGCGCCCGTCGAGGAAGACTTGCGGCTCGCTCACGCCGCCACCATCAACTTCCGCGCCCGCCGCTTGGGCTCGGCAGCGATCGCCACCACAGCCCCGCCAAGCTCGGCCTCATGTTTGTCCAGCCCGGCGAGGATGCGAACGATGTCAGCTTCATCGGCGTCTAGGTCGATGATTTCGGCCTTGCGCCATTCGCGTTCCAATCTGACCGTATCGAGGTCTTGCGCGTATCGTGCCCGCCTGTTGGTGATGGCCTGGCGCTCAGGTTCGATGCGCGTCAATGGCGGGAAGGCAAAGGCCAGATCGGCTTCAAGCTGCCGGGCGAGATGATCTTCGATGACCATCACGGGCACGTCCTCGGCAAGGCCGAAGGTTCGGAGGAAGAGGTCGGCGAGCATGGCCATGGCGCCCTACTCCGCCGCTTGCGCGAACGGGTCTTCGCCGTCGTCGGCGCCCTTGATCAGTTCATCCTTGGCCGCATTGCGCTTGAGCATCGCGGCTTCGAGATTGTCGCGGACGGTCGCCTGGCCCTTGTCGTAGCCGGCAAGCCAGCGGGTATCCTCGTCGGACCCGGTGCCGTAACCGCTGGTGCGGTCCAGCGCGGCAAGGCCGGCTAGTTCGCCTGCCCTCTCGATCTTCTCGATCGCCGGCGCGCGATCGCGGAACATATCGGATTGGAAACCGGTCGACAGACCGAGCCATGCCAGGATCTCGCCCTCGGCAACGAAGCGATCGGTGACCGTCTTCTTGTCGTCGGCACTCAGCGCCTTGATGGCATAGTCGAGGTCACCAAGAACGATCTCGTCAGCCTGGGCGATCTTGCCGTCGGCTTTCTTCGCGGCATTGGCCTCGGCGACGTTGCCGTTGTGCGCCATGCGCTTGCGCAGGTGATGGAAGAAAAGCGCCTTGCGCTCGGCTTCTGTCAGTTCCTTGCTATTGTGGCCCTCGCCGGGCGCCGCACTCGTCTTCGCTGCTTTCGCCATGGTCATGGCCTCCTTTGATCAGGTCTGAGTTCAGGCGCGATCCATTCGGCGATTGCCGCCGCGCCTTTCCGAACCATCCCAGCCAGTGCAATCCGCTTCCTTGTGGAAAGCCAGCGCAACCAGACGGGCGGTTTCCTTCTTGAATGCCGCATGTTCTTCCCTTGCCTGGATGACCGCGCGCATTTCCTCGATCTCGCGGTGGTCGATCCGATTTGCTTCTTTGTTGAAGACGGCGCGAACACGCCGTCTCGTCCACGCATTATTACGCTTGCATAACTGGCTATAGGCACGTTCCAACATGGACTTGACCGGCTCACGGATGCCGCGGTTACCAATCACTTCATCCAAAAGACTTGCGGCAACATCAGCGTCTTTCATGGCTGACCTTTCCGGATTCTTGGGTGAGATTTCCACACTCATGGGTGACTCCTTCGATACTCTTGTGAGCGTCGAAGGAGCCGCGCCGGGACACAAAACCCGATCCGGCGACATTCGGGGCCGGGAGAGCTGGCGAAAAGTCGAAAGCGGGGATGTACGAAAATGCGCAGTCGGATGAACTTCCAGGGACAAGCGAATGCGCAGTTGGAATTGTTCGCGGCGAGAGTGGAAGCCCTCCCCAGGGCGTCCATGCGGACTGCCGCGAATGATGATTGCCCGTTCGCATCACGCCCAATCCTCCCGCGCAAAGTCAGCCGGAGCGAGGTCGAGAGGGCTGCGCAGCTGCATCGCCAACTCGCGGCGCGCAGTCTGACGCTTTTGGATGCGATTAAGCGCCAGGGTCCATCCCGTCAGGAATGAGACGACTGCGGTAACGGTGATAATCAGAAGCGCGCTCATGCGGCCACCCTCCAAAGCGGGAGTGGCAACTGCCATTCGTCAAACGCGCGTGATGCCGCACCCTGGACGCGAACTGCAAACGCCTTGGCCTCTTGCCATGCGTTTCCGTCTCGGCCCTGGCGCCGAGCTGCAAATGACCAAGCCATGCTGTCGGCGCTGTGGAGCATGTCACGGACGCCGGGATGCATCAGCGAAGTTTGCTTGATGCCGAAGCCATGAAGAAGAAGATCGGGACGAAGTGCATGGATCGCCGACAGGACTTCAACGATCTTTTCCGGGGCGCCATTGCGCTTGCAGACCGATCCGACGCCGACCCACATGCCGAAGGTCAGGCGCTCGCCATAGGCGCGAATGTGGTCTTGATAGTCTCGAGGCGCGAAGCCCTGCAGGACAGGCATGATCGGGAAAGGCAGACCGCAAGCGACCAGATCGTCATAGCGCTCGATGGTGAGCCGCTGGTGATCTTTGATTGTCAGACCCGTCTTGGCGAGCATAAACGGCTCACACATGAAGTCCTGGGCCACGGCAGCCGCGATCTTGACGACGCTGGATTGATGCAGCCGCCGCAGTTCGTCGGCGTAGACGCTAACGCTGGACCGGTATCCGCCATGCAGGTTGATCTCCGTGAAGGCGCCGCTATCGACCAACACCTCTTGGCAATCGACTGGCTTCTTCCGGCCGCGCAAGCGATTGATGCTGATGCACGACAGATCGAAGTGCTGTGCATCCGCTGGCTGGTGAAGCCCGACGAAGAACCGGACGCTCATGCGTCCCTCCTGCCGAAAAACTGCATCGCGTCGATGACGCACAAGCTGTCCTGATGCACCGCACCGGCTCGCCCGATCTCAGCCAGGATGGCCTTTAGATGATGCTCGGCGCCCTGCTCTCCGATGATTTCGATCGTCCGGAACATGCCTGGTTGAGTGCGAACAGCACCGCGACGCTCGAGCCCCTTCACCAGATCATGGGCGCGGCTTTTGGAGGCCAGACCAAGTCCGGACGCGATCTCGTCATACGTTGGCGAGACGCCTTTTTCGGCTTGGTGAAGGCGGATGAACGACAGAGCGTCGGACTGGCGCGGGGTGAGGTTCATGCCGCTCGCCTCGCCTCGACCAGGCGCCGCAGTTCCGCTTCGGCTTCCGCCCGTGTGGCACCGGTCGCAAAAGTGCCCGTCCACGGATCGCGAGCCATCCATGTGCCATCTGCGGTGCAAATGACCACGATGCTCATGCGCCCTGCCCCGCGATGTTCGTATGCATCATCGTGATGGAAGTACCGGCGTCGGCTCGGGAATGAAGGCCTGCGCTCTTGTCGCCCGACTGCGCAGCGAGATCGGTTTGGGCGTGACCGGCGCCGGATGCGGCGATCTGCGACGGAATGGTAAGAACGCTCACGCTGCGTTCTCCTGGGCGGGAGCCTCGAAGAACCAAGCGTCGTTCCACGCGATCTCGCGGTCGGCGGCAGCCTTTCGGATGGCCTGCATTTCGTCGAGCGAAGGGGCGCCGCCGGCTTCCCAACGAGACACGCTCGCTTGTGTGACACCGGCGAGTACAGCGAACTCAGCTTGGGTCACTTTGAAGACTTCTCGGCGGATGTGGCGAATTGCGCTCATGTCGCGGATATTATGCGCAAACGGATACTTTGCAAGCGGAAATTTATGCGCAAGCGGATTTTCGTTTATCCGCGCTGCCGAGTAGCGTCCCGATCATGGCGACGATCGAAGAAAAGCTCCGCGGGATAATGAAGGCCACCGGCCGCAAGCAGCAGGACCTGGCCGAGCATTTTGGCGTGTCGCAATCGACTGTGAATAGGTGGCTTGCCGGCTCCGAGCCGGAAGGACACCGTCGCGATGCCATCAACGAGTTGTATGACGAGGTGCTCGGCGTCCACGAGCTGACGAACAATGTGCCGTCGACCGTCAAGCTCGTTGGCTATGTCGGCGCGGGAGCGGCAGCCCACTTCTATGACGCGACGGATCTTGGCACCGTACCGGCGCCAGAGGGCGCGACCAAAGACACTGTTGCAGTCGAGATCCGAGGCGAGAGCCTGGGCGCGCTGTTCGAGCACTGGCTCGTCTACTACGACGACGTGCGTGCGCCGGTTACTTCAGATCTAATCGGCCGACTGTGTGTCGTAGGGCTGATCGATGATCGAGTGCTGGTGAAGCAGATCAAGAAATCAAAGACTGATGGTCTGTACCATCTTCTGTCCAACACCGAAGCCCCGCTGTTCGACGTGGAAGTGACCTGGGCAGCTCGAGTCAAAAGCATGGTTCCTAGATAGCTTTTGGAGAGAGGCAAACGCGTATCTGCCGGTGTGCGAGGTCGACGACGATAGTGAGGCGGAGGGGAATTCGTGAACGAGACGCTCAGCTCAGCATTTTGGTACATGAATCAAGGGTGGGTCGGTGTCACTGTGGGCATCTGCGGCATACTTTACGCCGTCTATCAAACTATGCGGCGGACCCATGCGGCACCCTGCTTCCAGTATACCAACCAGCGCTTTATTGAAGGAAGCGACGGCGCTATACCCGGAAAAGTCGAAGTATTATTCGATGGTACTGCGGTCGATCGTTTGACGCTGACACAGATCGTATTTTGGAATGACGGACCCACGCCCCTAAGATCTCAAGATATCGGCGGCAATACCCCAATATCGTTTTCGTTCGGCGACGGTAGCATTCTCGATGTCGAATTGTCAGCGGTTACCCGCACAGCCAACAATCTTGCTGCCAAGCCCTCTGAAGATCGCAAGTCGGCCTCAGTTATATTCGACTTTTTAGATAAAGACGATGGCGCGACCATTCGAATATGGCATACCGGGACGAAATTACGACCTAGCTGCTCTGCTACAGTTATAGGCGTACCCCAAGGCGTAAAATCTCTGGGCCGGTTGCCATTGCAATATGCCATGCGACAACGCCGGCGGCAGACATTTCTAATCAGTCTCTTGCGATCTCCAGGAACAGTAGGAGCTGCTACGGTGATTATGGGCTTGGCCGCTCTCGCTGGCACAGCCTTTCTCAACGATGATGTTTTCATGAAGCTGAACCAACTGGGGGAGAAAACAGCGCTTACCCTTCGAACAGCCGGAGCTGTTGTTGGAGCGCTGTATCTCGCGTTGGGCACATCGTTACTCTGGCTTAACCGCCGGAGATTTCCAAAGGGTTTGCAGCCTGAGGATTGAGGTAGAATAAAGAGGCATTTGACTAGAGATAGCCGGTCTCCCCTCATCTCTAGCCATCAATTCGGTCTCTGAAGGTCGGTGAGGGAGGGTTCCGGCCACAGCTTCCCCCTACCCCATGAGCTGAGCCCAAGGAGCGGGAGAGCTATGGCCGAGTCCTGAAGGCCGGAGCCGGGATGGGACACATGCCAGGATGCCTCTCGGCAATCCGTCCTCACTTTCAGGCAGCACGGTAGGACTTTCGCTTCCCGCGCCTGCGGCTTCACCTGCACCGGAATTGCACCGGGTCGCCGCTCGATTTGCCTTGGCGGGTCGTCCCGCCGGTGGATTTCTTTTATGCGCGGTTATCCGTCGGCGCAATCATTTTTATCCGTTTGCGCATTTTCTTTGTTGACAGTTATCCGTTTGCGCATATTATCCGTTCATACCCACTGGGGAACGGACATGAACACCTACACCCGCAAGATCGAACTGCCGGCCAACAAGCGAGAGGGTTTGGCGAATTTCGTTCAAATGATCGTCAACAATATCGAGGCCGGCGAGATCGAAAATGCGCTTCTGACTGCGGTCGATCTGCACCAGGACATCGAAACCGGCATTCACGACGACGCCATGGTGAACACGACCGCCGAGCAGGCATTCGTCCGCGAACTTCAGGCCAAGTACACCGCCGACATCATCGCCGCAGCTCAAAAAGGGCACGAAGACGGCATCCGCGCCGAGAAAGCCCGCATGGCATCTGCCTTGGGCCTGGTGTCGCCATGAACGCGGCCCTCACCTCTGCCCCGGTCGGGGTTAGCGCCTTCGACGAGCGTATTGCCACCGCATGGCGGATCAACTGCCAGGAAGTCGTCGAGAGCATCCGGTTTGTGAAGCAGTATCGGAAGACGATCGACGAAGCCGATGTGATGCTGACGCCGACGGTCCGGCTGCACCGCGCCGACACCGTTGAGCAAGCCCGCAAGCTCCTGCCGTGGCGTCTGTCCCTCTACCTCGAACACGTCCGGGCGGTTTCCGAATGCGAGCAGCGCATGGACATGGTCGGCATGGCGTTTGCGATTTCGAGCGACGACTGGCGCGCCGCCGATGACCTTCGCGAGATGTTCGCCGAGATTGAGGCCGCACGATGAGCGCGCTCGACCACGCCTGCAACTGGCTTGCTGATCATCCGCGCCTCACAGATTGGCGCCGTGAGCAAGCCGATCTTCTTCAGCCAGCAAGTCGATGCCGCCATCGCGGGCAAGCCGCTAGATGAACAACTGACCGCGCTCGCCGAGCTCATCCAGGAAGCCCAGCGCGACAAGGAGGCGGGTTACGGCCCGCCGGCTGATGAACTGCGCGCGGCGCGTCGTCGCTGGCTCACCCTCTACGAAACATGGGCAGCGGAAAACCTGCCATCACGAAGGAATGCAGCATGATCACCGAACCGATGACAGCCGAGCGCGCCGAGGAACTTCGCCGGCAGATCGCGGCCATGCTGTTCTTTGCAATGCCGCGCAATGATGACAGCGAGGACCAGAAGTTCGATCGCTACCAGAGCCCCATTCGCGGGCTGCTGCATTGCCTGGACATCCTCGACGGCAAGTCCGATTCGGGAAGCTCGACCTGCGAAGGCTGCCACCGGGTTTTGACACCCGAAATGCCGCGCCTGGTTTGCGAGGACGGCCCCGAACTCTGCATCGAGTGCATGCCCGACGAGCACCGGCGCACGCCGACCTATGGCTACTGCGCCGAAGATGCCGACCGTGACATCGAGCGGGCTCGCAGGTGGGTCGCCGAGCTCATGCAGGAGGATCCGGCATGACCGACCAGCTTTCAATCCTCGACAACGACGTCGACGGCATTCAGTCGATCGGGCAGATCACTCATGCCATCGTGCATGGGAACCGCGGCGAGAAGGACTGGGACGGCAAGCCCATCAGCGAGCCGGGCATCTACCGCAAGATCCCGATGGCGGCGTATCACGAGCAGCTGACCGTCGGCCCATCCATCTCGTCCAGCGGGCTGCGCGAAATAGAGAACCGGTCACCGCTGCATTATTGGGCTGGATCGTACCTCAACCCTGACAAGCCAGAGCAGGAAACGACGGCCTCGCTCGACTTCGGCCGGGCCGTCCATACCCTGCTTCTGTCCGAAGACGGTTTCCGTGACGACTACGTGGTTCGGCCCGAAACCTATCCCGACGCCAAGACCGGCGAATTCAAGCCGTGGAACGGCAACGCAACAGTCTGCCGCGAATGGCTCTCCGATCAGCGCAAGGCGGGCAAGACCGTCCTGCTGCCCCAACAGGTCGTCGACATCAACGGCATGGCCGAGCGGCTATCGAAAAACCAAGTCGCGGTCGATCTGCTGCGCGGCCGCATCGAGCGTTCGATCATCGTCAAGGACGCCAAGACCGGCGTTTGGGCGAAGTCCCGGCCCGACAGTATCCCGCGCGATACCATCATCGCCGATCTGAAAACGTGCGCCGACGCCTCACAGGTCGCTATCGGCAGGTCAATCATCAACTACGGCTACCTGCAGCAGATGGCGCTGGCGATCACCTGCCTTGAGGAAGTCGGCCAATGCCAGGTCGATGAGGCGGTCCTGCTGTTTGTCGAGACCAGCTATCCCTACGCCTTCAATATCAAGCCGCTCGACAACGGCGATATCCACACCGCCATGCGGCAGAACCGGCGGGCGCTGAACATCTTCGCTGAGTGCTTGGCCGCAAACGACTGGCCGACCTACGCCGACAACATGCGGACGTGGTCCGCTCCGCAGTGGTGGTCTGATCGGAACGAGAACGATCCCACCCTACCCGCTCTCAAAGGAAAAGCAGCATGAAGATCGAGCGCGCCGTTCGCGAGAAGACGTTCACGTTGACCTCGATCGCCGGACCGTCCGGTTCGGGCAAAACCTATAGCGCGATCCTCTACGCGCGCGGTCTGGTCGGCGACGCCGGCAAGATCGGGTTCATCGACACCGAAAACAAGCGGTCTCGCTTCTATGCCGATGTTGGCGGCGGCTTCGACGTCATCGACATGGACCCGCCTTTCACGTCGGCGCGGTACATCGAGGCGATCAACGCCTTTCAGGATGCCGGCTACACCGCAATCATCATCGACAGCATCTCCCATGAATGGGAAGGCACCGGCGGCGTGCTGGAGCAAGCCGAGGCGATCGAGGAAGCGACCAAACGCGCCGGGCTACATTGCTGGAAAAAGCCGAAGGGCGCCCACAAGCGGCTCATGAACGAACTGCTCCAGACCAAGGCGCATCTGATCTTCTGCTGCCGGGTCAAGGAGAAGGTCGCCCAGGTCAAAGGCGCCAACGGCAAGACTGAGATCGTCAATCAAGGCTTCGTCGTCGTGCAGGAGAAATCGTTCATCTACGAGATGACGGTTTCGATGATGCTGGAGGAAGGCACCCACGTTCCTTTCATGCAGAAATGCCCCGACGATCTGCGCGGGGGCTTTCAGGAAGGGAAACAGGTCACCGTCGCCGCCGGCAACGCCGTCCGTATGTGGTCCGACAAGGGCACCGCAGTCGACCCGCAATTCAAGGCCGATCGCCTGTCCGGTCTGAACGCGGCCAACCTTGGCACGAAAGCGCTTGCCGATTGGTGGAAGGGTCTGTCGCCGTCCCGGCAGAAAACCATGGAAGCTCTCAAGGAGACCTTCAAGTCTGTCGCAGCAGCTCGTGACCTCATGGCAGCCGAGCTTGCCGAGCACGAGGAGAAGCCTCTTTCGGAACGTCTCAGCGCTGCGCCAGGGAGCCCGCAGGACGGCGAAGGCTTCGACACCGCCCATGTGCTTCGGGAAACGGCCGCGCTGTCTGGCGGTGCTGGTGACGAACAGGAAACCACGATCCAAGAACCGTCCGAGAATTCCCCTTCGTCGGACGTAGGCAGCGAGGAGGCCCCGTCCCCCGGCCAAGTCGCTGCCGATCCATCAGAGCCCGTTGGCGGGCCTGCGGAGGCCGGCGAGCATGAAGTGGCTGATGACCAGTCCACGCCGCCGGCCTCCGATCTCATCACGCGCAATCTGATGCTCGAGTGCCTGGACAAGTTCATGGCGCTCGCCGTCGATGCCAACGTGCCGGATGCAAAGCAGCGCCGGGCCAACATCGAGTTTGCGAAGAACGCATGGAAGGAGGCACTGCCGCAGAAGCTCGACTTCGTGAAGTCCTGCTTCGAGAGCGCCGACAAGTTGGTCAGGGGCGAACTGCAGGCCGATGCGGCGCGGAAGTATCTGGAGGGCTTGCTGTGAGCGTTCATCCAATTCCAGACGATGCGCTTGACGCCGACATCGCTATCCTTGGCAAAAAGGGCGGAGGCAAGACCTATACCTCAAAGGGCATCGTTGAGCGGTTGCTCGACATGGGCCGGCGCGTGCTGGTTCTCGATCCGCTCGGAGTGTGGGCCGGGCTGCGCACATCCGCCGATGGCGAAGGCCCTGGCTATCCGGTCGCCATTTTTGGTGGTCCGCATGCCGATATGCCTCTCGACACCGCCGCAGCCGTGGCCATGGCGGATATTCTGGCGCGTGAGAACGTGCCCGCCGTCATTGATCTGTCCGAACTGACCAAGAGCGCCCAGCAAGGCTTCCTGCTGAAATTCCTGCATGAGCTGCGGCGCGTGAACCGCGATGCCCTGACAATCGTTCTCGAGGAAGCGGACGTCTTCGCGCCGCAGAATCCGCAAGGCGATGACAGCAAGCAGCTTCATGGTGAGATCGACTGGATCGCCCGCCGTGGTCGCTTTCGTGGCTTCCGGCTGATCACGATCACCCAGCGGCCAGCCCGTCTCTCCAAGGACGTGCTGACCCAGGCGAACACACTGATCATTCACCGCCTGCCGGCGCCACAGGACCGCGATGCGGCGAAGGCGTGGGTCGATGGCAATGGCGACAGGGACAAGTCGAAAGAAGTTTTCGACACGCTTGCTGGCCTCAATGTCGGCGAAGCTTGGGTGTTGTCGCAAGACCCGACGATGCTGGAGCGAAAGCGCTTCCCCACGATTAAGACGCTGGACACGAGCGCAACCCCCAAGGCCGGGGAAAAGCGCATCGAACCGAAGACCCTGGCCGATGTCGATGTCTCGGCCATCCGTGAGGCTCTTGAGGCTACACTTCCTGCCTCCAAGAAGGTCGAGAAATTTAACACGGCCAACACCGCTGACATCGTGGCGGCTGAAGCGCAGGGTTTTGAGCGGGGGTTTGACGAGGGGACTGCCCGCGGACGCCTCGCCGGAATTGCTATTGGCCTACAGCGCGCCAAACAGGCCATCGACGCCATGCGAACCGACGACGAGGAAAATGGCATCCCCGCGACGATCGAGGCGGAGAGCAGGCCAGTTGAGGTCCGCCTGCGGCCCGTTCCGGCAGCCAACCGAATTGAAAGGGCGACAGACCTTGCGTCAGATCCGCTGCTGAATGCCGCGCTCCAGGTCTGGCCGGCAAAGATGACGTGGGCAGGCCTCGCCTCGATGTGCGGTCGCAAGGCGCGTGGTGGTCATTTCAACACCAAGCGCAAGCGGCTCATTGAAGCCGGCTTGATGGTCGAAGAAGGCGACCTCGCTGTTCCAGGCTCGCCTCCGGCTATCCCCGCCGGCGTCATCCCAGCCGATCTGCTGGAGCAGAACCTTCCGCAGCCGGCCCAGAAGATGTTCGCGACGATCCGGCGATCGCCAGGGATCGACATCTATGCGCTCGCCAACGAGCTCGGCATGCAGCCGCGCGGCGGCCATTGGAATACCGGCATGTCGATCCTGCGCAAGAACGGTCTGATCACCGAGTCCAATGGTTTGCGCATCGCTGCAGGCTTGGAGGCAACGAAATGACCCTTTCCTCCCTCATCCGCCGCACGATCGTCCAATGGCAGCTATGGCGCCAGCACCGAGAGACGCGTCGAGCCATGCCTGCGCTAAGGGAGCTGGACCGGCTCCAGGCCGTATATCGAAAGCAGCACCGCCGCGGCTCGGCAAAAATCATTCGTGCGAAGCGCGACGTCATTAACGCGGCTCTCGCCGGAAAGCGGAGGGCGTGATGGCTGGCTTCGCAATAAAGCGCCCTGACACGGCATTCTCGACTTCGCCAGCAAAGGGCCAGAAACGTCCGAGGAGAACCGACGACGCGCATTTGAAGTGGCTGCGCACGCTTCCCTGCATCATCACCGGGACGCGCCCTGTGGAGGCCGCGCACACTCGGTATGCAGATCCAGCCTACGGCAAGCGGGAAACTGGCAAAGCTGAAAAGCCAGATGACCGTTGGTGCCTGCCCATCTCGTCGGACAAGCACCGCGAACAGCACTCCGGTTCTGAGCGGGAGTTCTGGGCAAAGCACTCCATCGATCCGTGCCGTGTCGCCTTGGCCCTCCATGCCATTTCTGGCGATGACGAAGCCGCGGAAATCATCATTCGAAATGCGAGGACGCCATGACGCACGCTCACGAAGAAGACGAGAACATGCTTGGCGCCACCACCAAGCCCACCGAGGGGATGCTGGACGCGCTGAAGCCGTGCCCGTTTTGCGGATGCCATGACGTATCGCCGAACGACAATGGCCATGAAGAGTGGTTCGAATGCGACTGGTGTCACGCTACCAGCGGGTTTGATGAAGACCCGGCATTCGAAGCCGAGCCTCGCTCATTCCACTGGAACCGTCGCGCCACTCTCACCAAATCCAGCCCGGTTGAAGCTGTGGCGGTGAAGGGGCTGGAGTGGCGCGTGTTCTGCTCGAAGTCTGGCAACTGCGAGGCTGAGACATCGTTTGGCTTGTACATCATCCAGAACGAAGAAGGGCTTTGGGTTCTATATCTTCTTGATGATGACGCCGGTCTTGGTGGGAAACACAAGACCATCGAAGCCGCCCAAGCTACCGCCCAAGCCGATTACGAGGCCCGCATCCGCAGTTGCCTTGCTCCCCCTCTCAGCAATCCCGAAGCGCCAGCCGTGCCGGTGGACGAAACTCTGCAAGCGCGAGTTCAGCCTTGGTTGATGTCCTGCTTTGGCCGGGAAATCAGCATGGATCGCGTCGAGCGCGGTGACCGTCTTCTGGAGGAAGTGTTCGAACTGCTTCAGTCGTGCGGCTACGATCCTGCCCGTGTCCTCGCTCTTCGCGACTACGTGTGGGGCCGAGATGCTGGCGAGCCCTCCCAAGAGGCTGGCGGCGTGATGATCACGCTGGCTGGATACTGCCTCGCTCACGACCTCAACATGCATGAAGCTGGCGAAGCGGAGCTTGCCCGCATCTGGACGAAGGTCGACAAGATCAGGGCTAAGCAGGCGGCCAAGCCTGTCGGCTCCGCATTGCCCGTCGCCGCTCTCGTAGCCACCCCGCCCGCCCCAACATCGGCGGTGGATGGGGAGGTGGTGAAGGCGATTGAGCCCTTTGCATTGCTTGTTGAGCAGCAGGACGCGTCTGATCTGGCCTTTCTCAAAAAGAACGGCGGCGACGAATCCGACATGTCGCACTACTCCCCTGACGGTGCCAAGGTCCATTCGTCGGGTGAGATGCGACATGCGCTCTATCTGACCAAAGGTGATTTCCGCAAACTCGCTAAGGTCTACCGCGCCCTCTCCAACGCCCAAGCCGTCCCTGCCGCCACGGATGGGGCGGTAGATTTGGCGGTGCGGCGGAAGTTCGAATTGTGGTTCTTCCGCGATATATTCGATGAACACCGTCTAGCGCTGTTCTCGATCTTCGGAATGCCCGCCGATGAGATCGGCAAGACGCACGGTATTCAAAGAATAGCTCTCAAACGCGTCCTCCGCGCCCTCGCCGGAAACCCCTCTCTTCCCTCTGGTGGGGAGACAGGGCGATGAAAGCCATCCGCATCGACAAAGCTGAAGTCTTGCACGGCAAACGCCACATCAACCTGCTGGTCGACTACCAGATGCGCGACGGTCTTTCCGATGGTCAGATCGACGCCATGATCGAGGCTGGTCGCATCGAGTTCGGCCAGGTGTTTCTCAGCGCCGACAAGCGCTTGGAGTGGGACGAAGATGAGTGTCGAAACTCAGTCTACACGTCCATCGACCGGATGATCGAGATCGGCGGGAGGCCGTCATGACCAACCCCGAAACACCCCCTGTAGGGGATGCTGCCGAGGCGGTGGACAAGTTGCGCAAGGCGCTTATCGCGGTTGGCAGGAATGTCGGGGCATTCCTCGCCAATGATGTCTCCACAGAATTCCTGTTGCTTGTCCCCGAGGAAGTCCGCCTCGCCATGGAACGCGCCGCCCACCCTCTCCCCAAGGCACCGATAGAGCCTGGGGTAGAGAAGGTCAGGGGCGCAATTCGCGGGCTTGAACGGCTGAAGGCCGATTTCAAAATGGTCGGCTCGAATGCCGTCACCATCGAACGCGCGATTCATACGCTCGCCGCCCTCGCCGCCTCTCATGCTGAGGGAGGTCAGAAATGAAGCTGACCGAAGCACAGCGCCGATTTTTGAGGCGCGCTGAACTCTTTAGCCTTCGGGACGGCAGCGGCAGCGGCGCGCTTCCCGTCGACGGCATCGAGATACTTGTGGCAGAGCGGCTAGCGGCGAAAGGGTTGGTGACGGTGCCGGTAGCGTGGACTGCATTTACAGGAGCCAAAGTCACCGCTGCCGGCCGCGCTGCACTTCAACAGGAGCCGCGACCATGAGCACCGAGTTGATCGAACGACTGCGCGCCGCCACCATGAGGACCGACTGGAACAACCTTCCTGACGATGCATGTATCCCGGCTGTTCCGATACTACGCGAAGCCGCCGACCACATATCCGCGCTCGCAGATGAGAACGCTAGGCTGGTTAAGGAGGTCGAGGTATGGGCCGAGCAAGCCAACAAGGAAGACGACTGCCGCCAGATGTGGCAAGCCCGCGCTACCGCCGCCGAATCCGACCGGGAGACGCTGAGGGTGGCGACGATCGAAAAATGCGCGAAGATTGCCGAGAACGGTCCGGCGTTCGGAACGCTTGTCGCCACCGAAATCCGCGCCCTCGCTCGGCAGGTAGGTGGCCGATGACGCGCCAACTGGCCCTCACTGAGCGTCAGATAACCGTGCTCTGTAGGGGCGCGGCCAAAGCTGGCCATATTGCCGAAGTCAAGATCGGCGAAGTGGTTGTGCGCCTAATCCCCAAGGATGATGCACAACGGGAACGGCCAATTGACAAGGACGTTTCGCCTGAAGCCTTTGACACGCTGGATGAGTATCTAGCGTGGAGAGACAGGGGCGGTGCTGGTGGCGCTTAAGGGTATCCACAAGGTCAAGCGCAAGCTGGCCGATGGCACCGCGCGCACCTACTATTATGCATGGCGCGGCGGCCCGAAGATGGAAGCCAAGCCGCACACCGAAGCCTTTGCGCTGGAGTTTGCCAGGCTCAAAGGTGACGCGACGCCGAAGGTTGTCGAGACGCTGGAAAGCCTTATCGATCGGTTCACCGGACCGGAGAGCAAGCGCAATCACGATTTTCTCGCGCTGGCCGATACGACGCAGACGGACCATCTCTATGCGTTTAAGCTGATAAAGGCCAAATGGCCGAAGCTGCCAGCGAAGTTGACGCAGCAAAAGGGCATGAAGGCCGAAATCAGGAAGTGGCACCGGAGCTTCACCGCGAACCCGCGCAAGGCCGATAAGCTGCTGTTCTCGCTATCCAAGGTCTTCTCCTACGCCATTGCTGACGAGATCATAGAGAAGAACCCCTGCACCGGGATAGAACGGCTCTACAGCGGCTCCAGGCGCGAAAGCGTGTGGTCGCAGGCGCAGATCAAGGCATTCCGTGCCGGCGCCCCTGCGCACCTCCTGCTTGCCTTCGAAATGGCGCTGCACACCGGCCAGCGCCAGGGCGACCTATTGGCGCTGTCATGGAAGGACTATGACGGGATCTATCTCCAGTTCCGCCAGTCGAAGACCGACAAGCGGCTGAAGGTGCGTGTTCATTCCACGCTCAAGGCGATGCTCGACCCGATGGACAAGGACAAGCTGCGCATTCTGCTCAACTCGCGCAAGCGGCCATGGACGAAGGACGGCTTTAAAACGTCGTGGGGGAAAGAGTGCGGCCGGCTCAAGATCGGGGCTGTGACGTTCCACGATCTGCGCGGAACGTTCATCACCGAGCGGGCGCGGGAAGGATCGAGCGTCGAGAACATCGCTAAGATATCCGGACACTCGATTTCCGAGATCAAGTCAGTGCTGGAAAAGCACTACCTGGCCGACGATCAAGACGCCAGCGATGCCGTCATTCTCCGCATGGAACGGAACCCATGAGGAACGAAATCTGTAAAACGCGGTGTAAAACGGCCAATTTCGGTTGGGTTTCCAGCCCGAATATGGTATCTAAGTACTTGAAAATATTGGCGATCCCGACAGGATTCGAACCTGTGACCATCGGCTTAGAAGGCCGGTGCTCTATCCAGCTGAGCTACGGGACCGCTGGGCCGACGCCAAAAGGCCGGCTGAATCATGCGCCGGGATCGCTGCCCGGCATTGCCGGTCAATGTGTCCAGGGCGTCCTGCGGTCATAGCGGAAATTCTCCGCATAGGAAATCTGGCGGCGCTTGGATTCCTTCGGCTCCTCGACACGGTACGCCAGCCCCTCTTTTTCGGCATAGGCCACCGCCTCTTCCCTGGTGTCGAACGTAAGCCTGATCTGGCTGCGCATGTCACCCGACGTGGTGTAGCCCATCAGCGGATCGATTTTCTTCCGCATTTCGGGATCGAATTCCAGCACCCAGTGGCCGGTCTTGGCCTTACCGGACTGCATCGCGGTTTTGGCTGGGCTGAAAATGCGCGCGGACATGGCCACCTCGTTGCTAAGTGCAGCGGCACCGCCGCTATAGCCCCGTCATTACTTCGCAATGCAGTCGGCGGCAAGGCCGATGCTTGCCGCAGCACCCTTCGGCAGGGCTGGCCACCGACAATGATCGCGCCAGGGTCTTGGCAAAACTCCGTTCCCCGCCATCAGCTTGAACATTTTGCGGCGAAGCCGTTGCGCGACTTGGCTGGCATTTTCCGCTCCGCTCTCGGCCCGGGCCTGCCGTTTGTTCCGTTTTCGTCTTTTAAGGGGTTGCGCAGCCAAGCCTGGAACCCTATAGCCCGCAAGGACTCGGAGTGTAGCGCAGCCTGGTAGCGCATCTGGTTTGGGACCAGAGGGTCGGGAGTTCGAATCTCTCCACTCCGACCATTCATCCATCGCAATCATCAGCCGTGCTGCCGGTGCACCTGCGCCGGACTGCGGCCGACGGGCAGCCCGGATTTCCGAGCGTGCCCGCCTGAAGCTCCGAGCGTCAGCTTTGGATGAACGCCAGGAGATCCGGATTGATGATCTCCGGGTGGGTGGTGCACATTCCGTGCGGAAGGCCCTTGTAGACCTTGAGCGTGCCCTGCTTCACGAGCTTGGCTGCAAGCAAAGCGGAGTCGGCGATCGGCACGATCTGGTCGTCATCGCCATGCATGATCAGGACGGGCACGTCGATCTTCTTGAGGTCGTCGGTAAAGTCGGTTTCGGAAAAAGCCTCGATACAGTCGTAGTGAGCCTTGGCTCCGCCCATCATGCCCTGGCGCCACCAATTATCGACAGCCCCTTGCGAGACCTTGGCGCCCTCGCGATTGAAACCGTAGAACGGGCCGGCCGGCACATCCCTGTAGAACTGAGCGCGGTTGGCGACCAGAGCCGCTCGGAAGCCGTCGAAGACCTCGATTGGCAGGCCGCCGGGGTTGCTGTCGGTCTTGACCATGATCGGCGGCACCGCGCCGATCAGCACCGCCTTGGCGACGCGTGCTTCGCCACCGTAGCGGGCAACGTAACGCGCCACCTCGCCGCCGCCGGTCGAGTGGCCGATGTGAACGGCATTCTTCAAATCCAGATGGGCAACCAGGGCTGCGACGTCGGCAGCGTATGTGTCCATCTCGTTGCCGGTCGCCGTCTGTGTCGAGCGGCCATGCCCGCGCCGATCATGCGCGATGACGCGATAGCCCTTGTCGAGGAAGAACAGCATCTGGTTGTCCCAGTCATCGGCGCTGAGCGGCCAGCCGTGATGGAACACGATTGGCTGGCCTGTGCCCCAATCCTTGTAGAAAATCTCGGTGCCGTCCTTGGTGGTGAATGTGCTCATCATCGTGCTCCTTGATGTGGATAGCTGAAGTTGTTGGGGGGAAGGTTCGTTTCCTTCTGTGGACAAGCTACTGCAACGGCGTCATGGTGACGATTGGCAAAACAGACATTTGACACGGCAAAACTGACAGATGGTTGCGGCACGCGATACGGTCGAAATCGGCCTCGTTGTTTATCCCGGCGTTCAGGAAGCGGCTGTTCTTGGGCTGACCGATCTCTTCCAGCTGGCCAACCGCCTGGCTGCCGAACGCTCGCCGGACGCGCTGAGGCTTCGTGTCAGCCATTGGCAATGGCAGGAGGCGAACCAAACGATCATCCGCACCTTCGACAGCGAGCCCGGCGACAGCGACCCCGGCCCTGGCAATGGACCGGCCATGGTCATCTTGCCTCCGACCCTAGGTGATCCGATCCCCCGAGAGTCGGCCGCGCCGTATGCCGACTGGCTCAGGGCCCGCCATGCGGCGGGCGCGACGCTCGGCTCGGTCTGCGCCGGCGCCTTCGTGCTTGCCGAGACCGGCCTGCTGTCGGGTCGTGTTGCGACCACGCATTGGGCCTATCGCGACGCGCTGGCGATGCGCTTCCCCGACATCGCACTGGATGCCGACAAGCTGGTCATCGACGATGGCGACATCATCACCGCCGGCGGCTACATGGCCTGGACCGATCTCGGCCTAAAACTTGTCGACAGGGTGCTTGGGCCGACCGTCATGATGGACACCGCCCGTTTCATGCTGGTGGATCCGCCGGGGCGCGAACAGCGCTTCTACAGCCCCTTCGCTCCCAGGCTGAACCATGGCGACGAAGCCATTCTCAAGGTGCAGCACTGGCTCCAGGCGAGAGGCGCGCGCGATGTGACGCTTGCCACCATGGCGGAGCATGCGGCCTTGGAGGAGCGGACTTTTTTGCGCCGCTTTCGCAACGCCACCGGCCTCAAGCCGACCGAATATTGCCAGCACCTGCGCGTCGGCAAGGCGCGTGAGATGCTGGAAGCGACGACCCGATCAGTAGACCAGATCGCCTGGGATGTCGGCTATGACGATCCCGGCTCCTTCCGCAAAGTGTTCGCCAGGATAACCGGCCTCGTGCCGGGCGATTACCGCAGGCGCTTTGGCGTCGAACGTGCCGCCCTGCCTGGCGGTGGGATCTGAGTCGTGGCGGCGGTGGCGGCACGACCCGGCGGCTGCGTGTGGCGATCGGACTGAAACGAAAGCGCGGGGTGAGCCTATGACTGACCGATCAGTCACGAGTTGCGACGAATGCGGCAGCATATATTTCGTCGAAAGCAGCGCAATGGCCAGCCTTTGTGCTGAATGCGCGTTTCATCTCTATGGATACCCCGCCTGCGAACATCAGTTCAAAGACGGCCGGTGCACAGCTTGCGGGTGGGACAGCTCTCGGTCAAAATATATCGCCGAAATTATTTCGAGGGAGAGCTCATAGGTGGGAACGTCGATCTCGTAGCGTTGTCGCGCGCATGTGGCGCAGGCAACCCCGTGCTTAGAGAACGCTTTCGATATCGGTCCTCGAAAAATCGTCGCCGACATAAAGCAGGTGGCAGGCATGTTCTTTCGCCACCTCATAGGCGAAGCAGTCACCGAAATTGAGCGCGGCGGGGTGAATGCCCTTACCCCATTTTGCATAGGCCTCGGCGATGCGACGCGCAGAGGCCGGCGTCACTGCCGCGATTTCGAAACCAAGCCCGTCGATCAGTCCGGACAGCTCTTCGCCGACATTGCGCCGCGCCGCGACGATCAGCGCTTCGGCCACGGTGCCGGCGGAAATCAGGATGTCGTCTTCGGCCTCAAGCGCCGCGATGCAGGCATCAGCCTCCGGTTCGTCAAGAACGATCGCCATCAGCGCCGAGGTATCGACCACGATCATTCGGGCAGGCCATCGTCGCCGTAGAGGAAATCCTGGCTTCGCGCGGCAGATGGCCCAGCCTTCGCCCTCGCGGCGCCGGATGCCCGCATCGCCTCTAGCAATGCCCGACGGCTTTTCCTGTCCGGCACTGCCTTGACCGGAACCAGACGCACGGCCGCGTGACCGTGACGGGTCAGAATGATCTCGTCACCTGCCTCGGCACGACGCACCAACTCGGTCAGTTGTCCCTTGGCGTCTGTAACGGATACCTGCATCGGCCGCTCCTTTATAGACCATCCTCTGGTCCATACTTGTAGGTAAAAATAGACCATTCAACGGTCCATTACAACGGCCAAAGGTAAGCTCGCCGGGAAGAGAACCCCAACCGCCTCAACTCCCGGCGAGCCTACAACCTGATTTGATACGCAATCAGGACCGGGGTTAGCCGGCAAGGCTGACGTTGCAAGATGGATGCCAGTACTGGTTTCCCGAAATGGGACACCGGCTAAGCCTGTCGTATCAGATCTCGAACTCGCCCTGCCCCTCATCCATGGCGCTGACGGTTTCGGCGGCGAGCGCCCGGGTGATCGGCGTCTTGCGCTCCAATGCCGAACGATCGAGCCGCTCCACCACCCGCATCGCGGTGGCGAGCGAGCGTTCGATGCGGCGCACCAGATATTGCACGACATGCGGCTCGACCTCGACCTGGCGGTCAGCGAACAGTTTGGTGATGACGCCGGCCAGCAAGAGATCGTCGGGCTCGTGGATCTCGACCGTCGCCGCAGCCTTCAGTCGCGAGGCGAGGTCAGGGAGCCTGACGCCCCAGGCGGACGGAAAGCGCCGCGCGGTCAAGAGCAAAGTCGAGCCGGCCCCGCGCACTGCGTTGATCAGATGGAACAGCCCCTCTTCATCGACTGGACCGGCATCGACATCGTCGATCAGGGCCGGCCGCGCGCCAAGGCTTGCGATGCAGTCACCGATGCGCCCGGCGTCGACTGCCACAGCCCCGGCGCGGGCGCGCCAGATCGACGCCAGGTGGGTTTTTCCAGAGCCTGCCGGACCGGCAAGCACAATCACCGGCGACGGCCAGTCCGGCCAGCGATCGACCAGCGCCACCGCCTGGCTGTTGGTGCCGGAGACGACGAGCTCGTCGCGCGAATAGCCGGTGCCGTGGCCGAGATCGAGCGGCAACTGGCGCGGCGGATCGATCTTGTTGTCCGGCATCTGGCTCAACTGCGCGGCCCGCTGCTCCCGCGGCGACGCGCCTGCAGCGGCGGGACAGGCTCGGTGCTGTGGCCCTTGTAGAGCGGCGATTCCAGATAACGGGAAATGGCAAAGCGCACCAGAACGGCAACGGCGGCGGAGGCCGGGACGGCGATGAGCAGGCCGACGAAGCCGAACAGCGCGCCGAAGGCAAACAGCGAAAACATCAGCCAAACCGGATGCAGGCCGACGCTTTTGCCGACCAGCCTCGGCTGCAGGATGTTGCCCTCGATGAATTGGCCGACGAAGAACACGCCGGCCACCGCCGCGATCATGGTCCAGTCCGGCCAGAACTGAACGAAGGCGACGCCGACGGCCAACACCAGCCCGGTCAGCGAGCCGACATAGGGGATGAAGGAGATCAGCCCGGCGAACAGGCCGATGAGGATGCCGAAATTCAGGCCGGTCAACGTCAGGCCGGTGGCATACATGGCGCCCAATACCAGGCACAGCGTGCCCTGGCCGCGTACAAAGCCGGCGGTAGCGGTGTTGATGTCGTTGGCGATCGCCCTGACGGTCTTGACATAGTCGCGCGGCACCCAGCTGTCGACGATGGCCACCATGCGATCCCAGTCGAGCAGCATGTAAAAGGCAACGACTGGTGTCACCACGAACAGGCTGACCACCGACACCAGCGCCACGCCGGAGCTCCAGATCGAGGTGAACACCGTGGTCAAAAGCCCGAAGCCGGAGGTCAGCAGCGAATTCAAGCCTTCGCGCAGGCCATTGGCGTCGACGCCGAATTTCTCTTCCAGCCATCTCGGATCGAAGCTGGTGATCAGGGTCTGCAGGCGGGTCAGGTATTCCGGCAGCTTGCTGGCAAAATCGGCCATCTGCGAGGCCAGCACTGGAACCAGGATGACAAAGGCCAGCACCAGAACGACGATGAAGGCAAACAGGATGACGACCGTCGCCATCAGCCTGGACAGGCCGAGCCGCTGCAGCCGGTCGGCGACCGGGTCGAGGAAGTAGGCGAGCACCATGCCTGCGACGAACGGGAGAAGGATGCCGCTGAAGACGTAGAGGAAGACCGCGAGGATGATGGCGCTGATCAGCCAGAAGCGGATTTGGCGGCGAAACACGCCGGACGCGGCGGCATCGGCGGCCGCAGCCTCGGCTGCCGCGTCGATGTCCTGGTCAGGTGCCCGGTGTGGAGCCTTCGCCATAGCCGCTCATATGCCTCAGCCAAGCCACGAGATAGGCCGCGGCCGAAGCCACGGTCAAGACCCCGGACAGCAATATGAGTACCGGCCTGAGCGGATCGAGATCGAGGGCGAGGGCCAGTTCGCCCAGCACCACCGCCGCCAGCACGATCTGGATGGCGGTGTTGGCTTTCGACACGAACAGCGGCTTCATCTCGACCGGGTGGGTCATGACGGTGGATAAAACGACGGCGCAAACGATCAGCGCATCGCGCGACACCATGGTGACGACCAACCACAGCGGCAATTCACCGATGAAGCCCAGCACCACGAACACCGAGACCAGCAGCAATTTGTCGGCCATCGGATCGAGATAGGCGCCAAGCCGCGAAAACTGGTTGAAATGGCGGGCAATAAAGCCGTCGACACCGTCGGAAATGCCGGCGATGAGGAAGCCGGCGAAAGCCCAGTCCCAGTGCGCCTGCAGCATGGCCAGCACCACGCCCGGCACCAGCACGAAACGCATGATCGTGATCATGTTGGGGATGGTCAAACGCATGTCCCGTTGTTTCTGTTTAATGATACATGATGGAGATAGGACGCTAGGGCAAGTGGCGACGCTCTCTCCTCGCTCACCTGCTCCACCCCAGACCGAAAAATGAACCTAACGAATGACGATGGCACAGAGATTTACAATCGCCCTGCGTGTCACACTTTGCTATTTGGCCGGGGTAACAGAAAGCCTCCTAGCTTTCGCATCTTTTACAACCCCACACCGCGACGCGTCGATGCATGACCTTTTGACCAGTTTCGTTCTTGCCTTGGTCGTCGGCCTTCTGGCGTCTTGGCCTCTCTGGTTGATGGCTGCCGCCGTGGCGTTCGTTTTCGGGCGGTCAATCGCCGCAAACCCGGGTGTCTGGACTGTGGCGGCAAGTTTGATCGCCGCCGGTTTCTCCTACGGAGCCCTCCCGAGCGACGAGGTCAGGTCTTAGCGACCGTCGGTACCCTCGCCGCTGCACTGGCGGGCATTTCTTTCTACTGCTGGAGCGTAGGGCGTCCGGTTCGGCCGATCTCCAATTGAACGTCGCCATCGCGCGCTTGCCTTGCGAGGCAAAAGCGTTCATGCGAAGAGCCCTCAAGCAAGTGGAAACAGAGATGAGCAGGCGCCAGAAATGAGCAAGCGCAAAAACGGGCTCACCTATGCCGAGGCGGGTGTCGATATCGATGCCGGCAATCTCATGGTCGAGAAGATCAAGCCGCTGGTGCGCGCGACGCGCCGGCCGGGCGCCGATGGCGAGATCGGCGGCTTCGGCGGCCTTTTCGACCTCAAGGCCGCCGGCTTCTCCGACCCGGTGCTGGTCGCCGCCAATGACGGCGTCGGTACCAAGCTGAAGATCGCCATCGATGCGGGCAAGCACGACACGATCGGCATCGATCTCGTCGCCATGTGTGTCAACGACATCGTCGTGCAAGGCGCCGAGCCCGTGTTCTTCCTCGACTATTTCGCCACCGGCAAGCTTGATCCCGACCAGGGTGCGGCGATCGTCGGCGGCATCGCCGAGGGCTGCCGGCAGGCCGGATGTGCGCTGATCGGCGGCGAGAC
Source organism: Mesorhizobium sp. M0938 (assembly GCF_040319125.1). NCBI lineage: Bacteria > Pseudomonadati > Pseudomonadota > Alphaproteobacteria > Hyphomicrobiales > Phyllobacteriaceae > Mesorhizobium > Mesorhizobium sp. M0938. The sequence goes on along the minus strand of NZ_JAMYNS010000007.1, from coordinate 1,834 downwards.
GGCGGAAATGCCCGGCATGTATCACGGCAAGGACTACGACCTTGCCGGTTTTGCCGTGGGCGCGGCCGAACGCGGCCAGCTGCTGCCGACCGACGACATCGTCGAGGGCGACGTGCTGTTGGGGCTGGCCTCGTCGGGCCTGCATTCGAACGGCTTTTCGCTGGTCCGCCGCATCGTCGCCACCAGCGGCCTTTCGTGGGCCGATCCGGCGCCCTTCAATGATGAAGTCACGCTGGCCGAAGCGCTGCTCGAGCCGACCCGCATCTACGTCAAGTCGCTCCTCAAGGCGATCCGCGGCACGCATGGCATCAAAGCCCTGGCCCACATAACCGGCGGCGGCTTTCCCGAAAACATTCCGCGCGTCCTGCCAAAGGATTTTTCGGCCGAGCTCGACCTCGACGCCATCGAGGTGCCGCCGGTGTTCTCGTGGTTGGCAAAGACCGGCGGAGTAGCACCCGAAGAGATGATGCGTACCTTCAATTGCGGCGTCGGCATGATCCTCGCCGTCGCCTCCGGCCAGGCCGCACAGGTCGCGGCCGTGCTGCAGGAGGCGGGCGAGACCGTGACGCCGATCGGCCGCATCGTGCCGCGCCGCGACGCCGGCGTGATCTATCGGGGGTCGATCGGCCTATGAGGATGCGCAAACGCACTGTGGTGCTGATTTCGGGACGCGGCTCCAACATGACGGCGCTGATCGCCGCAGCGAGCAACCCGGACTATCCGGCTGAGATCGTCGGCGTCATTTCCGACCGGGCCAATGCCGCCGGTCTCGGTATCGCGGCGGCGCGCGGCATCGCCACCAAGGTGATTTCGCGAGCCGACTATACCAGCAAGGAAGCGCATGACGGGGAGATCGACGCGGCACTTGTCTCGTTCGGCGCCGAGATCGTGGCGTTGGCCGGTTACATGCGCATTCTTGGCGCACGCTTCGTCGAGAAATGGCTGGGACGGATGATCAACATCCACCCTGCCCTGCTGCCGGCCTTCAAGGGCCTCGACACCCATGCGCGCGCGCTGCGCGCGGGCACGCGCATCCATGGCTGCACGGTGCATTTCGTAACGCTCGATATGGACGACGGGCCGATCATCGCCCAGGCTGCCGTACCGGTGATGGTCGGCGACAATGAGGATACGCTGGCCGCCCGCGTACTGAAGGCCGAGCACAGGCTTTATCCGCTGGCACTCGGGCTGGTCGCCGAGGGCAAGGCGCGGATGGAAGATGGCCGCACCGTGCTTGCCCACTTCGCCGACGATGCCGACAACAGCACCTCCGTGGTGATGGCGCCTGATCCGCTGCGCGAGGAGAGCGACCTCGAGCATCTGGCGCGGATTACGCCCTGAGCAGGAGGAGGCTGGCATGGCGACGGCGAAGCAACTCCTTCTTCTGCGCCACGCCAAGTCGAGCTGGGACGATCCTGACCTTATCGACTTCGACCGGCCGCTTTCCGGACGCGGGCTGAAGGCTGCGCCGCTGGTCGGGCGCGAACTGGCCAGGCAAGGCTGGCTGCCCGATCTGGCGCTGGTATCGCCGGCGCTGCGCAGCCGCGACACATGGCGGCTGGTCTCGGCGGAATTGCCGGCGAAAACGCCGGCCAAATTTGTTCAGGCGCTCTATGAGGCCAGTGTGGCAGACGTTCTCGCCAAGATACGGCAGGCGAATGCGGGGACAAACAGCCTTTTGGTGATTGGCCACAATCCCGGCCTGGAGGAATTCGCGCGCCGGCACGCCCGCCGCGCAAAAGAAAGACAGGCAAAAAAAAAACAAGAAAAAAAAAAACCCACCCAAGCCCATAACCCTTTAACTATAAACCTCAGAATGGCACCGCCAGCACAA